>JAGTQG010000023.1 GCA_018396875.1 Candidatus Bathyarchaeota archaeon
AAGCGGCTGTTCCCTTCCAAGCTCAAGGGCTACCTCCAAAGTCTGGGTTCTGGCGTCCACACGATACTCAACGGTTTCAATGCGGAAATAGCCGTTCACGCCCTCATTCGGCAAAGCAACATAAACCTTGTCGCCGGGCAAAAGAGGCGTGCCGGGCGGAACCACGTAAACGTATGGCGCGTAGTCTATGACGAATTGGTAGTAAGCCTCTGGCACTGTTCCCACGGCGTTTAAGCCCTCCCTATGTAAGGCTGTTTTAGATGGGACAATATGCGTTCAAGCTCGGACTGCAAAACGTTTAAGGGTGGAGCGTTTCCCAGCACGCTTACGTTTTTGTCGCCTAGGCTGAAGCTTAAGCCGACCGCCGATCCGCCGGTTAGGTAGCAGATGGCGTATATGGCGGCTAGAACGGTTATGGCTTCCTTTTCGGCTTCCGTACAGTTCGCATAATCTATTTCTTTGCCAAGCTCAAGCTCGAGGGCAACCTCAGCCCGCTTAATCATCTTGGCGATTTTCTCGTCTGGAATATCCGCCTCTCCGATGTTTAGGACGTCGCGCACATCCTCAACTGAGACGCTTGTCAACGGCCAAGCCTCCAAAAATCTATGTGAAGAAGCAAAATTTAAGCAATTTTCACGTTTAAAAGGAAAATTTATGCCAAATTTTCTATAAAAACATTAAAAATTAATCCTTTATCTGAAAGGACGATTATTTAATCCTTTTAAGACACGCAGAAATAGGGAAGGTTTTGGCTTTTCTAAACTTGTGAATGCCTATAAGCATGGATGTTATGGCTAGGCATGCTAGAACATGAATTGGCTGAAGTTCCGGAATCACTGTGTAAACGCAGTAGGGTTGCTCGCCGTTCAGCACCGCCTCGTTTCCAACAACATCATAGGCGATGATTTTGAAGCGAACAGTTGTCCCAGCCTCCTGCCCCCTTATAAAAGCCTCATAAAGCCCTGTTGAAGCATTAAACGTCATTGTCTGGTTTTCCCAAGTGACGCCTCCGTCTATTGTGAAGGACAGGATTACATTTGCGACTCCGCTTTCGCCGTCCGTCACGTTCACCATAACCGTCACGTTTTGGAACGGTTGAACGTCGCCTGCTGGCTCGCGGGTTGGAATGCCTATGGTGGGCGGCGTAGTGTCTTCTGGTCCCACCGTGAAAACTATTCTGCCGCCAACCCTATCGGTGTATTCGTACGCTGGATGGACGTACGCTCCCACTCGCCCCGAGACTAGTCCCTCGGCTTCTATGGCTATTTTGCCCCAGATGGGGTATGTGGATGCCACAAGCGTCCAACTTACGGTCGCGGACTCGCCAGCGTGTAAAACGCCTGCCCCAATGGTTTTTCGGGCTGTTTCGCCATCCGCCAGCCTAACGGTTGCCGGCAAAAATATTGTGGCATTGCACGCCGACGCCGGATATGTTTCCACAGCGTTTGGCGGGGGCTCTGGATAAGTGATTGTCACATTCACCTTGAAAGGCTCTCCGGGCGTGACTGTGGCTGGGGCAGACACGTTTAGGCGCCATGGCTCCACGTAAAGTGCCCAGTGGCCACTGTAGTTCCATAGGTCTAGGAACGTTGTGTAGTTGAAGGCTATGCTTGGACCGCCATATTTTCCGCCCCATTCAGGCTTGTTCCATGGGTCGTGGAGGAAGAAGTGCGTCTCATTATAGCCAACCAAAACACGGTAGTGTCCATACATGTGAGATTCGTTGTAGCACATTAGGAGGATTAATGGTTTGCCCATGTCCACGTAACGTTTGAGGTCGTCTAGGCTCATGCCGGTGGATTCGAAGGCTGCGTATCCCAAACTTCGCAGCGTGTAGCCCATAATGTTGTATTCAAGTTCGCCGCCCATGGAAGTGCTTAGGTTGCTGAAGTGGGCTGCCCTTCGAAGCTCATCCCTATAAGTCAAATAATCTGGTTCGCCTATGGTTCGGGCGACGTCGGCTATCTCGTACTGGTCTATGTCTTCGCCGTAATAGTCGAAAACCATTTCGAGGCAAGCGGGGCCACAGTAATAGTCTTCAACTTGGTAGTGGAATGGCACTGGAATGTGATGTTGAATTTCCAAGGCGAAGGTGTGCAAGACATCCGCGACTAGGTTTACCGCCAAGTTTAAGGATTCGCCGCAGCGGTTCAAAAATGTTGAGTCGCTCCAGTTGTAGTTGTTGTCCATCCACACGCATGTCAAGCCGCCATCCGGGTCAAAAGTCGTGTCGTAGGCAAGCAAAACCGCAGCGTCGTAAGCCGTTATTGTTTCAAGCGCCCCATCAAACTGAAGGAAAACGTTGAACTCACCTTGATAGCTGCTCGTCTTTCGCCCCACATAATCCTCATAGTCGCTGTGATGTTTTTCCTCACCCCAGTCTGTTTTAGAACCCATAACATGAGCGAATACGGCTAGGTCTGCAATATAATGGGCCATGGCTCCAAGATGTTTAACCGCATCCGCCACCAGTCCAGTCCGGTAAAGGCTTAAGGCGTACTCATATTCTTGTTGGGCGCGCACCGCTCCGCTGTCATCTTGCAGGGTTCCGTTGGCGTAAAAATAGACGTGGTGTTTGGCGGTGTCGCCTATGCCGTCGGGAGCGTTTTTGTTGTCTGGAAGCTCTGTTCCATAAAGGTATATGGCAAGGTTTTCGAGGATAAACTGTTTTTCGGCTTCTGGAAGCCAGTCAAGGGCGTGTTCAGCGATCCAGTCGTGAGTTCCATACTTCGGATTGTCTGGGGTTGTGCTGTATCCGCCGTTGCCCCAACCGAAAACCCGTAGGGCGGAATTGCCCATAGAGGCTGAAAAGAGTGTGCATATAAAAACGGCAACCACTAACTTTTTAGCGTGCAACCCATTCCCCATTCTAGAGTGATAAGGTTCTGGATTTAGCTCTTTTCCAAATGTTAGTCGCCGGTTATCTGGATGGCTAGGTCTCCGACCACGAGGAACAATTTAGTTTTTCTTGCGCTTGGAACCGCCACAAAAACTTTGTGGGCTAAGCCAAGCCTTTCAAAAAATCTTATGAAATGGATGGGCACACCGCTGAGGTGGTCTAATTGCAAGTTGTTTGAGAGCCTAATCACACGGGTTGGTCTGCGAAAAGCGTGGGTTAAGCCAAGGCTTACAGTCCACTGTTTGATGGTTAAAACCGGATAGGCAGCGGTCCACACGTGAAGCACTCGTGTAGCTTGTATAAACCACATAATGCGGTGGTGGACAAAAAAGTGGGAAACATTAATGTTTTGGCTTAGTTTCATGGCGCGGTTTGGACGGCTGTAAACGTGGTTCAATATGCCTGTTTGGCTCCAAGTCACCGTTTGGCTTGGAGCCAGCGGCGTGTAGGTGCAGTAAATGCTGTATTTGCGGTTTTCGTGGGTGAAGTTGGCGGTGGATGGAAGCGGGTAGTTAGTCCAAGACTGGTAGTGTCCTTGTTCTGGGAAGTCGCCTGCATCATAAGTAATGTTGGGTGATGCCAGAGAGGAGGTGTTAAAAACCACCAGCACGTATTCGACGCCTGCTTGCAATTGCGGCTTAGGGTCTTGAAAGTTGAAGGTTAACCATCCCGGAGACCAGCTTGTAAAGGTTCGCCGTTCAGTCTCCGCTATAAAGGCGCTGTCAGAATGGCGGTAGATTGCACAGGACACTTGTCTTGACGACCCGCTTCCCGATGAAGCAGTGTAATAGCTTATGCTTTCAGCCACACAGTTCTCGGGACATGTGAAAACGCTTCCCGAAATCCTCTGTCCAGTGCCCTGTGTTGACGCGCCAGGCGACGTGTATCCAAAAGTCGGCATTGCTCATCCACTGCTACGCTATGGATTCTGGAACTGCACTTCCACTTCAGCCGTCCACTCTTCACCGCTGCTTTTAGTCCCCTTTGAAGCCACTATGCGGAGCATGTTTACGGCGGCGTCGCTGTTGCCATTCGCCACAGTCACCTCGTTCCACGCAAAATTCGCCTCGTTAGCCCCAAAAACAGCCCTAAACACGGCTTTCTTGTCTCCAGCCTCGCTTGGACCCTTCGGATAACCCGTTGCCATACCCTTATAATACTTGTTGGTGCCCTGCAATCCCGTTTGCGATTCGTTTTCAGCCGTTGTTCCGTCGCCAACACCGATATAGGCGTTAGCCGCGTCGAAAGGCGTCAGTCCAGACTCGCCTAGGATCAGTCGCCACATGTAATTCATGCCCTCAATAAGGAAACAATTGTGGCTGCTTTCTTCGATGGCATACGGCTTAGATTCGCTGACTCGCCGCTTAATAACGCGGTATTTCACCAACCCTCCAACATTCACATCCTGCATTTTCATTCCTCTCTCTGGTGGTTTCTCGCATAGGCTAGCTGAACCAGCCTATGTTCGGGCCACCTCCTGCAAAGTGCCATTTGCATTCCAAGAAAAGGTGAGGGTGAAAAGCGGCTCGTTGCCCATAAACGCCTTAATAGTGCGGAGGGTGCCGTCAGCGTTCCATGTAAACGTAAGCCTTGTGATTCTTTTACCCGCCGGCGGAGCCATAAGCCCACTTAAGGCGCTGTGAATCGCTTTATAGGCTTCCTCGTAACGCCAGTATGGCACCTCTTGGCTTGTCATAGGCTTATCCCTCAATGTTTAGCCGTGTCCACGAGCTTCTGAAGCCAAACCGTTATGGCGGTTGGCCCCACTAGGGCGGTGTAAACGTCGAAGGTCATCCCCGCTAAGTCAAGGCCAAGCGCTGAAAAGGCGGCAATAGCCACTGTTCGTAGAAACTTTCGCAGGTCAAACGGCTTGTCTTGGGCGGCATATCCCAGAAAGGCGTAGACAACGGCTGCACCTATGCCTAAACCAACATGCAGAAGGTTCATTTCAATCGTTCACCTCCAAATGGCTTTATTGAGCCGTTTTCCGCCGCCGTGGAGAGGCAGCACGGCGTTTTCCGAGGGGAGAAAGGAAACCCAAAAACAGCCTAGCGGCATTATGCCTTCGCCTCCTCCAAGGCGGTTTCGGAAGGCTTTTCCCAAAGCTCCCAACCCCATTTAACCGCGTTCTTGCGAAACTCTTCTGGACGGATAAGCCCCAATTCGGCTGCCTTCAACATGTCCGCAATGCTGACTTGCGGGGTTTTAGGCGCACCCCAGTTTAAGCGAACCCTAGCCTCATACGGGTTTAAACCAGCTTGGACCAGCAAAGGCGCGAAGACGGAGCGTTCAACCTGCCGCTTAATGTAGCGCTGCACAGGCTTTATGAGCATGTCCTGCAGTTCCAAGGCGGCTCGCGCACTGGCTTCGGTGAAGCCCGGCGTACTGAAAAGCCTCGGCAACGGTGTTTCACAGCCAAGATAAAACTGGTTAACAATGTAGTCAATGTAATACTCGAACCGGGCGCGGGGATCGATGGTTAAAGGTTTAATGTCGCCTTTTCCGCTGTAAAATAGCCATACGCCTTCTTCTGGCCGGCTTTTGATGGCCTTTTCAAACTTTTGAATTGTTGCCTCGTCAGCTCTCTCCAGAAGAGCTAAAACATCTGGCCCGGCGTATTTCTCGAAGATTTTTGGCATTATGCGCTCTATTTTGGCTTTCATCCAAGCGTAGGCCGGCCTACGGTCAGCGTAAAACGTCAATGTATGCAGTAAAACCTGCAGTACGCCTGTTCCAAAGCCCGAAGAGCCCAAACAGTTTATGCGCCAGTGGATAACTGCCTCAGGGTTAAGCGTTTCACCACCATAGGCAAGCCTAAGCTTGTAGCCATCCACCCGATATGGAATTTTCAGCCCGCCCTCTTGGAGAAAGCCATACTCGATTTTTTCTATGGCGTCCACTGGCAGCCTATAAAGTCCAGTAAGCCTTTCAGGAGTGATCTTCAACCAGAAGTCGTTTCCGCAGGCGATTAGGACGCGGGCCATCTCCCACAAAAGCGCGTCGAGATTAACTTCCTCGTTAAACTGGTCTACGAGGCGTTTTGCTTCTTCCGCTTTCGCATAGTTCTCATTAACCGTCGTGTAGAAGCCCATGCCGACGGCGGATGCCGCCAGCAAATCCACACTGGCCTTACATGTGGGGTCGCGCTCGTAAAGCCGCAATACGTCGGCCAACGGTATTGCTGGGGTCTCGTAGGCAAGCTGGGACTGGGTGGAAGCGTAGCCGCTTTGCTGTCGCTTTACAGTAAATGCCTCCACTAGACGTTTTAAAATGTTCGCCATCGCTATAGGCCCTCCAAGAGTTTCAAGCCCTTCTCGGTTATCATGTATGGCGCGCGGTGGCGCTGCTCGCTTTTCGCCACATATCCGCCCTGAACAAGCCAGCGGAAAATCCCCTCGAAGGCGCTGTGGGTTCCAAACTGCCTTATAGTGCGTTTTTCAAGCTCTGTTCTGCCCAAAGGCCTCTTCTTAAGCTCGGCTAACACTATTTTCGCCAGCCTTAAACGCTCCTGCAGCTTACGCATCCCATCGAACCTCCACGGGTTTCTGCAAGCCATAAAAAGGGGGAGAATGCCGTGTGCACGCCACAAGCACTTGCAGTTCTCGCAAGCCGTCTAACGCGTAAGTTTTGGGCGCAGTGTCCGGCGTGTAGGGCGTCATCTCCGCCCCGCAGATGGGGCAGATCCGCCAGCAGTCGCAAACCACCATGTCGCTTCTGCTTTTCAAATGGTGGATTTTTCCGCATTTGGGACATTGGACGGCCATGTTTTCCATTTTATTGAACCGCCTACAGCGAGGTGCTTATGTTGATCATTTTGGCGACGGCTTTGCTGCGAAGCACGCCTAAACCGAAGCGTGTGGTGGCTCTAACGCCGAACTCGCCTGTCCGCGGGTCTTCCCAGTCCTCGACGGTTATGTCTCTACGCAAGAGCATTACGGCGGCTACTCGCGTGTCAATGGCGTAGGCTGTCCCGTTAGGCACCAATGTGCTCGCCAAAACCTTCATGCCTAAAACGCTGCCGACAACGCCCCGCTCCAAATCCACATGTTCGGATGGCAGGTACTGCGCGTGAATGAACTTGTCGTCGTTTAAAAGCTGATGCAATTGCACCTCGTTTAGGACTAGGACTGTGGGTCTCCAGTTTTCGCCTCGCACCGCATTATGCAACTTTACAACACCGCTCCAGTTCAATGCCTGGCCATTATTGTCTATAGGGCCGCCTCCAGCCAAGTCTGCGTTGGCAATGCTTCCATACATGGCTAAAATTTGGTTTGTTTCCGCTTCGCCTAAGGCTCTTCCAACTTTTTCGGTCATGGTTTCCATAACGTTCCAAGTGGCGTCTTCGAGGAACTCGCGGGTCCAAACTTCTGAGGCTTCAGCCACAATGTTTGTGTAAATGTCCACTGTGCTGACCTTTTTGCCGCTTAACCGCGTATAGGCGCCCTCAGCATAACGATAAGCCACAGCCTTCTCGTCTAACGGAAACCTTTCCATGGCTTCCGTGGTAGGCCTAACCATGATGATTTCCCTGCCAATCATTTCGGGGTAGGCGGCTTCAACCAACGTGTCATGCATGTGCCCCAGAGCGTTGACAGTGTCGCTGAAAAGCCTCTCTTTCAAGGCGACTTCGCAGTAACGCCTCAAAAACGGATGCGACGCCGCCCTCTGGCTCAGTTTTTCCATGAGCTGGCGGAACTCGCTGTCAGACTGCATCAAGCTCTCAAAAAGCTTGGGCTTAGCCATGCATAACCGCCTCCGCTACTTGTCGACGTAGATGAAGATGAGGTCGCCTGCAGCCGAAGCGCTTTCCAAAGCCCATCCAAGCTTACGTGTCCAAGAATGGGTCGCCGAGCCAGCCTCGTTTATGTCGGCTAAAGCCAAAACCCGCTTTGAAGAGTCCGCTCCATAAACAGCCTTGCCACGGGTTATAGCGCCGCCAGCCACAACCTTAACCCTGCCTCGAACAAGCACTGGACATGGCTGACCTGCCGAGACGCTTTTTAGGGCTATGCCAATGCAGTCCTGCGCCGAGGTGGCCGGGCTAACCTTGTCGTCGGCGCTCAAATAGACAGGATCGCCTTTCGTGATGGCGGCTGCAGCTTCAAAGGTTTCAATGATCGCCTTAGGATCGTCGGTTTCGCCTGCTCCCATCCAAGGTTTTCCAGTTAAATCGGCCATAAGCCATCACTCCATCTCATTTTCTTATGGTTTCGGCCAGTTCGTCCTGGCCTACTCCCATGGAAGCGCCAAACCTTTCAAGCCTGTAGATGACTCTGCGGAGTTCTTGGCACATGCGCTGCGGCCCAAAACCCCAGCTTCGCTCAACCATGGGGCTTGGCAAAACATCCCTCAACATCCTGACAACAGTGTCTATGCTAACCGTTCGCTTGGCGTTTTTCACAAAAACGTCCTCGGCTAGACTGGACGGTTTAGCCGGCGTCATGTAGGCTGGATGCATGGCAAGCCAGTCTCGGATCTTCTGCTGGTCCCAAAGCTTGCTTTTGGCGAAGAAAATGCTCTGGATGCGGCTGGTTTCCGGCTCGGCTTTAGGCTTGCCCATGATGGCGAAGACGCCGTTCTCTCTGTCAAGCCAAACAGTGCTGAAATGCTCCGGCAGAAAAGCCTCCAAGTCCTGATAAAAGCCCAAAATGTATTCGCCAGCTGCAATGGGTTCGGCGTTCTGCTCCACCAGCCTTTCCACAATTTGGATGTTCGCCTCCGGAATGCCTGGCACAGCCACAAGGCTTAACTCGGCGTTGTGCAAGCCTCTGGGGATTTTTCCGTCCACAACGTCCAAACGCTCGTAATCGGCGCCGATGCTCACATGCCTAATCAAGCCCCTGCGAATTTTCTCTGCCACCTCGTCATCGTATATTTCAGCTTCATACCACAAGTTTCGGCCGTCCCAGTGGGCGTTTACAACTTTGCCAACAGCGTTCGGCACAGCCACATGCTCAATGTAGACAGGCGCGGAAACAAGCCGCTCTGCGAAGGCTTCCAGTTCTTCTGGCAGGTAAATGTTGAGGTTGCGGCTTATGCCAGCCGTTAGGGCGACGCCCCTAATCCGCAGTGGCTTGTCAACAATTTTCTCAACAACTTTGAAGGGCAAAACAGCAATGAAATGCTCGGTTCCACCTTGGCGCTTCTGTTGGTGACGCTCAAACCAGTCTTTGGCTTTCTCCAAAGTCCAACCCTTAGAAACATCAAAAAGGAAGCTGACAACCTCCATGGAATGTTTGCCCTTAGGCTTGCCAACAACAGCCTTAATCCCATCCTCCTCAGAGATCACAATGGTGCGAAGGCTTTCGGGCTCGAACTCGTCAACACTGCGGTGGCCGCTCCGAATATAGTTGGCAGTTACCTCCCAAGGCAACTGCACACGCCTCCACATGCACAGTGCAGCACTCAGCAAAAGAGTAAAGCGCCAAGAAAATGAAAAGCCGAACTGGACAACCTACTGGCCAGCCCAATGGCCAACGAAAGGCCCGCCAAACTGGCCGAACAGCCAAAAACATGTCTAAACCTGAAATCTATTGGCATTTGAATTTATGAAAAACTTGACTGAAAAGCTAAACTACGCCAATTATGGCTTCTTCTTTTCTGCGTTTGCGTCTCCATGTGAGCCATGCTTTTATGAATTGTTCTATTTCTTGGCGGTTGTATGGGTCTTGCCACGCATATTCAAGGGCCTGACACTCGTTTAGGGCGCCTATAAGCCCAAAATAGGCGAGAAGCTCGCGGTATAACTGTTCTTTCTCGTGTTCGTTTAGCCAAACCTGCATGGCGTTTAATATGGCTTCTAAAACGGCTCTACTCATTTTCCATCCGCTTGAGGGCTTCCGTCCCATATCGGCTTGGCTCAAGCTCCCTTTGGATTATGTTCTCCACAATGGCTTCCACAAGGTTGTCTATGTTTTTGAAAGTGTCTTCTGAAAACTTTTGAATGACCTCGTCAATTATCTTCTGCACCGTCGACCTGTAAGCTTCTGGCAGGTGGCCGACCCTTCTTTCTAGGCAGCCTCTGATTTCGTCGCCTATATCCGGCTTCTTTAGCAGTGGAACCGCACATGAAACATCTCTAAGAGTCATAACCAAGTATATGATTTTCGCCGTTGGGTTTTGTTTCGCCATCTCCCAAGCTTGAAGCTCCTCGGCGGTGGGTTCAAGCATGTACTTAGCGTAAGCCACTTGATCCTCAACGTATCCGCCTTCCACGAGAAACCTTGTCACGGCGTACTCTTTAGCCGCCATGGCCGCCCCGTAAAGGATTTCCGTCGCCAAATTTTCGGTTAAACCGTAACTGCGCATGGCTTGCCGAAGCCCCGATGGAAACTTGATTTTATAAAACTCGGGGGAGCCATGCAGAATTGAGTGGGCGGCTTGACGTCTGACACCAGCCTCAGCCACTTTAGACGGGAGACTTGAATATCTGTCCAAGTAAATGTTTATTGTTGGTTTTCCCTCCAAAGCGTCGTGGGATGCGAAAAACCCTTGACCTGTTGAGGTTTCATAAATGTTTAGGTTTACTGAAAAGGTCATGGGTGGCCCTAGCCTCTCGTAGCATTCAACGAGGATGGCTAGCAGCTTTTCCGTTAAGCTCTTGTCCACGTTTCCAAAGGTTTGAAGTTTAACGATGTGTTCGAAACCCTTAACCGTTGTGGTCATGGCCTGTTTCCTCTGTCTCCTCCATATATTTCTCATACTGTTCTAGGACTTTATCTATTTGGTCCTCCACAAATTCCCATGGTGTAGTGTAAGGCAAGCCCAACGCTCTAATGGCTTTCTTAAGCTTTTCATATTTTTCTCTTGGAAGCTCGAAGTACTCGTATTCTTCTGATTCCCACCGTAGGAAAAACCGTATGGCTTGTCGGATAAACTCTTCACGGCGCGTGTAGCCCTTATGCCTATTCTTTTCAACGAATTCTTCCACTTCACGGAGAAGCTCCGGTGGCAGTATAACCGACTGGTAGAGCATAGCCTCTATGGCGTCTTGATAAGTTTGCATTTTGCTTGTCTGCGCCATAAGCTCGCCTAGTAGAGCTGTTAGCTTTTGGTGGACGTCGTCTGAAACTCTTAAGGTTTTCATTGGGAGAGCACCGTTTATATTTTGATGCGTAAGTCTTTTAAATGTTTCTGATATACAAAATATACAGAGTATAAGAGGGTTCAACATGCCCCGAAAATGCATAGTCAAAGTAGTCCTAAGCAAGGAACAAAAAGAAATGTTAGAGGAGCTGGCGCAGAGGCTTGGAATAAGCGAAAGTGAAACCATGCGCATGGCCCTTATGGACTATGCCAAAGCCCTAAGCCTCATGGAGGAACGCGTTCGCAGACGCTCACTTTCAGCTTCAAGTTTTGACTCTAAATCGATTAGATCAATAACTTAAAAATTTTGAAAGTTCGCAACTTTTATAACACAAGAGTTCAACACTCATTAATCTAAAAAGAGGCTATTGAATTTGACACGGAAAACCTTCGACCAAATTTTGCTTGAGGCCGTTGACGAGGCATTGTCTTCTTTGGGTGAATCCGCAAAACAATCCATATATTTCCATCTCCAAGACAAGTTTAAGATTTCGAAGGATGATATTCCAAAGCACATTAAAGAGTTTGCAGAGGGCCTTGAGAAAATTTTCGGGTTGGGTGCACGTTTTTTGGAAATCATGATAATGAAGCAGTTATACGCCCATATAGGGCAACCTCTTGAATGGGATGAACGTGAAGAGTTTGTTTTTGTGAATTATGTTGAGGCTGCGAGGCGTAGTTTTCAGAAGGTCAAGGCAGGGCAGTCTGTTTAGTATAGATTTCGGATTCATAAGGATTTAATTGGTGTTTCCGAAAAGGTTTTAACGTATCATATCGTAATATTTAATACATTGTAGGGACGTCCATTGACACCCAAAGATTTCCAGAAAACAATCCTAGAAGCCATTGAAGAGGGACTGTCAACGCTTGGAGAATCCCCAAAACAGGCCATCCTATTCCATATAGAAAAAACCTTCAAACTGCGACGAGAGGAAATCCCCCAGAACTTAACAGAATTCCAAAAAGCCCTTGAAATAATTTTTGGGCCTGGGGCTCCATATCTTGAAAAGATTATCCTTGAAAGGCTATACGAAAAGTTGAGCCTAGATTTTAAAAAAATGGAAACTGAGAATCAAAATCTCCTAGAAAACTTGGAGAATTTAAAGAAGCGTCTATTTTCTTTAGGTGATGCCTAAAATGGCAGATGAAGAAGAACTAGCCCATGTTTTAAAGAAACTTCACATGTTGTTTGATGGTTTAGAAGACCTTGTTTATGTGGCAGATCCACAAACCTACGAGATTCTTTTCGCCAACGACAAGTTTAAGGAGCTTTTCGGCGCAGAGGTTGTGGGCAGAAAATGTTACGAAGTTATCCATGGCAGAAAGGCTCCTTGCCCGTTCTGCACCAACAAGTACATTTTCGGAGAAAATATCGGTAAAACCCACTTATGGGAATACTACTGCAAGAAAAAGGGGCGATGGTATAAGTGCATAGATAGGGCCATCAGCTGGCCTGGAAACAAGTATGTGCGATTCGAGATGGCTGTGGACATAACTAGCCATAAGGAGACGGAGAGGGCTTTAGCTGAAAGCGAGAGAAGGTACCGCAATCTCGTTGAGGCAGCCCCAGACGTCATTTATACGATTTCTTCTGATGGAAAGATCGTTTCGCTTAATCCTGCCTTCGAAAGGATTACTGGCTGGAAATGTGAAGAATGGGTTGGTAAACCCTTTGTGGAAATCATCCACCCGGACGACGTCTTCGAGGCTGTTGAGAATTTCCGAAAAACATTGGCTGGCAAGCCCGAACCCGTCGAGCTTAGGATTCGCGCTAAATCTGGCGAATACTTGGTTGGCGAGTTCATAAGTGTGCCGCTTATTGAAAACGGCGAAATAGTGGGTGAGCTTGGAATAGCCCGTGACGTGACAAGCCGCAGAAAATATGAGGAAGAGCTTCAAAACGTTAGCACAACTTTGCGTGCACTGGTTCAAGCAATTCCAGACATTGTATACTTCAAAGATGTGGAAGGGCGAAACCTTATTGTTAACAGTGCTTTTGAAAAGCTTGTAGGCTTGAAAGCCTCGGAAATAGTCGGCAAAAGGGATGAAGAAATTTTTCCAAGGGATTTAGCCGAACAATGCAGGAAAAGCGACGAAATAGTGCTGCGGAACGGCGTGGCTGTTCGTGTGGAAGAGTATACGGTAAACGAGAAGGGTGAAAAAAGATTTTTCGACACTATAAAGGTTCCAGTTTTCGATAAAGAAGGCAAAGTTGTAGGCTTGATCGGTGTAAGCCGCGACATTACAGAACGCAAGCTCATAGAGGAAAAGCTTAGGGAGCGAGAGGAGTTTTTCCGCTCTGTTGTGGAAAACTCCCACGACGGCATAGCTATAGTAGACGAAAACTTTAGGGTAGCCTATTCAAACAATGTGTTAGCTGAAATCTTAGGATATTCTAAGGATGAGATAACAGGGCAAGATTTCAGGGTATTCTTGGCGGAGGAAAGCAAATCCCTCTTTGCTACGGATAAACTGCGTGAGCAAGCAAAGCAGCATAAGGGACAAGTTTTCTCTTCTACATATGAGTTGAAGATTAAGAGGAAAAACGGCGAAGAGGGCATCATCGAAGTCAAAGCCACCACACTGTGGGATGCTCATGGAAAAATGCGGACCATTGCTCAAGTGCTTGACGTAACCCAGCGTAAAAAACTTGAAGAGGAAAGGAAAATTTTCGAGGCAAGACTTTCAGAGTTAAACAAGCATGCACAGAAACTCAACAAGGCTAGAAGCCTAAAGGAAATTTATAGGCTTACTTTGGACGCCATGGAGAAAACCCTAGGCTTTGAGTATGCCTCTCTTCTCATGGTGGAGGAGAATGTTCTTCGCTTGGTAGCCCATCGTGGATACTCGAAAATTTTCTCGCTGAAACTCTCCATCGACGAGGATAAAGGAATAACTGTTCGTGCTGTTAGAACTGGTAGGGCTGTTTACGTTCCAGATGTTAGGAAGGATCCCGCCTATGTTAAAGGTGGGGAGAGAATTCTCTCCGAGCTCGCCGTGCCCATGAAAGTTGGCAAGAAGGTTTTGGGCGTTTTAAACGTTGAAAGTCAGAGGTTAGACGCGTTTGGTGAGGATGATAAAAAGCTCTTAGAGGTTTTGGCTTCCCACGCAGCCATAGCGATAAGCAACTTGAAGAGACAGGAGAAGCTTGCCGCCTTAAACGCTTATGGTAGAAAACTTGGCAAGGCTAAAAGCGTTGAGGAAGTCTGCAAACAAACCTTAAACGCCATGCAGAAAATTTTGGGTTTCAAATACGTGGACTTTTTCATTGTTGCAGGGAAAAAACTGCGGTTAATAAATTCGCTTGGACTATCCCGTCCATTGAAGCTTGTGCTCCCGTTAGATGGAGAAAAAGGAATAACTGTTCGTGCTGTTAGATCTGGTAGGGCTGTTTATGTTCCAGATGTTAGGAAGGATCCAGCCTATGTGGATGCGGGGATTTCAGGAATCCTGTCTGAGCTTGCTGTTCCCATAAAGCTTGGTGATAGGGTTTTAGGCGTCTTGAATGTTGAAAGCGAGAGGCTTGACGCCTTCGACGACGAGGATAGGCGCTTTCTCGAAATAATGGCGTCTCACGTGGCTATAGCTATAACCAACATTGAGCGAACCCAAAGCCTAGCCGCCATGACAAAGAAGCTTGAAAACCTGCTTATAGGCTCAGCTAAAATAATGACCATTAAAGATGCTCATAAGAGGATTAGGAAAATAGCTGAAGTCATCCAGAAATTTGGCTGGCGGAGAGTTGTAATTGGACGCGTAGATGAAAACCTAAACCGAAAAGAACTAATCACCGTGGGGCTAACAAGGGAGGAAATAAAACTTTTAAGGGAAAGACAGGCTCCGGGTCATGTTTGGAGGGAACGTTTCAGTCCAGCGTTTGACAGGTTTAAGATCGGCGAGTTCTACTATATTCCCTGGGCTGATCCGTGGGCTAGAGAGCATGTTTTCGGCGTTCCACCAGACATGCCTACGGAGGAAGCCATAAAACACATGCGAACAGTTCCAAGCCGCCTTTCCGAAGAAAACATGGTGGACTGGCATCCGCAAGACCTTCTTTATGCTCCGTTGCGCACACCAGAGGGCAAAATTGTTGGCATACTAAGCATGGACGACCCGGTGGATGGGCGGAAACCGACAAAAGAATCCCTTATGCCCCTTGAGATTTTCCTTCATCTAGCTGCGGTAATCATTGAAAACGCTGACCTCATGGAAAGCTTGGAAAAGGCTAGAAAGGAACTTGAAATCTACGCGAACCAGCTTGAGGAAAAAGTAGAGGAGCGCACCCGCGAACTAAAGGAAATGCACGACAAACTGCTTAAAGCCCAAAGACTGGCAGTTATAGGCGAACTGGCAGGCATGGTTGGCCACGACCTACGTAATCCGCTCACAAGCATCGCCGGCGCCGCGTACTACTTGAAGAGACGGTTAAGCCAGCTTGGCGACGAGAGAATCATGGAAATGTTGGACTTAATCGAGAAGAACATTGCCTATTCAAATAAGATAATAAATGATCTTCTTGACTATTCAAGGGAAGTTAAGCTTGACATAACTGAAACAAACCCAGAAAACGTTGTTAACGAAGCCTTGGCAGTCGTTGAAATTCCAAGCAACATTAAAGTTGTCAAGCTGGTGGACAAAAAGCCAAAGATGAAGGCTGACTCCGAGAAGTTAAAGAGGATTTTCGTAAACCTGATCAGAAACGCTGTTGACGCCATGCCGAAGGGCGGAACCCTAACAATAAAAAGCATGAAAAAGGGCGACAGCGTCGTGTTCACGGTTTCAGACACAGGCGTGGGTATGACAAAAGAGGTTATGGAAAAGCTTTGGACCCCCCTGTTCACGACGAAGGCGAAGGGCATGGGTTTCGGTTTAGCCATCTGTAAAAGGTTTGTTGAAGCCCACGGGGGCACCATAACCGTTGAAAGCGCCCCCGGAAAGGGCACCACCTTCACGGTCACCCTTCCCCTCGAACCAAAAATGGAAGAAGGAGGTGAAAATGTATGGGTGAAAACGCTAGAATCCTCATTGTGGACGACGACGAAAACATAAGAAAAGTGCTAACAATGATTCTTGAAGATGAAGGCTACAAGGTGGACCAAGCGGAGACAGCCAAACAAGCCATAGAAAAAACAAGGAAAAACTTCTACAACCTAGCCCTCATCGACATAAGACTGCCGGACATGGAAGGCATAGAACTCCTAACAAAAATGAAGGACACCGTGCCGAGAATGCGCAAAATAATCATAACGGGTTATCCAACACTGCAAAACGCCATTGAAGCCGTAAACCGTGGAGCCGACGCCTACATACTAAAACCCTTCGACGTCAACAAAGTCCTAGCCACCATAAAAGAACAACTAAGAAAACAAGAAGAAGAACGCCGATACAGCCAAGAAAAAGTCGCAGAATTCATAGAAACCCGCGTAAGAGAACTGGAAGCCGAAAAAATAACCCAAAAACGCCCATAATTATTTCTTTTCACACACTTTCAAGTTTTCTTTCTTAACACATATTTTGCAGCATTAACTGAATGGCACTTCAAGGTTTAGCCAGAACGTTTCTTGTGCATGAACTTCCAGTGGTGTTGAACCTTAAACCCAAGCTTATTTAAAAGCGTAATTGACGGAACATTTCCCTCAAAGGTATATAGGCTTACCGTGTCCATGCCTTTCTCGTATAGGAAGTTCATGGCTCTTCTTGTTAGGGCTGAAGCCAAATTCTTGCCCCTATAATCTGGAAGGGTTGCGGCTGGCCCAAGATAGCCTCTTTTGGCGTGAAAGTGTTTGTTGTATTCTGTGTCTGGTCGGGAAACAACTGCAGACACTATTTTGCCGTTTACTTCAGCCACGTGCACCCATTCCTCGTTGAAGGGTGGATGCTCAGCCTTCCACCTTGCAATATGGTCTTCTTTAAGCCTCTCCCATCCATAGCTGGCGTTAACAACATCCACAAGAAGTTTTTCTTCACCGGGTTTTAGGCTTCTGAGAACTGTGCCCGCTGGAACCTCCGGGAGAGGCTTAACCCCGTCAAGCTTGGCGGTCATGTGGTATAGGCCCTCCTCCGCCACATAGCCCCGCTTAACCCAAAACTCCATTAAGGGACTGTCAACATCCACGGCTGTGAAAACTTCACCTTCCTCGTCCTTTTCCACCTCTTGGACAAGCGCATCCCGTACAGCGTCGCTGAAGGCGGCAAGCCACTCGATTTCGGTTCCTCGTGGGTTACGCCAATAGCCAACACATCCAACAATTGTTTCGCCTTGCTCAGCCACCAAAAACACTAGACCTCTTCTTGAAATCTCCTTTTCAAGACTTTCCACGCTGAAGGGAATGAACTCGTAAGACCCCTCATACGCCCTATTAATCAGCTCGACCAACTTGGGCAATTCTCCACAGGCTTTTCGGACGCAGAGGCTCATGGCTAACGCCAAGCTAGAAACTGGACTAAAGTGGACAAAATAAACTTTTAGAAAAGGTTTCAGAAGCCGTGCATAGGCTGTTCCAGCAACGGAAAAGGGTTTCACCTTTTGCCCAGACACCGCGTTAGTGCCCGACATCTCGGGCTGTTGGGGGCCGCGGGCTGAGCTGGTCGGCCGAAGCCTTCCAGCGTACACCCCGGCTCCATCAACCCCGTCTTCTACGGGGGCCCTCGTCCCCTTAAGCCGGGCTGTTGCCAGCCCAGCCTTTAACGGGGAGTGGCTGCCTATTTTCGGGAGGGGCTTCGGGCTTAGATGCTTTCAGCCCTTATCCCCGGCGGCGTGGCTGCCCGGCGTCTGCCCTGTCGGACAACCGGTAAACTAGAGGCCACAGCGTCCCGTTCCTCTCGTACTAGGGACCCTTTCCCCTCAGGCAGCCAGCACCCCCAGCAGATAAAGTCCGACCTGTCTCACGACGGTCTAAACCCAGCTCACGTTCCCCTTTAATAGGCGAGCAGCCTCACCCTTGGCCCCTTATGCAGGGCCAGGATGGGAAGAGCCGACATCGAGGTACCAAGCCGCGGGGTCGATGGGGACTCTCGCCCGCGACGAGCCTGTTATCCCCGGGGTAACTTTTCTGACACATCCGGCCCCCACCAAGGGGGACACGGATGATCGCTAGGCCCGGCTTTCGCCCCTGGATCCCTCACTGTGGAGGATCCAGTCAGGCCGGCTTTTGCCCTTGCACTCTACGACGGGTTTCTGTCCCGTCTGAGCCGACCTTTGGGCGCCCTTGATATCTTTTCAAGGGCGTGCCGCCCCAGCCAAACTGCCCACCTGCCGTTGTTCCAGCGCCCGAAGGCGCCGGTGAGAAACACGGCCGCGGAAGGACGGTGTTCCATTGGCGCCTCCCCCGGCTCCCGGAGAAGCCGGGATCGACGGCTCCCGTCTACGCTCTGCATCCGCGACCATGTTCCAGCGGCAGGCTGCAGTAAAGCTCCACGGGGTCTTCTTTTCCCGCTGGGGGTTCGTGGACTGTTCGTCCACGTTACGTGGGTTCACCGGGTGGCAGGCGGGGACAGCGGGGCCCTCGTTGATCCATTCATGCACGTCGGAACTTACCCGACAAGGCATTTGGCTACCTTGAGCAACCCCAAACCGGGGTTGGACCATATCTTCGCCCTCAAGTTCATCTTCAACATCCCTCTACGGCGCTCGGCGTATGGTCTCTGAGGCGTCCGCCCGCCTTTCTAACTCAGAGAGAATGTCGCTTAGCTTGTATTTTCTGTCGCTGGAGGCTTCATAGGCTTTTTCCAGAAGTTTCTTGAACCCTTCGAGGCTTCTATGTTCTCCTTTTTCCAACCCTTCAACTATTTCGGTGAAATACTGGAATTCTCTCCATTTTATGATGGGTCTATGCTTTTTGAAGAAAGGAATTATTTTCTCCGCGAGGTTTCTCCGTGCGTCTACGACATACTGCAACGTTGATTCTTCTTGTCCAGGCTTTGGTATGATACGACCGCAGTTGAAAACTCTTTTGAGGATTTCAAGCACCACTGCGTGGTCTTTGCTTTGCGTGACATGGAACACTGGATCGATCACCCACCCGAATTTTGTGTCATCCTGTTTTTTGATTGATATCGAGAAGCAGCCTTCGCCATCCACGAGACCCACTATGTAATAATGTAGGTACTTTCTCCTTCTTGGCAACATTTTGGGGTCTATCAGATCTTTGAACTCGTCGAGCATGTTGTTCACCATGGTTAGTTTGCCAGCAGTTGTTTTTAAGCGTTTGAAGGCGGGCGTTCCCTGCGGGTCAGAGGCATATGGCCAGCCGTTTTTCCCTACTTGGGAGGCCGGCCGCTTCCCCTTCCCCGCATATAGCCGAGTTTAACGACTCCCTACGTTGAGAGTCAGAGTTACTCCCGGCGTTTGCAGGCCCTTAGCCCGGTTGAACCCGGGTTTCAGGGACCTGTACTGGCCAGGATTCAGGAGCCGTTCACACCCTTTCGGGCTTGCGGCTCCCTATGTTTTTATTAAACAGTCGGGACCCCCTTGCCACTGCGACCTGCTGTCCCAGCACGAGGCCAGGACGGCAGGCACCCCTTCTACCGAAGGTACGGGGCTAGTTTGCCGAGTTCCCTCGCCCTGCCTTATCCCCGACACGCCTTAGGTTTCTCGCCTAGGGGCACCTGTGTCGGTTCTAGGTACGGGCGCGGAGGATCCTTCCCAACGCCCTTTTCACTGGCTCCAGGGATCGGCTGAACCGCCCTAAAACGGGCGGCTATTCCCGCTTTCACCTGGTTCTCGCCATTACGGCACTCCCCAGGCTTATACGGTTAAACAGGGCGACAGCCCTGCTCAGCCTACCCCGAAGCGTCGGGCGTTGGGCCTGCGTCGCCGCAATCGTACCTCCGCGGCGCCGGAATTTTAACCGGCTTCCCTTTCGGCGTGGTCGGTTAAGCCACGCCTTAGGACCGGCTTACCCCCGGCTGACGACCGTTGCCGGGGAACCCTGGCCCCTTCGGCGGAGGGGATTCTCACCCCTCTTTGCTGTTACTACCACCGGGATCTGCACTCCCGGCCGGTCCACTGGACCTCACGGCCCAGCTTCTGCCCAGCCGGGACGCCCTCCTACCGACGCAGCGTGAAGCTGCGCCCCGAGGTATCGGCGGCTGGCTTAGTCCCGTCCATTTTCGGGGCCGTCAGCCTCGGCGGGTGAGCTGTTACGCACTCTTTAAAGGATGGCTGCTTCTAAGCCTACCTCCCCGCTGTCTAAGGCTGACGACGCCCTTCGGTTTGACGTTTAGCCAGCACTTTGGGGCCTTAACCTCGGTCTGGGTTGTCCCCCTCTCGGTCCGGGAGCTTACCCCCCGTAACCCGTCTCCCGGGGTCTACGGCGCCGATGGATTCGGAGTTTGAAAGGAAGGTGGAGCCTTTCGGCCCCTTGGCCTTCCAATCAGTGCTCTACCCCACCGGCCGCCTCGCCCGGGGCTGGGCTGCGACCCACTTCGGAGGGAACTAGCTATCACCGGGCTAGATTGGTCTTTAGCCCCTAGCCCCAGGTCAGGGGAGCGAATTGCACGTCAGCACCCTTTCGGGCCTCCACCAGGCTTTCGCCTGGCTTCGCCCTGCCCAGGGCTAGATCGCCCGGTTTCTAGCTTCACGGCTGTGACTCCGAGCCCTTTCAGACTCCGCGCCTCGCTAGGCATGACGCCTAGCTGCGCGCATGTCGGTTTCCCTGCGCCTACGGGCTTAAAACCCTTAAGCTCGCCACAGCCGTGAACTCCCCGGCCCGTGTTTCTAGACGGAACGTGCAACCCTGGTCCCCCTCCCTCGTACTCCCGCCTCGCGGCGGTTTCCTTTGGGAGGGATCTACCCTTCCGGGCCGCACACGTCTGTAACCGTCTGGTTTCAGGCTCTTTTCACCCCCCTCCCGGGGTGCTTTTCAGCTTTCCGTCACCGTACTAGTGCGCTATCGGTCTTGAGACGTATTTAGTCTTGGAAGTTGGTGACTCCCAGCTTCCCGCACCCAAACCAGGGTACGGTACTCTGGAACCGGCCCATACTCCTTCCGGCTTACGCCTACGGGGCTTTCACCCTCTATGGCGGGCCATTCCAGGCCACTTCGGCTTCACCGGCGAGGAGCGGCGGCCGGCCCACAACACCACATCCCCCATGAGTTTCCCCACGGGATTTGGTTTGGACTCTTCCCCTTTCGGTCGCCCCTACTCAGGGAATCCCGTTTGGTTTCTTTTCCTCCCCCTACTAAGATGCTTCCGTTCGGGGGGTTCCCGCTCCCTGCCGGGAGCACCGCAGACCCCCAAAGGAGTCTGCGGTAGGAGGTCCCATTCGGGAATCCCCGGTTCTAAAGCTGCATACGCTTACCCGGGGCCCTATCGCGGCTCGCCGCGCCCTTCGTCGGCGCTCAAGCCGAGCCATCCACCAGACGGCGTGGCATGTCGGGCTTTCAGCGGTGTCTGTCTGGCACCGGTGAACCCTTTTCCGTTGCTGTGGAACAACCTATGCACGGCTTCATCGTGAGCTTAAGCGTTTAAACCTAAGCCCACTGGCCCTTCGCTCCACCATCAATTGATGGGGAGCTGCATCTAACCTAATGGCTTAACGTAATGTAGCCAAAATAATTCTGAAGCGGCTTTCAGCCATATAAGGGTTGCGTCGCGCTGTTCACAATCATAACAAAACTTTTATGACGCATAAAAATCAATCCGTTGTTGATGGAATGAAGGGAATTTTGAAGGTTAAAGGGCGGGATACGTTGGGCAGGAAACCATTAAAAGAGGATCACAGTACATAGCCATTATAAAAAATGCGAGAAATGATTTCCTCATCCACTATGGTGTTGTAATGTCTGGTGAAATGTTAAGGCATAAGTTTGTTGGATGCATGGTTGGATGTGCAGTTGGCGATGCATTGGGCGCAAGTTTCGGTGTTTTTCATGGAAGATGGACCGACGACACACACATGATGATAGGTGTTGCTGAATCGCTAATAGCCAATAAAGGTTTTAATGGAGAGCACATGGCGCAAACTTTCATTAAAAACTATGAGTTGGAGCCTTGGCGGGGCTATGCCAGCGGTCCGCCCCAAGTTTTTAGGTGGATTAAGGCTGGCGTCCCGTGGAGCGAAGCGGCAAAAAGATTGTTTGATGGAATGGGCTCTTATGGAAACGGAGCGGCTATGCGGGTGGCCCCGGTGGGCTTGCTATACTATGATGATTTCGAGAAGCTTCGCTCTGTGGCTTCTGCTCAGAGCATTATAACTCACGCTCATGAGCTTGGAGTGGAAGGCGCCGTTCTCCAAGCCTTCGCCGTCGCCCTAGCCGTCAGAGAGAACCCGTCAAAAGGGCTTAATGCCCACGCTTTTTTGGAGAGGCTTTCAACCCTAACCACCAGCACAGTGTATAAGGAAAAGCTTGAAGCGGCTCTAAGCCTCTTAGACGAGAAGCCGAGCAGACGCAAAGTTGTAGAGAAGCTTGGAAACAGCGTAGAGGCTTACAACTCCGTGCCAACAGCAATCTACTGCTTCCTAAGAAATCACGAAAGCTTCAAGGATGCTGTTGAATATGCTGTAAGCCTAGGCGGAGACCGCGACACCATTGCAGCCATGACAGGAGCCATAAGCGGCGCGTTCCATAATGTAACAGCCATACCAAAAAGTTGGCTAAACAAACTGGAGAAAAGAGCCCACATAGAAAGGCTTGCCGAAGAATTATGGAGGCTTAAAAGGCAAGACTGCTTCTAGCACAAGGCCTGTTAAACATTTTTATTTTCGTTTTCAATACGCCTAATAATGCGGAACACACGCGCCTCGGTAGCTCAGCCTGGTAGAGCAACGGCCTTGTAAGCCGTAGGTCGCGGGATCGAAGCCCGCCCGAGGCTCCACAACTTCAAAAGTTTTAAATGAAGGTTGCTGTTAGGTTTGTTGTTAGATTGAGGTTTACTTGGCGATGTTGGCCCGGCTTGTTCCGACATATTCCATTGTAGCCTACGATTTTGAAACTGGAGAGTTAGGTGTTGCCGTACAGTCGAGATACTTTTCAGTGGGCTCTGTTGTTCCGTGGGCAGAGGCCGGTGTGGGGGCTGTTGCCACTCAGTCCTTTGTTAATGTGTCCTATGGCCCTAGGGGATTGGAACTTTTGGAGAGGGGTTTGACGGCGAGGGAAGTTGTTGAAAAGCTTGTTGGCGAAGACGAGGGAAGGGAGTACCGACAGTTGGGGGTGGTTGATGCAAAGGGTAATGCTGCCACCTATACGGGTTCAAAGTGTCTAGAGTGGGCTGGAGGCAGAACTGGGAGGGGATATGCTGCGCAAGGGAACATACTGGCAAACGAAAATGTTGTGAGGGCTATGGCTGAAGCCTACGAATCTGCTAGGGGAAGCCTTGCTGAAAGGCTTGTTGCAGCCCTTGACGCCGGAGAAAATGCAGGGGGAGACGCTAGGGGAAAACAGTCCGCCGCCTTGCTTGTGGTGAAAAAGGATGCAGGAAGAGGCGGGTATGGCGATAGGTTCATCGATTTGAGGGTTGAGGACCACACTGACCCCGTGAGCGAGCTTAAACGTCTTTTGAGGCTTCACCGTGTCTATTATTTGATAGATGAGGCTGAAGCGAAGTTCACTAAAGGCTTTTTAGAGGAAGCAGTTGCTGATATAAACGAGGCGTTGAAGATTAAGCCCGACTGTGATGACGCCTATCTGGATTTAGGACTTATATGCCTGCGGGCTCGAAAGTTCGAGGAATCCCTTAAAGCCTTTAGAAAGGCGGTTGAAATAAACCCAAAGATAATGAGCGTGATTAGGCAAATTCCCAAATTGGGGATTGTGGAGGCTCCAGAGGGGTTTTTCGAGGGCTTTTAGCCTCTTGTATTTTTGTTGGACATGTAAGCAGAAATGTTTATTAAGTATTAATATTACCGATTCATATCGGATCACAAAAGGGAAAAACATGTCACCTCCATCACTGTTCCATCGTCATGAAGAGAAACTTAGGTGTCCTTACAAGGGATGCGGCAAAACCTTCGAGAAACCAGCGGTTTTAACAGACAACACAACCATACCGCGGCAAACATATTATGCTTGTCCATACTGCATGTCCAAGATAGACATTGTCGTGGAAAACATGAAGATCGTGGGCGTTAAATCCACAGAATACCCGAAGGTTTTTGATTCGCCGGCCAAATGCGCCTACTACTTCGGATTCTTAAACTCCATCCCAAAGGACATGCCCATTCCAGATGAATGCCTAGTCTGCCCCAAAGTCCTTCAGTGCTCTGTTAAGAGACGCTAAGGCGTAACAAGCCAAACATGCTTTTTCCTTGGAGAAACATTTAAACTGTCCCCTCCTCAAAATTTACTTCTGGAATTGTTGGGGCTGTCGGCTAGCTTGGTCTAGGCTAGGAGACTTGGGCTCTCCGGACCCCGGTTCAAATCCGGGCAGCCCCATTACACA
>JAGTQG010000024.1:0-13046 GCA_018396875.1 Candidatus Bathyarchaeota archaeon
TGGGCTCTTGCGGAAACAACGATATTATTGCGTTTTAGGTGTTCAACGGCTTCTTTTGGCTTGTGGATTTTGAAGTTGACTATTCCGGAGCGGTGCTGCGGTTCTTCTGGTGTTTGAAGCTTTAGTCCAAGCGCTTTAACCTTTTCGACGAGGTAGTCTGTCAGCTTAAGCACTCGTCTGTTTATGTTTTCTATTCCAATGTTTAATAGCAGTTTTATGGCTTCGGCTGCGCCTATGAAGCTTACGGTGCTTGGTGTGCCAACTTCGAAGCGGCTGGCTGTTTCCGAAAGCCTTAAACTCCAAATGTCCCAGAAATCAACGGTTTCGAAGATTTCTTGCTTTACGCTTGCCCACCCCACGTAGGGCGGCTCAAGTTTCTCGATAAGGTCTTCTCGTACATACAGGTATGCGGCGCCAGCTGGTCCCAAAAGCCACTTGTAGCATGCGCATGTCAAAAAGTCCACGCTATCCCTTTTCACGTCTATTGGGATTACGCCGGCTGACTGGATGGCGTCCACAATTAGGACTGCGCCATGCCGGTGGGCGATTTCGCTTAGGGCTCGCAGGTTGTGGCGGAAGCCGTTAGTGTACTCGACGTGGCTTACAACCACTGCCACAGTGTTGTCGTCAACGGCTTTTTCAAAATCTTCCAGCAAAACCTTTCCGCTCTTGTTTTGCACATAGTGGACTTTAACGCCTAGGCTCCTTTTTAGCCATGGATAAACAACCGACGGATACTCTAAATCCGTTGTGACAACCTTCGAGCCCGGCGGATAATGTAGCACGTTGGCGGCAATATTCAAGCCCACCGAAGTGTTTTCCACGAGGGCTATTTCTTCGGGTTTTGCGCCCACAAGCTTCGCAAACAAGGACTTTCCAAGATCAGAAGCCTCGAGGGGCGAAGTTCCAAAATTTGAATAGTCTTCCACGTATTGACGCATGGCGTCTGCCACCGGTTTGGGAAGCGGAGACTGGGCGGCGTGATTCAAGAAAACCTTGTTTTTAACCACTGGAAAGAAACTGCGAATTTTTTCCAACTCCAAGAGACAGCGCTCCATTAACTGCTGGATAGCCTTAAATTAGCCGTATCCAGCTATAAAAGTATGGGGCTGGATGAATATGAGTGAGGTATTAGTGGTTACGACACCAGAAATTCCAGGCTATGAAATCGTTAAGGTGCTTGGACCAGTACACGGTTTGACTGTGCGGACAAGAGGCGTTGGCGGAAAAATCGTTGCCAGCATTGAGGGAATTTTCGGCGGAGAAGTAACCTCCTACACCTCAGAATGTGAAAAAGCGCGTATGGAATCCTTGAATAGGCTTGTTGAAAACGCCCGTAGAATGGGCGCCAACGCCGTTATAGGGGCAGACTTTGAGACAAGCGACATCCTCCAAGGAACGGCCACGGTGTTTGCGGCTTATGGCACAGCCGTCATAGTAAAACCCAAAGAGAAAAAAGAAGAGTAGCCTTACGCTGTTCCTATCTAAAACATGTCCACCTTTCCTTAAGCAGATTTTTCAATTCTTCGATTATGCTTTCAACTTTTTTACGGACAAAGGGCGGCTCAACAGGCGGGGGGTAAGGCTCTTTTAAGTTGAAGTCTTGTAGGCCGACCGCTCCGGCTACGAGGGCATACCAGCATAAGGGCAAAACTTTTGGGTTATAGCCGCTTCCAACCAGCATAACAAGCCTTCCACCGCAGACTTTGTTTGCTGTCTCCCTTATTAGGCTGGACAATGTGAAAAAACCCTTAGCCGTCAAACTTAAATCTCCAAGGGCGTCTGCAAAGTGGGGGTCACTTCCACCGTTGGCAATTATTATTTCCGGCTTGAACTCCTCCGCCAAAGGGACGAAAACCTCTTTCACAGCGTAAATGTAAGACGCGTCGCCTGTTCCCGGCGGAAGCGGCAAATTAACATTGTAGCCTTTTCCCTCTCCTTCGCCGACTTGCCACGTGAACCCAGTCCCGGGATAAAGCGTTCTTGGGTCTTGGTGGACTGATATGAACAGTACAGTTGGGTCGCGGTAATAGATGTCGCTTGTGCCGTTTCCAGCGTGCACGTCATAGTCAAGCACCAGAAACTTTTTCACGCCTTTTTCAGCCCTCAAGTACTCTATGAGGACGGCTATGTCGTTGAACAAGCAGAAGCCTCCGCCGTAGCCTTTTCCAGCATGGTGGAAGCCTCCTCCAAGCGAAATACCCCTTTTTGCTTGTCCGCTGTAAATGGCTTTGCCGCACTCCAAGGCGCCTCCCACAATAAGTAGGGCAGCCTCTAGAATCTGCGGCGAAACAGGAGTTTCAATGTCATAGGGTTTGCTTTCAGATGCTAGGCGAAAAATTAGATTCACGTAGCCTTCGTCGTGAACTCTCAGCAAATCCTCCTTGGACGCTGGTTTAGGCTCTATAACGGTCAAGTTGGGCAAGCCTAGAAGGCTTTGCTCCTTAAAGAAGTTTATGGCGTTTATGAAACGGTCTCCACGGTATGGGTGTCCCTCGCCTAAATCGTACTGCCTAAACTTTTCGTGAAAAGTTATGACAACCTTTTCTTGCAAAAGGTTGCCTCCTCTCTCAGAAACAGTTTTTCGATTTAATAATTAAAGCTGCTGAATGGGTTAGGAGAGAAAAAGGGTGTTGGAAGCTTAGTTTCCGACGTTTTCTCCTTCGGTTTTCACTTCAACGGTTGAGGTTTCCGTTTTGACCTCCACTTCTTCAATTTCAACTTGGCCAACGTTGGCTTCTGTGATGGCTTCATGCTTGATTGTTGGTTGCACTGTTGCGGGTTCGGAGGTTTTCGGAATTCCGGCAAGTCTATCCATTGTTTCCTTTATTGTGGCGAGCTCTTTCCTCGCATTTTCAAGTCCAAGCGACAATAGGCTTATCTCTTGTTGATATTCCTCTTCGCTTATCTCTCCGCCTACATGTTGGATTTCATAGTTTGCCAGAAGCCGCTCAAGGATTTTTATTTGTTCTTCAACTTCCTTGAGTTTTGCGTTCATCTTCTCTAACAGAATGTTCTTTTGCTTCTCAATTTCCGCTAGGGCCTCGTCCATTTCCTTGTTGAAAAGGTCGAAGGTGAACTGGGATATTTTGCCGCTGCTGTACAAATTGTTTAACGCTTGCCTTTTTTTCAAAACGGTTTCGTATTCGCTGTTTATTTTCTCAAAGGAGTGCTTCCATGAAAACAATTTCAGCAACACCGGTTTTTAGGGATGTAGAAGCGAAAATAACGTTTGTTAACATGCAGATATATCGCTGGCTGTTAAAATAGGCTTTCCGTCAGCCTGTTAAATGAAAAATACCTTTAAAATGCTGATTTTAAGAAGTTAATTTTTACCGAAATCTTGAAATTTAATGTCGAAAATCACCGACGTGAAAGCTTTCAATGGAAACATAGCGTTTGGGGATAACCGCCCTCACACCCTTCTTCGGGTCCACAACCTGATTTATTTTTAGGTCCACGGCGAGGCTTGTAAACATGTAAGCTTCTTCAAAGCTCCATCCATGCTCCCGCATAAGCGCCTTAACGGCTTCCTCAACAGCCAAGGAACAAGCCTCGTCCAAAGAGTCACCGCAAGTCAGAACTGCGTAACAGTCTTCCGTTTCCAAGATGGGCCATGAAATGCTCAAATTCTTTAAAACATCGAAAGTTAACGTGACCTCGCCTGCAACTTCAATGGCTGAAACGCAAGCTTCACCGTCAGCTTGAACTGCGTGCAGGTCGCCGGCTGCGAAGAGGGCTCCTTTGGTGAAGACTGGCAGATAGAGGGTTGCGCCTTTTGTTATTTCTTTAACATCCATGTTTCCGCCGTGTCTTCCCAAAGTGCCTGTGGGCTGTTCACCGTTTTTTGGAGCTACTCCTATTGTGCCGATCATGGGGTTTACTTTCACCTTTTCCCTTTCAAAATGGGCGTATCCGCCGCTTATGGGAACCACTTTTATCTTTGCCTTGAAAGGCTTCTCTTTTAAGGCGCCCTGTTTTGGTATGACGGCTATGATACCTTTATCCGCCACTTTCACGTCGAGTATTCGCACTGCGATGGTGTCATGGGGTTCTGCTCCTTCAATGTAAATTGGGCCTGTTGCGCCGTTAACCTTAGACCAGTCAAGTTTCTCGATGGCTATCTTTTCGTCTCTAACTTGTCCCCCGAAGGCGTCTTCCAATTCCAGTGAGATTTCTTCTCCGGGTTTTACATGTTCTGCGGGCTTGTGTTTCGGCGAGAAAGCGTATACAATTTTGCTTTTAGGCACTTTTTTCAAGGCTTTCACCCGATTATGCCTGTTCCGGTATGCTTTAGGTGGGGTTTCTCGTTTAAGGTTTGCGTGTTTAGTTTGTTTAAATCTATTTTATTCAGTTTCAACTTTGGATTCAGAATTTGAATAAAATTTAAATATTTATATCCAACCAAAAATGTTAAAATGTGAATAAATATGGCTGCGTTGACAATCATTGTTGGCGGTGAAAGGTTGGAAGGCAAAATATTAAGGAAGATGCATGAACGCATAATCAAAAACTTCATGGACATAATAATTTTGGCGGAGCTGCGAAAGGGACCTATGAGCGGCTACGACGTCATATCCTTCATCCACAACAAATTCAACCTGCTGGTGAGTTCTGGCACGGTTTACTCGCTTCTGTACTCGCTGGAGCGGAACGGCCTAATAGAGGGCTCATGGGATGAACGCAAACGGGTTTATAGGCTGACTGAGAAGGGTGCAAAAACAATAGAAACAATATTGAACGCCAATGACAAAATTAAGAATTTCATTACGAACTTGCTGAAAGTTCAGGCTTCCTAACCCCATTTTTGCTTTAAGTGACACTACGTAAAGCCTAATTGTAATTTTAGGCTTTGCAACGTCGCCACCGCTGTCACTTCCGCTAGCATCCACCATAATGGCTAAGATTCCAATCCCACAAAACACAACTAGCAAACCCCTACTCAAACAATAAAAACAAAACACTAAATCGAAACCCTAAAAAGACTCCTCAAAACCATTCATAAACAGCCTTAAAGGGCCCGTAGCTCAGTAAGGATAGAGCACCGGGCTTTTAACCCGGGGGTCCCGGGTTCAATTCCCGGCGGGCCCGCCAAGCCTCGCCTTGTTTTGGCAAAATCTTATAACTAAGGGTCTTCACTTATGATGGGCAAGCGTGTGGATGCTTGGTTATGGGCGAGTTTGCCATAGTTATGGAAAATGTTGTTAAATGTTTTGAAGATGTTGTTGCTGTTGACGGCGTGAGCCTTAAGGTGGCTCAAGGTGAACTTTTCGGCTTGCTTGGACCCAATGGAGCTGGCAAAACCACAACTGTGAACATGCTTTGCGGTCTTTTAAAGCCCACAAGCGGTTTCGTTTCGGTGGGCGGGTATGACGTGCAAAAGGAAAATGTCAAAGTTAAAGGGCTTATAGGGGTTTGCCCCCAAGAGACCGCGGTTTACCCATATTTGACTGGCGCGGAGAACGTGGAGCTTTTCGGAAACCTGTACGCCTTGGACGAGGACACGCTTAGATATAGGCGAGACATGCTTCTTGAAAAGTTGGGGTTAACCCATGACGCCCATAGAAAGGTTGAGAAATACAGCGGAGGCATGAAAAGGCGGCTAAGCATTGTTTTGGCGTTAATTCACAATCCGCAAATCATATTCTTAGACGAACCCACCGTAGGCATGGATCCTCAGTCCCGCCGCGCCGTCTGGGATTTTATGCGGGAACTGAAAAAAGAGGGCAAAACGATTTTTCTGACAACCCACTACATGGAGGAGGCTGAATCCCTCTGCGATCGTGTAGGCATAATCGACCATGGGCGGCTTATCGCCCTTGACACGCCGAAAAACATGATCTCCCAGAACCGCGTAGGCAACCTTGAAGAAGTCTTCATAAAGTTAACTGGGCGGAGGATAAGGGAGGAAATCTAATGAATTTTCAAAGAATAAACGCCCTAACAAAAAAGGAGTTGAAGAAAACCTTTCGGGAACCCGCCATCCTATTCGTGATCTTTCTGTTCCCCCTAGTTTTCGTCTTAACTTTTGGAGCTTCTTTCGGCGGTTTAGGCGGTTCCCAACCAGTCTACAACATAGGGGTTGTTAACATGGATTCCGGCGGCTTGTCGCAAGCGTTCATCGAAGCGTTGTCAAACACTACGCTTTTGAACGTGCATGTTTACGCTGACAACCAGACAGCCCAAAACGATTTATCCCAAGGAAAAATTCAAGCCGCCATAATTATTCCAGCCGATTTCAGTCAAAGCCTCGCATCCTACTATGCGGCGCCAAACAAACCCAGCAGCTGGGTAAACGCCACAGTGCTGCTCTATTTGGACAAAGGTTCGGTTGTCGCCACACAAGCGGTGCCGCCCATAATCCAAAACGTTTTAGCCGCATTTTTAAACCAGAAAGCGCCTCCAAGTCCTGTAAACGTGCAAATTGCCTCTTTAATAGAGACTAAGCCAGTTTCAGCCTTCGAGTTTATGGCGCCTGGCATGTTCACCTTCGCCTCCATATTTCTAATAATGATGGTTGCTCAGTCCTTTACGCAGGACCGTGAAAACGGCATGCTGAAAAGGATTAGGACAACGCCTATAACGCCAGCCGAATTTATGGCCAGCCAAGTTTTGGCCTACATGCTTATAGCCCCTAATTCAAGCGGTGCTTGTTTTCGCTGCTGTCTATTTGCTGGGCTTTAGACCCGCCGTCAGCTTTTCCGCCTACCTTCTAGCCTTCCTTTTCATTTTGGTTTTCTCCCTGTCTAACGTAGGCTTCGGCCTAATCACGGCAACTGTTTCAAAAACGTCGGGAGCCGCCACTGGAATATCCTTCCTCTTCGTGTTGCCGCAGCTTTTCCTCGGAACCTTCGTTGGCGCTTCGCTTTCGTCTACGGCGCAAACTGTCAGCCGATTCGTGCCAAGCCACTATGTTACGGATGCTTTGACATCGCTTTTCCTTAGAGGAGCCTCCGCCACAAGTCCGACAATAATTTTAGACTTAGCGGTTGTGACACTGTCATGCATCGCCATTTTAGCCGTAGGCGTAATCCTCCATGCAAAATACTTCAAAATCTAGAGAGGCTGGACGCTCGAATCTATAACAATTTAAGTTTTAGCCTCCAAATTGTAAGGGAAAACGGTGGATGTGGATGACTGTTTACCGTCAACCCCTATATTATGAGATTGCATTCAGCTTTATAGACGCTAAAAGGCAAGTGGACTGTTTTGAAGAGATCATCTCAAAATTCAGCGAGATTAAAGTCCGCAGAGTCTTGGACATAGCTTGCGGCCCCAGTTTGCAGTTAAGGGAAATGGCAAGAAGAGGCTACGAAACTATTGGACTAGACATAAATAGCGAGATGCTTGAATATTTGCGGGCCAAAGCCAAAGAAGAAGGCTTGAAGATAGAAACGGTTCAAGCCGACATGACAAACTTCAAGCTAAGAAAAAAGGTTGACTACGCCTTCATAATGATGGGCTCCTTCAATTTCAAATCAAACGAAGCCCTGCTTAGCCACTTAAACTCCACAGCAGCCTCATTGAATAAGGGCGGTTTATACTTCATCCAAAACTTTGGAGTAAACTGGAAAATCGACTGGACAAAACCCAAAAAGCAAAGCTGGGAAACAGAGAAAAATGGAATAAGAGTAAAAGCCACCTACGAAACTCACGTAAAAGACGTCGTAAACCAAATAATAACAGAGAAAATAACCCTAAACGTCAATGACCATGGAAAGAAACAGACATTCACCCACGAAGAAGACTTAAAGCTGGTTTTCCCACAAGAATTAAAACTCCTCATCAAACTAAACAACAAATTTGAGTTCCTCGGCTGGTGGGCCGGCAACACAGACTGGTGGCACCTAAACCAACCCCTCGAAAAAACTGAAGAATCAAAACTCGACACTAACATGATCCTCCTCAGAAGAAAATAATTCTCCGAACAGCTTCGCTATTGCTACATGGCTCGTTTAAGACGCCAAGTTAAAGCTAATAGGTTTAAAGTGTCGTATTATTTCTTGAAGTGAAGATTTGTGGCTGCCAGGAGAAAAAGGCTGGTTTATCCTTTCACGGCTATTGTTGGTCTTGAAAAGCTTAAGCTGGCAATTTTGATTAACGCCATAAACCCGAAAATTGGCGGTGTACTGATAAGGGGGCCGAAGGGTTCTGGAAAAAGCACTATTGTTAGGGCTTTAGCCGACATTCTTCCCGAAATAACAGTTGTTAAGGATTGCCCATTCAACTGTAATCCCTACGACCCTTCAAACATGTGCCCAAAGTGCAGCGAGAGATACGCCAAAGGGGAGAAGCTTCCCGTTGAGGAAAGAGACATGGTTGTTGTGGACTTGCCATTGGGCTCTACGGAAGACCGTGTCGTTGGAAGCCTAGATGTGGAAAAAGCCATAAAATATGGGATAGAAGCCCTTGAGCCGGGCATATTGGCGGAGGCAAACCAGAATATCCTCTACGTGGACGAGGTTAATCTTCTTCCAGATCATATAGCCGACGACCTGCTTGATGCGGCGGCAACAGGCTGGAATATCGTGGAACGGGAGGGCATATCCGTCAGCCACCCGTCCCGCTTTATATTCATTGGCACCATGAACCCCGAAGAAGGCGAACTGCGCCCGCAACTGCTTGACCGGTTCCCACTTTCCGTAACAGTAGAACCAATAACTTCCGTGAAGGATCGCATGGAGATTGTTAAGCGGAACATGGAGTTTGAAGCCGCTCCGGAAAAGTTTTACGAGAAATACAAGCCGATGCAGGAGGAACTCCGGGACCGCATAATACAAGCCCGCAAAATACTGGAAAAAGTGGTTATACCCGACGCTGTTTTGGAGGCTATTTGCAGTGCCTGCCTAGAGCTAAAAGTTGACGGCATGCGCCCAGACATAGTGATAGCGAAAGCTGCAGCAGCATTGGCAGCCTTCGAAAATAGGACAGAAGTAACCGTCGACGACGTTTTGGTGGCGGCTGAACTCGCTTTAAGCCACAGAACAAGGGAAGGCGGATTTTTGGAGCCGGCGACACCCCAAGAAGTAAGGGAAGTATTCACTGCGAAGTTGAAGAAAGTTTTTGAGGTTGAGAAGATAGGCGGTGTTGCTTCCCAAAAAGAGCCGGAGAAAAGAAAGTTTCTGAAAGGGAAAGGCATTTTTCTGGTTAAGAGGGATGCAACCGAAAGGGAGGAGGAAAAGGCAACAAAAGATAGCCTTTTAAACAAGGCTAGGGCTAAATGGTTCAAATTCCTATACCGTCTAACTAGGATAATGGGCGGCGTCTTCTTCGGATTTGGAAAACGGCTTACCAAGAAGCCTCAACGGAAACTTCCTGAAGTAGAGGGCTTCCAAGTAGGCTCTGAAAAGCTTCGGGGAGAGGTTAGAGACGAAACCGTTGAACAAAAAAAGGGTGAGCTTAAAGGAATTCCAACGGTCAGCGGCGCAGCAAAAGCTCCCAATGTTTCTGAGGGCGCGCCCATATTATCCAGCATAGCCAAAATAGTTTCACCATCAAAGTTTTTTCTAAAAATGGGAAAAATCAAAGCAAAGAGAAGACCTGCTTATGCTGGCAGACGCGCCCAAACGGTGACCAGCCTCCAAAGAGGAAAACCCTATGGTTGGAAGATTCCAAAAGGGAAACCCGTTGATATTCACTTGCCCGCTTCAATTAGGGAATCCGCCAGAAAACAAAAAAGTCGAGAAAAACCAGCAGATTTAGCCATAAAACTTTGTTTGGAGGATATTCGTGAAAAGTTGAGGCTTTGCAGAGCACCAGCGACAATAGTTTTCGTCGTGGACTTAAGCGGTTCAATGCTCTTGAATATTGAGGCGGTAAGGGAAGCCCTCTTAGGGTTGCATAGCGACGCATACCGTTGCAGGGACCGCGTCGGCATAGTCGCCCTAAAAGACACGGGAGCAGTCACCGTCCAGCATCCAATAACAAACCTGAGGGTTGTCGCCAAAAAGCTCATAGACTTAAAAGTTAGCGGCTACACGCCCCTTGCAGCTGGAATGCTGAAGGCTTGGGAAGTTTTAAAGGAGGAGAGAAGGCGAAACCCATTCATGGTGCCAATAATGGTTTTAGTAACCGACGGAAGCGCCAATGTTCCTTTAAGGCGAAGCCTTGAGACAGGCGATGTTAGAGAAATAGATGAAATTCGCATAATCCTCCGCGAATATGAGGACCTAGCCGTCAAGGACGTAATATCCGTTTCAAAACTGATTAGGCGGGAGGGCATCCACACCATAGTTGTAAACACGAATCCCCACCTTTATGGACGTGAAACCTACGGCTTCTTTGTGACAAAAGCCATCGCCCACATCACCCGTGGGAGTCATTATGAAATTGGCAAACTGACGACGCCAAAAGACATGGTTAAGGACATGATTGAACTAATTAGGGAGGACCAACGGAGAATAGTTTCCGAGAAAACAGCTGCTAAATTGGCGGCTTAGTCAGCTTCTTCTTGTCCATGCTCAGCTTCATCCATTTTTCAAATTCCTTTGAGGGAGGCTTTTCCATGAAAAGCCTTCTCCTCATCGCCTCTAAGAAATTATTCTCCAAACCCAAAAACTCTGCAGAAGTCAAAACCTTATGCCCAACCCTCTCGGCTTTTTCAAAGATTTTAGCAGCCTTTTCCCGCCAATTCTCATCCCTTAAAAAGTGATGCTCCAAAATAATGCATGGAACAGCCTCAACAAGCTTTTCCAAATTCTCCAGCCCGAGCCTAAACTCTTCCTCGTTAACTCTGAAGCCAGCTAGGTAGGAGGGCGGGCCGCCAACCATGACAAGCTGAGGCTTTTCAGCCACGATTTTTTCAAGAGTTTTAACAGAAATGGGGCCTTGCACGTCTGGAGCAAAAAGGAACTTTTCGCCCCTAGATTCGATGGTCGCCATCAAAACCCAGCCAAGCGCCGAGTCCTCTGGACCATGGGGAACGGGTTCCGAAAACTTTATTGTGGTTCCCTCAAAACTGAAGGTTCTGCCATCCGCCACTTCAAGCTTTTTAGCGTATTTACCGCCGGTTTTTTGAAAAACCCATCCCCGTCGCCTTTGGCTAAAGTTAATCCACTCTTTAGGGTTCTTCATCAAAACAATCTTGCCTTGGTAAATCTGTCTTGCGGTTTCATCCTCCGCCGTCCAGTTGCAAAGCCAATCCTCATAGGAAGGCGTGTGATGATCAAAATGGTAATGGCTTAAGGTCACCACATTCGCTTTTTCCGCAGCCTCAGCAATCCGCCTCCTACATTCAATTATCGCCCTAAACTCTAAGGGATGAGGAGGCAAACCGAAACGGTTGGGGCAAAGCGAAACCCCAGCGTCCAAAAGAACCCGCAAGTCCGAAGTCTCAACAAAAGTGCACATGGAACGAACGCCTAAACTTTCAGCGGCCAGCGGCGTAACTTTCAAATGTTTAAGCATGGGTCTCAACTTTCGGGTGTTAGCGTGTTAGCCATAAACTTTTATTCAAGTCCAACATTTAATTTGTATGGCGGGTGATGACGACTCTGGCCCCCCTGAAACGTGATTGGGATCTTGAGTGCGTGAGCCCGCCGCTCATTTTAGACGGACCATAACTTTTGGTGATTAACATGAGTAGGTTGTATGAAAAAACTGTGCCAACCCCGCCAGACGAGTATGTCCGGGTTGACCATGAGTCCTTAAGAAGTTTTGTGGCTGACGTTTTGGCTGCTTACGGCGTGCCCGAAGAGGATTCACGGATTGTTGCTGATGTGCTTGTAACCGCTGACCTTATGGGTATTGAAAGTCATGGTGTTCAAAGGCTTAGAAGGTACACGGTTGGCATTCAAGTGGGTTCTGTTAACCCTAAGGCTAAGCCCAGCGTTGTCAGAGAATCCGCTTCAACCGTGTTGGTTGACGGAAACTCTGGACTTGGACAAGTTGTCGCCTACAACGCCATGGAAATCGCCATTAAAAAAGCCGCTGAGGTGGGCGTTTCTGTTGTGGGTGTTAGAAACAGCCACCACTTTGGTATTGCTGGCTATTATGCGCTTCAAGCCATCCAAAGGAACATGATTGGCATGGTAATGACAAACTCGGAGGCTTTGGTTGCTTATACTCACACCGTTGGCAGAAATGTTGGCACAAACCCAATAGCCGTGGGCTTTCCAGCCAAGAAGCCGCCGCCCATACTTTTTGACGCCGCCACAAGCGTGGTGCCAATAGGAAAAATAGAGGTTTACGCCAAAGAAGGGAAGAAAATCCCGCTGGGCTGGGCTATATCCAACGAAGGCAAACCCCTGGACGACCCAAAAGAAGTCTTAGCCAAGAAAGGAGCTATTCTGCCGTTAGGCGGGTTTGGCGAAGACTTCGGCGGACACAAGGGGGCAGGCCTAGCCCTCGTTGTAGACGTGCTGTGCGGCGTGTTAACAGGCGCCAACTACGGCAAAAACGTAAAACACACAACAGAAAAAGAGCCAGCCAACGTAGGCCACTTCATGATAGCCATAGACATAGACAAAATAACGCCAATAAACACTTTCCTCGACAGAATCGAAGACTACAAAAGTTACGTGAAAAACCTGGCAAGGATATCTGAAAACATTGAGGTTTGGATCCCCGGAGAAAAGGCATGGTTAACCATGGAGACAAGAAAGAAAATAGGAATACCCCTTCACAAAAACATTTTAAAGGAGCTACAAGAGGAGGGGGTAAAGGCAGGGGTAAAGTTTAACGTTAAAATGCTTAAATAAACAGCCTAGTTAGAAAGGCTTGCATGTTCTCTGGATTCACTCGGGTTTCTCCCAGAGTTCTAGCATGCTTTTTTTGAGTTCTCTGCGTTTTCTGTGGAGGAATTTGTAGACGGTTGCGTGTTGGCTTCCTTGGATTAGCATTTGGATGGCTTCCCTTGCCACTTGAGCGTTTTCAATTTTGCCTATAATGCCTATAGTGTGGCCGTAAACTGTTATGCTTGTGTCTGTTAATTCTTCGATTATTCGTCTTGTTTTTCCGTCCATTCCGATTATTCGTCCTTTTACGCGTTTTATGTCGGATTCTGATCGTCCGAAAATGGCTCTTAGGTCAATGATGTCTAGGACCGC
>JAGTQG010000024.1:13354-24032 GCA_018396875.1 Candidatus Bathyarchaeota archaeon
CTAGACGGCTAAAATAACGGTTAAGGTTGGCGATGTCCCTGTTTAAAAGGAAATCTGCCATGGGATGCGAAAGCGGGACGGCTTGCGACATGTCAAAAAGCACGGGTAAGCCTTTCCAAAGCATGATGTTGTACTCGCTTAGGTCTCCATGCACAAGCTCCGCCTTCTGGTATAGCCTTTCAAGGTATGTTATCAAGATTTTGTAGATTCTCTCGGGGTTGGATGGAGGCTGCTCCTTCATTGAGGGCGCACTTACCCCATTTTTGCCAATAAACTCCATGACAAGCACGTTGTTTCTTACGGCAAAGGGTTTCGGCACCCTTACACCTGCTGCCAGTGCTTGTTCAAGGTTTTTAAACTCCTTCTGAGCCCATGCAAAAATCAGCGAGCGCGTATCCCTCTTTACATTTTTAAACCTGTAGTCCCCCTCGATGTATTTTAGCATTCCCTTGCGGAATTCAGCCGAAACAGTCAAGTAGATTTTTATGGCAAGCTCTCTCCCTTCTTTGTTTTTACCCCAGTAGACGCGGGCTTCTTTGCCGGCTTTTACAACGCCGTATATGCGGTCTATTACGCCGTTGTTCATAAAGTCATATATGACCATGAGGGTTGAACGGTCAAAAACCTCTTCTAAAACCTCGTATTCTTCGCTCCGCTTTTCTTTCATTAACTGTTCGACTTCGTATTCCTTCTCTTCTTCGTGGAGTTTCTTTTCAACACGTTCGCGAAAAGACAATAAGGTTTCCTCACTGGATGGTTAAGTAGCCATTTTTGCGGAGCCACTCCGCTTGGGCGTGGGTATAACGCCAAATGACGTCTCCACGCTTGTCGGACTGGAAATCCCAAGGTGAAACGAGGACAACGTCACCTTCCCTTATCCAGACCCGCCTCTTCATTTTGCCCCTTATTCGGCATAAGCGTTCATGTCCATCTTGACATTTGACAAGAACACGATCAAAACCAAGAAGTTTCACAGCCACGCCTAAAATATCGTTTGGCGACGGGAGCACAAGTTCGCTTAATTCTTCTTCGCTTATAACCTTCTTTTTGCCCAAACACGCACCCCAAACGTTACCTTTTTAAGAAGATGCTTTTCTCCCTTAAAAGCATGCTCATGCTCTAGCTTGTAGCATCCCTAACCTTGACATTTGAAATATCTCTCTCAGATTTCTAACCGCCATAGAAACGCCAACGGTGCATTCAAGCCAACATCCACTACACGAAGCAACCTTAACCCATCCTTTTTTGGCACTTTCAACTTTGCCCAGCAAAATGTCTTCAGCAGAAGCCTCCAGAAGGTTTCCAAGCACCACGTCTCCACGAGCAGCGCAAGCCAAAAGGTTTCCAGAGGGATCCACCGCGACATAAAGTCTTCCTGCATCGCAAATTTTAGGAACTCTGCCTTCAAAGAAAAACTTTAACCCCAGAATAAAATCTGTGGGTACAGCTAAAAAAGCCGGATCCCCTTTTTTAAGTGCCAACAAATATTCTTGGAGATTTGCTATTTTACCGACTGGCAGCATGTTTTCAGGAGGTGGTGGATAAGGATGGACTGGTTGAACTTGCATAAAATCTATTATGCTACGTATCTCCTCGATAAACTTTGGAAGAATGTCAATATTGTATGGTGAAATAACACTGTTTACGCCAACCCTCACGCCATACCTCTTCAGGGCTTTAACGGCTTCAATTGCTTGCTGGAAAGTTCCGGTTACGCCTCTTATTTTGTCGTGGCATTCTTTTGTTCCATCAATGGAAACGACAACAACGTCAAAAACATCTGCAACCCTCAAAATATTCTCCCGCTTTAAAAGCGTGGCGTTTGTGTTCATGCTCACGAGGCAATTATGAGATGAAGCCTTTTTCGCTAAAATTGTTAAGTCTCTACGTAGTAGCGGTTCACCTCCGCTGAAGTCGAAAAAAGCCACATCTAAGCTGCAAACGTTGTCTATAACGGTTAGTGCATTGTCGGTTGACAGTTCTGGCTTAACTGTCTTCCACCAGTCACAGTAAACGCACCGCAAATTACAACGCCCAGTTACATTGTAAGAGACAAAAACTGGCGAAACCTTTCCGCCTTTAAACCTGATGAAGTTTTTGAACACTTTAAAGGCAAACCTTCCAGCCTTCACAATTTAATCCATCATTGCATCTATGTTGAATCGTTTAAAAGCCTTATTCGCTACAATTTCACAATTTGAGCGTGGGGAACTCCCTCAATTTCCAAAATTGCTTCTGGATGGACGTAGCCTTTTTCAACGGCTTTCTGCACGACATTTTTGCCCACCATGTTCACGATGGTTGAGTTCTCAATCATGGCTATAGCCTCCTCGATGTCTACCTCCTCACCTCTATAGAACTCCTCTGAAACTTTGAAGACTATTTTCCCTTCGCGAAGGGTTTTTCCAAGGACTTCAACATCGCAAATGGACAGCAAAACATTGTTGCCAATTTTCCTAAGCTTCATGTAACACCTCAACGTTAAGCCTCTCACAACTGCCTAACAGAGGACTTGGCGCCACAGGCAGCGCAAACAAGGAAAGATAAACGTTTTTCCTTCACTATCTTCGTGTCAGGTCGCTTACACACGGGGCAGGTGACAAAAGCGTCCATATACCTTTGCAGAAGCCTTTCAAGGGTTTCCCTCGGAAACTTGCCCTGAAAGATAACTCTTGACTCTTGCATGAGGGCTGCTGTGGCTAATTCTCCAGTTAAAAACTTTAACAAGTGCTGGGGGTCGCGGTTCAAAACCTCGGCTATCTCATTAAAATTGTGGATTATGGTGCGCGTTCCAACGACAGCGTACTGAAGTTTCGGAAGTTCCAGTCTCTCCCGTTTTGAAGCTATCTCGGGGAGCTGGGAGCGAGCCCGCTTAAGCAAAGTCTCATAGTCATACTTCATTGACATGGCTCCAAGAAAAATGGGGAAACATGATATTTAAAACTAGTGTCTCCTACTTTTCAGTTCATCTATCAACTTAACCAGTTCGTTTATAATGTGGTCGTTTAAGAACCTGCCCTTTTCAGCAGATGCCTCTGCAGGGTCACCGCGGATTCCTTCAGGCCAAAACTTCATTGGCTCTACAGTTACTTCAAACCTTGGAAGCTGTTGAAAGTTTTTGCTCCCCTTTCCCTTTACAAGGTCGGATCTTATTGCCATCACCCGTGAGGTTTCAATTGTTCCCCCATGTCCGTCCAGCTCGCTGAAATATTTTCCTCGAAACTCATATGCGAAATCGTAGTCGGAGCAAACCATTATCCGCAGTTTTCCGATTCGTGCTTCCTCCATATGCCTTCTCATAACATTGTAAGCCGCCAGTTTTAGCGCGGTCATTTGTTCTTCCTCTGCATGGCCGCTGAGAAGCAGAAATCTCTTGAAGCCGTTTCGGATGAACTCTTCAAGAATTTCAACGGTCAGCCTGTACAGCGAGTGAAAGCTTATGGAGATTGTTCCGGGGAAAAATCGTGTAGTGGTGCAAACTCCATATTTTAGTGGAGGAGCAACCAAGCTACCAGTTCTTTTTGCTGCTTCCACCGCCACGTATTCTGGTTGTATGCTGTCTGTGCAAAGCGGTAGGTGGGAGCCGTGTTCTTCGACACTCCCAAAAGGGATTATTATCACTTTGTCTGCCTTTGCTGCCTCTTTCACTTCTTGCATTGTCAGCTCGGCAAACCAAACTTGATTGTTCACAGCATTACGCCTCCTAAACCCAGAAGAGTTAATCGCATATAAAGCATTTATAAATATGAAATCTATCTGGCGAGAGAGGGGCTTAAATCTTGAATGAAGACAAACCGGTTTTTACACCCAGCGATTTTATTCACTACATAGCCAAAACAAGAAATTTTCCTGTGGAAACCATCAAAGTGCCGGAGCGCCTCGTTTTCACATACCAGCCACGAACATACGAATACGGTAAAAACCTCATCGGCGGGAAGCCTGTTGACTGGTGGATTTACGGCGAGCGCCAACCTTTTTGTATCGGACAATTCAACAGCGTGGATGTTGGTTTGGGGTGTTTCTGGGTTGGGGCGCCAGCAGTCGCCATGACTTTGGAAGAGGTTATCGCGTGTGGTGCAAGAAAAATCGTGGAGGTTGGAGTGTCCGGCGGACTGCAATCCTTTCTCAAACCCGGAGACATTATCGTTGTGGCAGATGCTGTTCGAGACGAGGGCACTTCTCATCATTACTTTCCCCCAGACGTTGGGGTCGAATCATCGGAAAAGCTGAGAAAACTCATCATTGGACAACTTCAAAAATCCGGAACCGCACATCACGTGGGCGCTGTATGGTCCACGGATGGAGTATACAGAGAAACTTTGGGGAAGTTCCGCAAATTTAGGGATGCTGGAGTTTTGGCAGTTAACATGGAAACTTCTGCCGTTTTTGCAGTTGCAAAGTATCGGAACGTTGAAGCCGCATCTATTCAAGTGATTTCGGATATTTTGTCGGAGGAGGGTTGGCTTCAAGCCTTTGGACAGCAAGTGGTCAGGGAAAACTTAAAGAGGGCTGTTGAAACCGCTTTAAGGGCTTTAACAGAAAACTGAAAAGTGAGGTATGCTGAAAAACTTAAAGAGGTCACTGCTCCATTTAGGTTTATTCTACTCAGTCATGGTGAAGAGCTTTGGCTAGACGTTGCCATCCATACATTCCAAATTCTCAGCCAGAAATCAAAAAGGAAATGATGCATGAAATAGACATAAAAAGCATAGACGAGCTTTATGCGGATATACCAGCAAAATATTTCTTGAAAAAGCCGTTAGCCCTGCCTGAGGGCTTATCCGAGCTTGGAGTTAAAAAACATGTGGAAGCTTTGCTTTCAAAGAACAAGACATGCCTTGACATGCCTGTTTTTCTGGGAGCTGGATGCTGGCCCCACTATGTGCCTGCTGTTGTGCGGGAGATTGTGCAGCGAAGCGAGTTTTTGACGGCTTACACGCCTTATCAGGCTGAGATTTCGCAGGGTATGCTTCAAGCCCTTTTTGAGTATCAGAGCATGATTTGCGAGTTGACAGCCATGGATGTGGCTAACTGCTCCATGTATGATTGGGCTTCAGCCCTCGGTGAAGCGGCCCGCATGGCATCCCGCATAACAAGGCGAAATGAGATTCTTATTCCAAAAATAATCCATCCGGAGAGAAAGGCGACTCTGCATGTTTACGTTGAACCAGCTGGAATAAACGTGAAGGAAGTTGAGTATAACCGTGAGACTGGACAAATTAGCCTAAATGATTTGGAAAGTAAGATTTCAAAGGAAACAGCTGCTGTTTACGTAGAAAATCCATCCTATTTGGGCTTCATAGAGACGCATGTTGACGAAATAAGCCAAATAACCCACGCCCACGATGCACTTTTCATAGTTGGCGTGGACCCCATATCTCTTGGCATTTTAAAGCCTCCGGGCGAGTATGGCGCGGACATTGTTGTCGGTGAGGGGGAGCCTCTTGGAAACTCCATGAATTATGGGGGGCCTCTTTTAGGCATTTTTGCGTGTCGCGACGACCAGAACATGATTAGGCAGATGCCCGGACGCATCATAGGCTTAACAACAACGGTTGACGGTGGCAAACATGGCTTTTGTATGGCCTTGCAAACCCGTGAACAGCATATTCGTAGGGAAAAAGCAACTTCAAACATATGTTCTAACGAGGCTTTGTGCGCCGTGGCAGCGGCTGTTTACTTGGCTTTGTTGGGGCCGAACGGCTTGCGGGAGCTTGGCGAGACCATCATGTGTAAGGCGAACTATGCGATGCGCTTGCTCTCAAAAATTGAGGGCTTGAAAGTGCCCGTTTTCAAGGCTCCACACTTTAAGGAGTTCACGGTGAACTTTGATGGTGCTGGTTTAAAGGTTAGAGAAGCTCACGAAGCTCTTCTCCAGAAGGGGATTCATGGAGGAAAAAATGTTTCAGAAGAGTTTCCAGAACTGGGCGAAACAGCCCTTTACTGTGTAACTGAAATCCACACTGAAGCGGAGATTAGGCGTTTAGCCGAGGCTTTAGAAGAAATCGTCTCAGCGGGAGGAAGGAAAAGCTATGTTTAGGCAGGCGGCTTGGAACGAGCCGATAATATTCACTCTTGGAAGGGCTGGGAGAAGAGGCCACATTCCGCCGGAAGTTGAGGAAACCGTTAAAAAGGCTGTGGGCGACGTGTACGGGTTGATTCCAGAAAACATGAGGCGGAGAAATCCGCCGAGGCTTCCAGAGCTTTCCGAGCCTGAAGTAGTACGCCACTTTGTTAGGCTTTCTGAAATGAATTATGGTGTTGATTCTGGTTTGTATCCGCTTGGAAGCTGCACCATGAAGTATAACCCTAAAATCAACGAGGAACTGGCGGGTTCACCTAAGCTTGGCATGGTTCACCCATATCAAGACGAACGCACAGTGCAAGGCATCCTTGAAATCCTTTACAGGCTTGAGCGTTGGCTGGCGGAAATAACGGGCATGGCTGAGGTTTGCCTCCAGCCAGCAGCCGGCGCCCACGGCGAGTTTTTAGGAGCATTACTTATAAGGGCTTACCACAAGCATAGAGGCGAACTGGACCAGAGAAAGGACATGCTCATACCGGATTCGGCACATGGAACTAATCCTGCAAGCGCTGCCATGGCTGGCTTTAACGTGGTTGTTATACCCTCTGACAGAGATGGGTGCGTTGATGTTGAAGCCTTGAAGGCGGCTGTTTCCGAGAAAACAGCTGGTTTAATGTTGACAAACCCGAACACTCTTGGAATTTTCGAAAAAAACATTGAGGAAATCGCCAAGATAGTCCACGAGGCTGGTGGGCTCCTATACTATGATGGGGCAAACCTAAACCCAATTTTGTGCAAGGTTAGACCCGGCGACATGGGCTTCGACATAGTCCACATAAACATCCACAAGACTTTCAGCACGCCCCACGGCGGCGGAGGACCAGGCGCTGGTCCCGTTGGCGTTAAAGAAGAACTTGCTAAGTTTCTGCCCGTCCCGCGAATAGTTTTTGATGGTGAGCGTTACCGCTTGGACTATAATAGGCCTTATAGTATTGGAAAAATCCGGAGTTTCTACGGGAATGTGGCTGTTTTGTTGAAGGCTTACGCCTACATTTTAAGCCTAGGCTTCGAGGGTCTTAGAGAAGTTGCCGAAGTCTCGGTTTTGAATGCTAATTACATTATGCATAAGCTTAAAAATGTTGACGGTTTGGCTCTTCCATACGACGAGAAAACGCCTAGAAAACACGAGTGCGTCTTCAGCGCCAAACCTTTGAAGGCTAAAACGGGAGTTTCCGCTTTAAACGTGGCGAAAAGGCTTCTCGACTATGGTGTTCACGCGCCAACCATGTATTTCCCCTTAATTGTTGAAGAAGCCTTAATGATTGAGCCGACGGAAACCTTTGAAAAGGAAGAGCTTGACCGTTTTGTGGAGGCTGTTCGCGAAATCTGCCGTGAAGCCCAAACAAACCCGGAAAAAGTTTTGAAAGCCCCCTATAACACAGCAGTTCAACGCCTTGACGAAGTGAAGGCTTCCCACCCGCAGACCATGGCTTTAAGCTGGCGAATGTACTTGAAAAAGCATGCCACAACAAAACCATAACCTTTTATATCATGTGCAAGCCTTTATTCCTAGAAACTTGGAAGTGTCAAGATTGAATGAGCTGGAAAGTAAAGTGTTTGAAGCCGTTGGAAAAGTTGTCGATCCAGAGACAGGCTTATCCTTCGCTGAGATGCATATGATAAAAAGCGTTAAAGAGGAAGAGCCAGGCACCGTTAAAATCGAGTTCATTCCGTCAAGCCCCTTCTGTCCCATAGCCTTCAAGCTAGCCATGGACATTAAGCGGGAAGCTCTAAAAGTTCCGGGCGTGAAAAAGGCGCTGGTTTACTGTCGCGGGCACATGATGGAGAAGCAAATTAACGAAGCAACAAACAAAGAGTAGCCACAGATTTCTCTACACTGTTTGGGCGGTTCAGCCTTGCGTGTTAAAGGAGAGCATGAAATCTACTGTTGCGGGGCGCGTGTGCGCATTTCCGAAAAGGGCGTGGAAGTTTTAACCGAACCATTAATTGAGTATTGTCCACTTCATGAAGCCCTCTACGGCACAAAGAAGATAGATGTTGAAGCTGTCCGCAAAAGCGTTGAAATGAAAATTGCTGGTTTCGGCTTCTGCTGTGCCAACCGCCTTTTCGACGCCGAGCCCATTGTGGCTTATGGCGCCTCGGAAATGATGCAAGTCTGGCTTGAGAAAGGGCTAATTGACTGTGCGGTTGTTGTCTGTGAAGGCGCCGGAACAGTCTTAACGTCTAAAAGCAGTCTTGTGCAAGCCATAGGCGCCCGCCTAACAGGCATTGTGAAGACTTCGCCTATACCGGAAATAATCACACGAATCAAAAATGAGGGCGGAGTAGTTCTTGACGAGGAAAAGGCAGTCATCAACCAAGTTGCCGGCGTGAAGAAGGCTTTGAGCTTAGGGTTTAAGCGTATTGCCGTGAGCATTGCCGGTTTTCAATCTAAAGCTATAAGCGAAATTAGAAGTCTCGAAGCGAGAGAAAAAGCGGATTTTCTAATTTTTTCCGTCTGCAACACGTGCATCGGCAGAGATGACGTGGAACACATTGCCAAAGCCGACATTGTCTGTGCAAGCGCTTCGAAAATCCTTCGAGAGGAGATAGGCAAGAGGGCGCTTTTACAGCTTGGCGTAACCATCCCGGTCTTCATCCTAACAGAGAAGGGCAAACAGCTTGTTTTGGGTTATCTTGCCAATTTCAAGGACAAACTCGTCATTTTCAGGACGCAGAGGCTCCCCTACGAAGCAGAGGGCAAGGGTCCAAGGCTCAAAACCGAAAACACTAGAGTGGGTGGAGAAGGCTTGAAAACAGCGTAAATGCTTGCATGAATGGTCCAAACCAAAAGCCTTAAGTGAACAGCCAGCATATCTTTTGGCAAACAGCATGGGTGTTGATTAAGGTTTGGCAGTTGAAAGTTTTTCAGGAAGCCGAAAACCCGTAGACGTGAAAATCGCCGAATTGACGCCTACCTCAAGAGCGGTAAACGTCAAGGCAAAAGTTGTCTCAAAAAGCGATGTTAGAAGCGTAGCTTCAGGCAGAGATGGTGCTCCCCACACGGTCTGCGACGCCTTGATAGGCGACGAAACAGGATGCATATACCTAACCCTATGGGATGATAATATAGCCAAAGTCCAAGAAGGCGAAACCATACAGATAGGAAATGGCTACGTAACTCTGTTCAAGGGCAGTATGCGCCTAAACGTTGGAAGATATGGCACACTGGAAACCGCAAAAGAAGCCTTAACATGCGAAATAAACACCCAAAACAACTTATCCTCAAAAGTTTACGAGCAGCCAAGACGTCCCTTCCGTGGGAGAAGTGGAAGAAACTTCGGCGGGCGGGAAAGAAGAGGCGGATTCCGCCAAAGAAGATACTGAGCACTGCAAAATTTGACACTCTCTAATTTCCCGACTGCCTCTTTGCATAATTTAAGTATTCTAAGAAGTCGAAATTCTCCTTTTCAACGAATTTTAATCCAAGCTTCTTGTACAAGTTTTTGATTATGGCTTTTTCAATAGCTTTCGCTCCCGATCCGAAAATGCTCCGTAAACATTCATCGAAAATTTCCGGATGAGATGGTACATCCTCCTTGCCAATGGCATAGGAAAACCGGAGACGAAAGTAGACAACTTCTCTTCCGCTTTCTCCAAGCATGAGTAAGCCCTCGTCGACAGCTTCGATTAAAGCCCTCTCAACGAGGGATTTTTCCCTATTCATGGCGTTAACCTCAAAGCTCTTTTGTATGCAGGTAGAAAGCTAACATGAAGAATAGATAGCTGAAATGATAGAGAAGCTCTAGCATGTGTCCACAATAGTAGGCGTTCTGGGCTGTTGCGTAGCTAAAAATAATGTCAGCGCATGTATCCATGGCTATAGCTGCGTTGATGAAAAGCCATGACTTTGCAAGTTTTCCCTTCCAGAAAATGATAAGCCCCAGATGTGCCACAGAAAAAAGCGCAAGGTCAAAAAGCGGATAAGCGAAGTCAGCAACAAGAGTCACCGGATCCTCCCCGGCAGTTAAAAGCGGAGCAAGCAAGACAACAGTTACAATCACCGTCATGACAATGGTTGCCATCATGGACGCAACCAGTGTCTTCCTAGTCAATGCACCGCCAAAAATTTTGACGTACAAGTATAGCGCAACAAAGAAGGGAATATAACCAGCTAGCCAGAAAATGTCAGCGATTGATGGATATGGAACTTCAACGCCTAATATGAGCGTGTATCCCGCCCAAACCGCCTCCCCCAAGAACCAAAAGAACAAGCCAGCTGTAAAATAGAGCCAAGTCTTCGAAAAAGGTCCCTTAGCTTTACGCCAATATCTCTCCAATGAAAGTCCAGAAACAATGACCGCCATGCCAGAGATTAGGGGTGGAAAAGCATTAGAAAAAAGATACATCAAATCTGGATAGTGTCCTTGAAAGATGTAAAACAGCGCTAAGCCAATAATCACCAAAGCGCTTAACACGTAGACTTTCTGCATTTTGACACCTTTGAAACGCATTTTCGAATCTTCGCTGGTCTGTACGCTTTCTTACATTCCCTACCTTTCAAGGGCTCTTTAAAATGGCTTATGAACGGTGAATACTAATCACCAGTGTCTGTTACTCAGAATTTAACTCAGAATTAATGCGATCATAACG
>JAGTQG010000025.1 GCA_018396875.1 Candidatus Bathyarchaeota archaeon
AAGAGAAAGAAAGACAGCGAATGAGGAGGATGAATTCTGCTGTTCTATTTGTGGATGCGAAATCAGCGAGGAAGAGTATGAAAGTTTTGATGGGATGTGCTGGGACGACCAACTAACAGAAGAACGCCTAAACATGTTTGGAGACGTGATGTAGAAAGGTTGTTAAAGGATTTAAACTGCTTTGGCGACTATGTTTAGGCTTGTTAGCGGTGTTGCGGGCTGTAGGGTTGCTAGGTTTCCATAGTGGGCGACTGTTTGCCACCCAGCCTTTTCCAAAAGCTCGACAAGCTCGCTTAGGCTGTATACGCGGAGTTGATAGTTCACCTTGTCTATGTATTTTAGGTCGTTTCCCTGCTTCTTGTAGAACGCCCATGTTGTGCTTATTTGGGCTTTTTGCGGGTCGTAGCTTCTGTTCTCCAAGATCACGTAGTCTTCTACCTCGGAGTAGGATGTTGGCGTAAATTTTAGGGAGAAGAATTCCGTGTGGGCTGTTTCAGCAATGAATAGTATGGCGCCTTCCTTGGAGAGTTCCCTCGCCTGTTTAAAGATGTTTAAATCCTCCTCTCTAGAGAAATAGCCTATCGAAGTCCAAGCGTTCACAACCACGTCGAAGGGTTCACAGACACCCCTCAAAACCTCTTTCAACTGTCGCACGTCGCCCTCCAAAAACCTTGTCTTGTCCGCCACGCCATGCTCCGTCGCCTTTTTGTTGGCATCTTCTATGAAGGCTTTAGAAATGTCCACGCCTAGGGCTCTAAACCCTCTTTTAGCCATGTAAATGGATATGCGACCGTTTCCACAGCATAAGTCGAGAAGGCTTCCTGAAGTTATGCCGAAACTATTTAGCACTTTTAGCATTCCGTTAACGAGGTCTTCGGTTACAGCCCATCTTTCATTCATGATTTTTAGGAATATGTCTGCCCTTTCAATGAAGAGTTTTCTAATCCACTCCTCCAAAAAGATGCCTCAATTCTTATTTGTATACTTTTAAGGGTTTTCCAAGCTTTACTGTATCCAGCTCCCTTATGCCTAATCCATGAATTTTGGGGAACATGCGCATGGAGTTTTTGACTTTTGTTCCGCCTTTCTTTACGAGCTTGTCCTTGAGCAACAAATCCGAGTCTAAGTCTGCGTATTGGATATTTCTAACAGCCGCTGCTAGGTGGGCGCCGGCAGCTATGCCTATTTCTGATTCGCCCATGCAGCCTATCATGCACGGTATGCCAGCCGCCTCGGCTATGGCGGCTATTTTCCGGGCTTTATGGATGCCCCCGCTTTTCATCAGCTTTATGTTAATGAGGTCTACTGCTTCGGCTTTTATTAGGCGTACGGCGTCTTCCGGCGAGTGGACGCTTTCATCCGCCATGACCGGTATAGGCGAGTTTCGCTTAACCTCGATTAAGCCTTTCAGGTCTTCGGCTGGAACAGGTTGTTCCGCAAACTGGATGTTGTATTTTGTCATCTTGTTTAGGGCTTGTATGGCTTGTTTAGGCGTCCAACCTTGGTTGGCGTCTATCCGAATTTGAATATCATCGCCAACAGTTTCTCGGATAAGCCTTACTCGCTCTACATCCTCTTCAGGGTCCACGCCAACCTTAACTTTTAGGGCTTTAAACCCGCGTTTGACGGCTTTGGCGGCGTCCTTCGCCATTTCTTTTGGAGACTTTATGCCCAAAGTAATGTCTGTTAAGACTTCTGTTCTGTATCCGCCTATCACACGGTAAAGCTCTTTTCGCACCGTTTTGCCGAAAATGTCGTGAAGGGCTATGTCTATGGCGGCTTTTGCCGAAGGGTTTCCAGCCACAAGATTGTCCATAAGCTCGACAATATTTTCAATGCGTAACGGACACATGCCAACCAATTTTGGCGCAATCTTGTCTAAAACCTTGACAACGGTTTCTGCTGTTTCGCCTGTAACCCGCTCCGAAGGTGAAGCCTCACCCCAGCCGCAGACGCCATAATCCGTGATTATTCTGACAACCACATTGTGACTTTCAGTGCTTGCTCCTGGCGCGATGCGAAACGGTTCACGATACGCCAACGTCACTGGATAAACTTCAATCTGCTGTATACCCAACCACATTCACCAGTGGATGATATTAAGTGTTTTCTGGATAAGCTTTTATTCCCTTTTCTAGGAGGTTACGGTGTGAATTAGTAATGAAAAGGCTGTGTATGCCTTTCGCTTTTGTGAATTTGCTTTTCTTATTGACGTGGCAATTCACCATCACAATAGTGCATGCTGGAACAACGCTTTCCATTCCATACACGGTTTTTAACTCGGCAACACCGCTGTATTATAAGGTCGAAAATGCTTACAACTGTTTTGAGGCGAAAATCACCCTAAACATAACATTCACTAGTGACAACGCTGAGGGCGCCGTTGCTCTCGGCTTTTTCAACGACAACTCCTCCAGCAAGTGTGGACTTTTACTGAAAATTTACAGATGGCCTATAGACGTTTTCTACGTTGAGTGCGACTCAAAAACGCGTGTGGCCAGTGTTCTTGGAAGCGAAGGCGGCTGGGAAAGTAGGGTTGGAAATGTCTTATACGTGGCTTTTGATGGAGAGCGATTCTACATTGGGAACATCACTGAAAAGGGTCTTATTGTTGACGGTTTTCCCTTAGGCAGGGATTGGATGTTGAGGTATGTTCAAGCCTCCGACTTCACGGCGCTTGATAACACTTTAACTTCGGGTTACGTGGTGATCGAGTTTGAAGCCGCAGAAATGTCGGAAAATGGTTTCTTTGAATTTTTAACACTTTTAATATTTACTTTCGTCGTTTTGTGGTTTATTTCGCCTTTTGACTTTTTGAAGGTTCTCCTTTTACTGTTGCTAATTCTGGTCGCCTTCTTAATTCAGCCGCCTTCAACTGCACAGCAGACTAAGCCGTTAGACATCATGGAGACAGAATCTTACATCGTGATCATGACATATTCTCAACCAGAAAAGCTTGAGGAACGATGCACAACGATAAGGTTGAATTCAACTAAGCAGCAGTGGATTAGAAACTGGCTTAGCCTCGCCAAACAGATGGGCTTTAAAGGTGTCGGAGTGGCGGAGCTGGAATGCTACTATTTGGACGGTTTCTTGGACGAGTATTTGAGGCTTATAGGCGAGTATGGGTTGAAGGCAGCCCTTTACATAATGTGGAGAGACTTCACCATAAACGTAAGTTTTGAACAAAATGCACCGAGACCTATACCAAACGAGTTTTGGATGCCGAAAGATTTTCCAGACAACTCAACCAAAGTTTCAGCTTGGCTGAGCTTCATTAGAAATGTGACAGAAATTGCAAAAAATCATCAAAACGTGGAATTTTACTTGCTATTTATGCCCTTCAAGTGGGGAAATGATGCAACAACGCAAGCCAACTTTGAAAACAGCACCTATTATCGCAACTACATGCAGCACGCTGTAAACATAATCAAGCAGACTGACCCAGACAAGCCAGTGCTGCTCGTGTCCGATGGAATAGAAATGGAAAATGTAAACCTTGCACTACGCGGACTTATTCCATACAACCTAGAGGGAATTAATGGCTACGGGTTCACATACTACAATAGGGCTAAAAACCGTTTTTCCCGTCCCCTCTTCCAATGGATTACAGAATTTTACAGACGAAAGATCGACGAGTTTTTAGGTGGAAAAGGCTACTTGTTTCTGGCGGAGTGGGGTTGGCAAACTTCCAACAAAGAAGTTTATGGATATTGCCTTGAGGAGGCAAGCAAATGCGCCTTGATTGAAGAGACAGCCCAAGCGATTTCGGACTTTCACATCCAGCATTGGGGATACTTTTCACTGCAAGATTTCCCATCAGAAAACGCGACTTTTGGACTGGCATACCTCAACTTTACACTTAAGCCAAGCGGAAAAATTATGCAAAAACTCTTAAAGAAAGGATAACCACCCTAAGATTCTTCAGCAGACACTCCTTTCCGTTTCTTTAATCCTTTGAATTTTATTTTTGCTGTCAGAATTTTTTCTGTGGCGAAAAGTTTTGAAGCTGCATACATGACAACCAACGTAAAAGCTGAAACATAAATTATGCCCAGCGTAACCGTCCAAAGGTCGCCCACTATAATGGCTTTTGAGGCTATCATTGGATGGCTGAAGGGAATGGCGAACAAAACAAGCTTGAAGGCGAGGGGCAAAGTGTTGATGTCCAAGTATATTAGGGCGATGGATGGAAGGAAAATCATTGGATATATATTGCCGACAAGAGCTTGGGCGCCTCTAACGTCTTCAGCGAAAGCCGCCAGAATAACGGACAAAGCCAAAACCGAAACTATAGTGACAAAAAGCGACAATCCTAGAAGCAAATAGCCCAACGTGGATGGCACAAGTCCAAGGGCAGCCAGATCCACATTTAACCTCGCCGGGGTCCCAGCCATTACAGAGCCAAGCGTATAGCTGTAGCCAGCCGTGTAGACGACAGCGCCTATAGCCGCAACAATGATGGAGCTGAGAAGCTTACCCCAAAGAATGGCAAGGCGATCTATAGGCAACGTCAAAAGAGTTTCGAGAGTCTTCTCCTCCTTCTCCACAGCCATAGAGGCAGCAGCAATTTGAGGCGCATACGAAATCAGGAGAAGCACCATCATCGGCAAAACTATGGATTGATACATTAAAAGCCCAGAAACAGCCATGGGATCCACACCATACTTGACTTCACCTTTGATCACCGTTGCCTTTTCAGAGTATAAAATGTCCGGAGCGTGTTGCCGATTGAACATGCCTATTAAAGCGTCAACAGCCGATGAGCCGATATTTTCGAAAACACTCGTCCCACGGAGGACACTGTATAACCTCACGTAAGCCCTCACGTTGGGATTGTTAAAGTGGATGGTTATGTTTTGGCTGAAGCCGTCTGGAATCTCCAGAATCTGCGTAGTGTTGTATTTGGATAAAAGCTCCAAAACCTTTTCGCTTAACGGTTTTATGTTGCTCTCAGTGTATATCGTGAGGTTAAAGCCCATGGCGCTTAAGCCTTGTAGGAAATTGATGAAAGTGTTGGACCAGTTTCCACAGTCGTTGTTTACCACAACCAATGCGGCCTTTATGGCTTGTTCTTGGGCTGCTTGCATGGCATATCCCACTACCCCACCCAAGACTGGAAACATGACAAGAGGTACAACAATCATGGGCAACAGAATTTTCGGGTCTCTCATAAGCTCTTTAAGCTCTTTTAGGAGGAATGTTCCAAATCCCTTAAGCAATTTTCACCACCTTGGCAAAAACCTCTTCAAGATTTGAGCATCCATACTTTTCTTTAAGTTCTTGAGGGGAGCCTTCAGCCACAAGCCTACCCTTGTTTATGAGGGCAACTCTGTCGCAGAGATGCTCCACCTCCAACATGTTGTGGCTTGAAAGAAGCACTGTCACGCCATGCTCCCTCACATACTTTTTAATGATTTCTCTAACGTGGTAAGAGTGGATAACGTCTAAACCGCTTGTGGGCTCGTCTAAAATCGCAAGCTTAGGCTTGGCCATAAGAGCCCTAGCCACCAAAAGCCGCCGCTTCATACCCTTACTATAGGTTTTAGTCTTGTCCTTTAGGCGTTCGCCTAAACCGCAAATCTCAGCAGCCTCAGCCACCATGGCACGCACTTCATCCTTGCTCTTAGCACTAAACTTTGCCATAAACTCGAGATACTCCCAACCAGAAAGATAGCGATAAGCACCAGCCTCCTCTGGAAGATAGGAAATAATCCTGCGAACCTCAGCGGCTTTTTCAACAACATCTAACCCAAAAACCTTCACAGTGCCAGCCGTCGGCAAAAGCAAAGTTGAAACAACCCTTAAGGCAGTGGTTTTCCCGGCGCCATTAGGACCAATAAGCCCATAAATCTCACCAGGCTTAACCTTAAAACTCAACCCGTCCAAGGCGTGAACACTACCAAAAACCTTGACAACATTTGAAGCTTCCACAGCTAAACTCATCTAAACAGCACCATTTAAACGTCACCAAACAAGAGGAAATATTCTATTTAACCTTTTAACCTTTAACTTTAAAAATGGAGCCTCGGCCGGGCTTCGATCCCGGGACCTGCGGCTTACGAGGCCGCTGCTCTACCAGCTGAGCTACCGAGGCCCATTCTCATTGAATATTTTGAGGTTTCAACTGGCTTTTAAGATGTTCGGAGGGAATTATGGAAGGGAAAGTTTTTAATAGTATAGTTATAACTATACTATTTCTCTCTGGTGTTCGGTATGGGTGGGGAACCCGTTGTATTGAGGAGGGGTTATTGGCTTTCTGTTTTTGGTGGTTTGTTGATTGCTTTGTCGGCTTTATTCGAGGCTGTTTTTATTCTCCGCTTGTTTGGTTATTCATTTCTTCAAGAGTTTAAACTTGCATCAGACGTGAGAATGTTTCTTAGTCTCTGTGTTTTTCTGGGTTTAACTGCGGCAACGTTGGCTTTCGTTGGCGCTTACTTCCAGTGGAGGGGTTTTACTCGTTTGGGCGGTTTTTCCAACGTCGGCGCTTCTGTCTTGGCATTGTTTAATGTTATAGTGCCATTTGTTTATAACTTTGAAGTCTACCAAATTTTTGCGGTGGGGACGGTTTTAGGCGTGTGCCTTCTCGCTGTAGGTGTTGAGTTGGCTAGCTCTGTTTTGGGTGAAAGGTGGCGTGGTCCGTTGTTAGCTAGCCGAGAGGTTGCGGTTGTGGCTGTGTTATCGGCTGTTTACGCCACCCTAATAATTGTGTTGAAGGTTCCTTCGCCCACTGGCGGATACACCCACATTGGCGATTTGGTTGTTTTTGCGGCAGCCTTGCTTTTTGGTTATAAGGTTGGCGGGCTTGTGGGAGTTGTGGGCTCTGTGGCTGCTGACTTTTATGTTGGGTATGAACGATGGTTTGTTTCTGTTCTCGCTCATGGTTTGGAGGGTTTAATTCCAGGTCTTGCGAAGGGGAAATCCTTGGTCGTTCAAGCTGTTGCGTGTGTTGTGGGCGGTTTCTTAATGGCGACAACATACTTCATTATAAACGTGTTCATAAAAGGGTATCCTGCTGCAATAATTTCGTACATGCGGGACTTGTTTGTGCAAGCCGGCATATCCATAGTTGTTGGTTTAGCGGTTGTTAAGGCTGTTAGAAGTGCGGTTCCCCAGCTTCGTTAGCCTCCTTGCAGAACGTTTAAGAACCGCCTAGACTTCGCTATTCAGCAGAAGCCAAAGGGTGCAGCATTTTGCAGAAGTTGAAGGATATGGGCGAAAGGAAAGCCATACAGCTCATTCTTGAACATTTGGATAAGATGCCGCAGATGCCTGTTCCTTTTGGCGATGATGTTTCGGCTTACCCTATAAACGGTGGTGAACTTTTTGTTTTGAAGACTGATATGCTGGTTGGCAGAACAGACGTGCCTCGGGGCATGAGCTTGTGGCATGCAGCCCGCAAATCGGTTGTCATGAATGTAAGCGACTTCGCTGCGAAAGGCGTGAAACCTCTCGCCGCCCTTGTTTCGCTTGGCTTACCAAGCAACATTACCAGAAAAGGGCTTGAAGAGATAGCCGAAGGCTTAAATGTTGGAGCCCGCGAGTATGGCGTGTACATTTTGGGCGGAGACACAAACGAGGCTTCTGACCTTGTGATAGGCGTTTCAATGTTTGGCACAGCTAAAAAAAACACTTTAATGCTGCGGAGTGGAGCGAAACCGGGCGACATTGTGGCGGTCACCGGCTATTTTGGAAAATCCTCTGCTGGACTGAAAATCCTCTTGGAAAAGTGTAAAGTGCCAAGAAATGCTCGCAGCGTGCTTCTGGAGGCTGTTTTAATGCCTAAAGCCCGTTTAAACGAGGGCTTAGCCTTGGGTGCAAGCGGCGCGGTGACGGCTGCCATAGATTCAAGTGATGGGCTTGCATGGAGTCTTTACGAAATCGCTAGGGCTAGCGGTGTGGGCTTTATAATTGACAACGTTCCAATAGCCCCTGAAGCCATAAGGTTTGCCAAGTTAAATGGTCTAGACCCCTTGGAGCTTGCCCTGTATGGGGGAGAAGAATACGAGCTTGTCCTAACTGTAAAGCCTGAACTTTGGGACAGAGCGGAGGACGCTGTTAAACGGGTTGGTGGAACCTTAATCAAAATCGGGGAGGTTGTTGCTAAAAAACGGATACTTCTAGAACTTGATGGTGTAAAAAGCGTTATAGCGCCTCGAGGCTGGGAGCACTTCCGAAGGCATTGAAATGAACCGTGCACCCAACTATCCAACGGTTCGAGAGTCAGCGTTCTACACAAGGCTTGCCGGAGACAAAGTCAGATGTATTCTTTGCGAAAGGCGGTGTGAAATACCAGAGGGACAGCTTGGTTACTGTAAGACGAGGAAGAATTTCGGCGGAAAACTTTACACGCTTGTTTATGGGAACATAAGCGCCATTGAAAGTCGCCCAATAGAGATAAAGCCCTTCTTCCACTATTGGCCCGGCTCTACATCGCTAACCTTCTCCACATGGTCATGCAACTTCGACTGCGTCTGGTGTCAAAACTTTCACCTGTCAAAGGTTCAGCCGACGCCGGAGAAGGCTTCTTTCTTTCCGCCAGAGAAGGTTGCCAGATTGGCTCTTGAAGCTGGGGACGCTGGCTTGTGTGCAAGTTTTCAGGAACCTACACTTTTAGCTGATTGGGTTGTTGAAGCCTTCAGCATTGGCAAACGTGTGGGCATTAAGTACTGCTGTTTTGTCTCGAACGGCTACATGACCCTAGAAGCCCTAAAAGCGCTTTACAACGCGGGGTTGGATGGAATTAAGATCGACGTTAAAGGTGGACCGGAAACATATACGCGGTACTGTGGCGGGGCTGATGTGGAGAAAGTTTGGAGAAACGCAAGGGAAGCCAAACGCATGGGTTTGCATGTTGAGATTGTGAACCTTGTGGTTAACGGTGTTAACGACGACGAGAACACATTGAAGTGGGTTATTGATAAACACTTGGAGAATGTTGGACCCGAAACGCCGCTTCATTTCACCCGTTATTTCCCAGCTTACAAATTTTACAACCCGCCCACTAGAATTGAAACTTTGGAGAAAGCTTACAATTTGGCGAAGAAAGCTGGAGTTTTATACCCCTACCTTGGAAATGTGGCGGGGCACCGCTACGAAAACACCTACTGTCCAAGCTGTGGAAAAACCCTCATAAAACGTTATGGCTACCATGTTTTGAAATACGCTATAACAGCCGAAAACAAGTGTCCAAACTGTGGAACTGAAATCCCGATAACTGGAAAATATTTAAGAGGACGTTTCTAGGGCTTTCTTGCTCCCTTTTTCAAGGTTTCCCTGAGCTTAAAATATGTAGCGGCACCTATCCCTCTGCCCACAGCTGAAACCATGTAGACTATTTGTAACCCTAAAACCAAGCCGTAACGGCTTATAGCAAGATCTGACAAGTAGCCGCCTATTAAAGAGCCGAAAAATGTAACGGTGCCTATTAAGAGGTTGTAGATGGCTGCAAAGCTTCCGCGATGCATTTCCGGCGTGACATCTAACAAATAAGTTGTTGCAGACGCTTGTTCAAAGGCTGCAACGACACCCCAAAAGGCTCCAATGCCAATTAGGATGTAAATGTTGGGCGAAAAAGCATACGCCAACGGCACGCTAACGTAGCTAAACCGGACAAACAACAGCAACGGTTTCCTGCCGAGGGTGTCTGCAAGCCTTCCAGCCCAATTCGTAAAAAGAATGGTGAATATTCCTTGCATGACAGAAAGCATTGCGATTTCAAGCATTGAAGCGCCTAAAACCTTGACTTGTGTTATGGCGAAAAGGGGCCACGCTATTGACATGAAAAACGTGAAGGTAGCACTGCACACACAGTACCTAACGAAGTCAGGAGATCTTTCCGCAAGTCTTGCAGCTGCAACCAAGTCTGCAACGAAGGATTTTTCCGGCTTGTTGTTTTGGCTTTTTTCTTTCACCTTAAGCATTATGATTGAGGATATTAGTCCACATAATGTTGCAACTGCCACTGGGATTATGAGCTGTTGTCGAACAGTTCCGCCGACGCTTGCCATTATTATTCCAGAAACCAACGTGGCTGTCAAACTGCCCACGGAAGCCCACATGTTTATTGTTGCATTAGCCCTTCCAAGGCGGTGTTGCGGCACCAAGTCGCCTATTAAAGCTGTCCAAGCTGGTGTAGCCATTGATCCTAAAAGCGCTTGTGCGGCAACTAAAAACACAAGCTGGCTTGCAGAGTTTAAGAACAACAGCGGAACCCACAGCAAAGCTACAATCAAACCGCCAAATACAATGAATGGGACTCTTCGTCCAAGTCTATCGCTTAATCTTCCCCAGAAAATTTGCATGATGTTGTTTGAAATGTTGCTTGTCGACTGGAGCCAACCCATCTCTGAAGAAGATGCGCCCAACTCTCTGACAGCGTAGGGACCAATAAACGGGTTTACCATACCTGTGCCGAGGGAGTTGGCTACTGAGCGAATATAAACCACATTCAGCTCTTTTGTGTTTTCACTTGGCTTGTCACGTTTTTTCATAGGAGGTCTCGCTTTGCAGAGGATTTACATCATGGCTCGAGAGGTGCTTAAAAACTCAACGGTTAACTTGAAAATATTCCATCCATGACTGCGAGAGTTAAGCTGACGACCTTAAAATGTGAGTTTTAATGTTGAATTCTAGCTTTTTGCGGGGAAAATTTATATTGGGGACTTTTTGACTCTTTTTCAATCTCGTTTCAAAACTCGAAATTTTGGGCGAGAAAACTATTTTTTGCTTTTCCTTTTTCGCCTACTTTTCTTGATTATGGTGACCGTTGGCTCCTCGTTTATATGTCTGATTTGAGCATTTGGGTATAGGCGTTCAATATCCCTTCTTATTTTAGCCGAGTCAACTTCTCCATAGGTTTTCACGTCAACTATTGGGTTGCCCTCCTCATCGTAGGTTAGGGAAATCGTGTATCCTGAACCAATCTCAACTTTTGCTGGTTCCAGAACAAATCCCCAGTCGTCTGGAAGGCTTAGTTCAAGGTGGCTTGAGGTTTCACGTTTATATTTCTTTTCAGACATGTCTAATCACTGCTAAAAAGCAGAAAGAGGCTTAAAGAGGTTGCTGTTCAGAAATAATGATTATTTTTACAGTCTGCAGCCTAGTGTATCATTAGTTTCTCTTCATATTTTTTCAGGTACTCGGCGGCTTCGCTTACGTCCATGAAAAGCTCGTCCACCCGTTGCACATCTTCAATAGTTACTTTGTCCTTGTTAAGCGCCCTCGCATTTTGGGCTGCCAAGCTTAAGAGTTGTACAGCATACCGCATGGAGCTTTTAGCTCCAACTTCGGCAAGTTTCTCTAAAGCATCCTTTTCAATTTTGATTTTCTCCTCCGCAGCGCGTATTCTGAGGATTTCCCTAATGCTTTCCATGTCGTAGGGTTCCGTGGCTATTATGACTGCACGGTCTATAAGGTCAAGTGGGAAACCTAAGGGGCTCTTTATGTCTGTTCCACGGATGCGCGCTACACCGCGGTTTGTTGCGAGAATTATTATTGGCACAAGCTCGCTTTCCATGGCTCTGCTGAGGAAACTGAAAGCCTCTAAGTCTAGTAGATGCGCGTCGTCTATGAAAAGCACGCCGGGATGGATGAAGGCTTTGCCGCTGTCAACCCACTCTTTCACTTGCTGGTCAACAGCCATCCGCACTTCGGTGTCAATCTCCTTGGACTCGGAACCGCCGAAAAACAGCGAGAAAAGCCCACCTGAGCGTTGTCTCGCGTTAAGTTCATCTAAATCCGCCAGCGTCAGCATGTAAACAAACTCTTTCTCTTTCAATACTTTGCCATTTGGACGCGGCACTTTTCGCCTCGTGTCTACATCGTAGGTTTTGCCTTTCTGGCTTTCCAAACACAGCCCAAGGTTGACAACTCTGCCAGTCTCTGCGTCTATTTGAATAACATGTCCCTCTGATATGCCCTCGGCAATCACTTGTTGTGCTATGGAAGCGCCGGCTTCGATGGTTTTTTCCTCCTCTTTCGTTTTCAATGTCAACCTAACACTTTCAGGGATTTTCTGGTATGGGTTGTATGGATGTGGTGCTGTTCGAATGTCCACCATGGTGACTTCGCCCTCGTAGACCTTCCGCATCTCATGAATCTCAACGCCAATGCATTTCCTTATAGCCTCTATCAGAACCTCGGTTTTCTTCCGTTCAGTACTGTAGATTTCACTGCCGCTCATCTGAATAAAAGGTACATTTTCGCCAAGCTCTTTGGAAATAGCCACAGCAATAGCCGTTTTACCCGTGCCGGGCGGACCAGCCAGAATGATACATTTTCCGCTGAGTTTTCCCTCCTTAATCATCTTCACAACGAGACCGGCGGCTTCCCTGGCTTTTTCCTGTCCAACCATGCCGTCCTTTATCTTGACAGCCTTCAAGTTTTCGTCTAAGCCTAAACCCTTAATGTGGGTGTGGGCGCCTATGCGTTCAAACCTTGACACGGGGGTTGTTGGCAACTCTCTAATAGCTGCCATTTTATATCAGCCTCCGTGAAAGGGAAGTTTAAAAGGGTAGACAATAACAAGTTTAAACCGAAAAGCACAAAAATAAAAATTTACCGCTATCCAGCTTAAGTTTAGACTTACCGAAAAAATGAAATATGCTGACGGTTCTAAATGGTTCTACGGTGAGGTGTACTTGGGTATTTCTGAAACGCCGCCACAGTCACCAGAAATTGCTCTTCCAAAGCCTTATGAAAGGAAACTCTCCTTCCTTCAAAGGATTTTTAAAGTCTTGTTTTCGCCGAGGGAAGGCATGGAAGACGTGGCTTTGGCTCCCTCTTACGGCGAAGTTTTCAGAATAATAGCTATCCAAGTGTTTGTCGCGTTAATGTTTTTAGCCTTAATTTTTTCGAAAATCCAGTTCGTAGGGTTAAGTTTGCCACCTGCCTTCTGGGCCATATTAATGTTTGCCGTGGTTATAGCCGTCATTTTTACTTATGGATTGATTGTCGCCGTATGGCTGATAATCTCTGTAATTGTGAAATTTGCTTGCAATAAAGGTAGTGGTTGGGATTTAAAGTCCGCTGCTTCAATTACCGGATACACGTTTCTCGTCGACACAATTGTGGGCTTTGCTTCACTGGCGACTTTTTGGTTTTTCATTCCGTTGATAAAAATCGACGTTACAAACTTGGAGTTGGCACGGCAATTCATAGCCAATTTAAGGGCGCAGCTTAACTGGCTTTGGCTTTGCTGGTTGCCAGTTTCCATTTTAGGGATTGTTTGGAAGTCCTATCTTGGGGGTTTGGGAGCCAATTTCGGGACCAGCGGCAAATGCCCAATAAAGCTGGGTTTCGCTGTTTTCTTCTGCATAGGTTTGGTGGGCTTGCTCATCTCGGTTGCATCTTACATTTTACAGTAAACTTATAGAAGCCTCCCTTCTGTCTAGGATATAGTTTAGGACTGAGATGCATGTAGCCGCCAAGTAGGGTTTTTTCCCAAGAGATATCTTTTCTCCATAACGCAGTGCATAAGCCTCAACCTTTCTCGGCAAGCCCACGTGATCTCCTAGGACAAACACGGGGTTTTCGCCGATGCTAACTTCGCTTATGTCTTTTCCCCCTTCTTCTAGCACGTAGATTTGGGCTTTTTCGGCTTTCTCTCTTAATAGGGCTTCAAAACTAAGCTTTTCCACAGAAACGCCGGGATGGGTTTTACCCGCCAAAACTTTCTTTAAAATGTTTGTCCAAGTTTGCTGGTCCGTCCTCACATCGTGAAGCGTTAATCCTTCCACTTTTAAATGTACTGGTGGTGATGGCGGACCATTCAATATTGCATGGAAAACTACGTCTTTGCGGATGCCATGCGACAAGAAAAGGCTTGTAACAGCACACTCGTAGACGATGTCTAGGCGTCCTGCATCATGCAAGTTTGTCCACTTGGCGTCCGTCCGCCCCAAACGAGAGTAGAGGATGAATTCCCGCACTTCACTTGTTCTCCAGCAGTCTAAGCCTTCCTTATCTCTAGGATTTCTTGGTAAAGCTCTTTTAGGATTTCGTTGTAGTCGGCTTTGCCATGCTCAACCAAATCCATCAAAGATTCAAGCCGCCGCGTTGTTTCTTCAGAAGTGTATTTTCCAAAGTTTTGCTGCAGGTACATGTAAACCTTGAAGCCTAAAGCCGTGCTTATAAGCCTGTTTTTGCGTTCAATGGCGTAGTTTCTCTCTAGAAGGGTGGAGACAATTTTCGCGTATGTGCTTGGTCTTCCTATACCTTTTTCCCGCATTAAGGCGATCACTTCACCTTGCATGAAAGGTCTTGCTGCTGGCATGTATAGCAGCCTCGCGAAGGTTATGGTGTACTCACCCTCCTCCACAGGGTTTGCCGTTTTCACTGGTAGCATTCTGTTAAAGCCTTCGGAAACTATGCTGACTGGGTGTTCCATGTAAGCTTCGTTTCCGTCCACCAAAACTCTAAACTTCTGATAGAGAAGCTTAGCTTCCTTCATTTGGCTTGCAATAAACCGTTTGAATATTAAGTCGTAAAGTTGGAAGTGGTCTTGTGTCAGCCTTTTCGGAAAACGCAGAAGCCCAAGGGATACCAAATTTTTCAACCTTTCCGCGTCGAGAGCCTTTGTCGGTCTTATGCATTCGTGGGCGCCTTCAACGGCATATCTGCGGGGAACGAAAAGAGACGGATACTTTTCTTGTATGTACTCTTTAGCTATACCTATGCCGACGGTGGAAACCGTTGTGGCATCTGTCCTGTGGTACGTGCATAACCCCATCTCAAACAAGTCTTGGGCAACAATCATTGTTTTTGTGGCTGGGAAACCAAGCTTTGCAGAAGCGTCTCTGAGCAGCGTGTCCGTGGTGTAGGGTGGAGGCGGATATAATGTGCGCTCTTCGGTTGTTAGATTCGCTATTTTTGCTTTGAGGTTCTTCAGTTGTTCCTTAAGATTGTAGGGCGGAAACGGCAGCGTGGGGTTTTCGATGGAAACTTTCAAGCCGTTTGAAAGCACGGCTGACAAGACTCGTTTTTTCTTTCTCGACTCTTTTATTCGCTCTATAATCCAGCCTAGAACAGGCGTTTGTACTCTTCCAGCGGACAGCCTATAGTTCCGAAAGCGGTGCCAAAGCTTTTGGCTTAATTCGAAGCCTATCCAACGGTCTTCGATGCGGCGGACAAGCTGGGCTTCCACCATTTTAAGGTTTATTTCCCGCCGCTCCTTGATGGCTTGAAGGAAAGCCTTTTTTGTTATTTCATGAAATTCCAAACGTTCAATACGCTTGTTCAGAGGGTGAAGCGAACAGTAAACGTCGTAGGCTATTTTCTCCCCCTCAATATCCGGGTCTGTGGCGACAAAAACGCGGTTGACTTCGAGGGCTATCTTCCTCATAGCCTTAACAAGCTCCTTTTTCGAGTAGTATTCTTGGCTCTTGCATTTTGGGCAAAAATCAAGCCCAGTGAACTGTTCACCGCATTTCCGACATTTCTTGATGAAATCGTATATGGGTGTGAAACGGTTGTTCTCAACTTTTACGCCGTGGAAGCCCTCGTTTAGGACTAAGTCGTAAATGTGTCCCATGCTTGCCACAATGTTGAGCACGAACTCGCCAGCGCTAACCTCAAAGACCGTTATGTTTTCAATTTTCCTTTTGAAAGGTCTTCCGAAAAACCTCGAAATGGTTCTTGCCTTCGTTGGAGATTCGACAATCAACAAGGCTGTCTTAATGAAGTCCTTCAATCTCTTGGAAATTTTCCCCTCTCTAATTTCCATTATAACTCTTCGGTCCTCGTCTATGCCTCTAAACCATTTTTCAACAGCTTTCAAGCTGAACTTGATGGGTGAAAACTCGCCAAGCATGAACCCCAACTGTTTTTTAAGCGAGTAAAACGCCTTCTCATCATCCACCAAGATGAAGCTTGCGCCTCTGGTTATGCCGCCGGCAAACATTCTTGAGGCTCTTCCAGAAGCCTGAACATAAGCCACCGGGTCAGCCACAACCAGAAAGAATTCGCCGTCTCTCTGTTTTAGGGAGACTTCTCTGCTTTTGGATATAGCCTCAATAACCTTCGGTGTTATAGCTTCCCTAAGGAAGCTCTTTGTCTCTAAAACTATTCTTCTAACATAATCGTCGAAGCCCTCTAGTTGAACACCCCTTTCCATTGCATCCTTAACTTTATCAACTGTTTCCTTGCTGACAGGCAAAACTCTGCGAAGTATGTTGATGATTTGGCTGGCTCTCTCCTGCACGTTTGGCTCTAGAAACTCTCTGATGTTTTTGAGAAGCGTCAGAAGCTTAACGGGGTTATACTCATCCCAGCTTAGCCTGATCTCCATCCTGGGAACGCCTGTGAAAATCACGTAGCGAATTCTTTCCGGGAGGTCTATGCCCCTCGCCAAGGGGCTTCGAAAACTCGCAACTCCTATGAGGGCTTCATATTCGCCTCTTTGAAACTTTTCCAGCATTTCCTCATCCATTTTCGTGTAGGTGTAAGCCCTCACACCGTTGGCGTTCAAAAAAGTGCTGAGCTTTACTGCGTAATCCTTTCCAAAAACGGATGGAACAAAGATGAGGCAGCCGCCGCCAAACCTGTTGATGAGCGATAGAACCTGCTGTTCAGTTTCGCCTTCTGCCTCCAAATAAAAGTCTTTAATGTTCCTTAAAAATTCTGGCTTAAAGCCTATCTGAAAGTTGAGAAGCTCCTCAAAAAGCCTTATCCGTTTGGTTCTCTTCGCCTTTACAGTAGCTCCTGAAACCACAAGCAAGCCTATCTTGTTTTGCCGTTTATACTCCTCAATCTGGTTTCGCAGCCTCTCCAAGCTTTCGAGAACCGGCTGGGGTGATTTGCCCATCCTTTTTAGGCGGTTTGCCTCCCCCCGCAACTCTATTAGTTGGAAGGCTGCAGCTATCACGTCGTCGCTGAAGCCCAAAATCTTCATAATTTTATCTATGTTCCTTGGAGACTTTAGAAATGAGTCCACATCGTCGACGAAGATGAAGTCGAAAACTTTGTCTTGGATAATGTCAAAGTTGTTGACCAGAAACCTCTCAGTTGTGACGAGGATTTCAAACTCACCATGCGCCACCTTTTCAAGAGTTTCCTTCCTTTCCGAGTCGCTCAAGCCCGCGTGATAACACAGCAGCCTAGGCTTCACGCCGAGCTTCTGTGAAAACAAGTCTATTTTTCCAGCCACCTGTTGGACGAGGAGCGCCGTAGGCACGATAATGTAGCTTTTCTTGCCGTTAACCGCAAAATATAGGGCTGAAACAGTTCCTAAGACGGTTTTTCCGACGCCCGTAGGCGCCACTATGGAGAAGTTGCTGTTTAAAAGGATTCTCCTAGCCCAGGTCTCCTGAAGAGACCACATTCTCTGCCCTACAGCCTTCTTGAAGAAAAGCGAAAAATCCTTAAGCTTCCTGTGAAACGCGAAAATTTCCTCAGCAAAATAGAGCCTGCCATTCTCCTTCAAAACTTTTAGAAGTTGATCCCAATTTTTTAAAGTTTCAGTTTTTTCAACGCATCTTTCGCAGACGCCAAGTTGGAGAAGCCTTTCATCTGAAATAGCGCCTTCACAATTCACACATAAACCGTGATAAATGCCTCGCATTTTCCAAACCCAAAGTCACGCTAATTTGCTGTGCGTCGTTAATACATTTTAGGTGTGGTGGACCGGGCGGGATTTGAACCCGCGACCTCAGCGATGCCAACGCTGCGATCATACCAGGCTGATCTACCGGCCCTCGAAATTTAAACGTTGCAAGTCTTCTATTAAGGGTTTTGCTGGAAGACTTTAATACTTTGCTCGTTGATTCTAGTCTTGTAGGAGGATGTTGTGTTTGGCTGGGATTCTTCTCGTTAGGGATGTTATGTCCAAGGATGTGCGGGTTGTGCGTCCCGACACAAGCGTTAAGGAAGTTGTCGCCGTCATGAACAAGTTTGACATAGGCTCGGTTGTGGTTGTTCAGGGCGATAGACCAGTTGGAATAATAACTGAAAGGGACATTTTGCGGAGAATTGTGGAGCCTTGTTTGGCTCCTGAAACCGTGACGGCAAGGCAGATTATGACAAGCCCTGTGGTGACGATTGACGAAAACGCCAGCATCAACGAGGCTGCCAAAATTATGGCTAAAAAACGAATTAAGAGGCTTCTTGTCACACGGAACAACGATGAACTTGTGGGCATAATCACGTTTACAGACATCGTGACAAAAGTTCCGGACTTGTTAAGCATATTGGAGGAGCTTGTTAGACCCCACGCCCGCAAATACTAACCGCTTTTATAAGGCGCAGAGACGCGAAGAGGATTTTCTTTGAAGATTCTTGAAATGAACTTGAAGAAGGGCTTCGTTAAAGTTGTCCCCGAAACCTTTGATGACTTGTGGCATTTATACAACATAATCTACAAGGGCGATGAGGTTTACGCCTATACAACTCGAGAAATAAAGCAAGACGAAAAATACGCGAGGTCTAAACGGGGCGAAAGGGTTTCCGTTTTCCTCGGCGTTAAAGTTGAGAAGGTTTTTTGGGACAAGCTTCTTGGAAGACTGAGAGTCCATGGAACCATTTGCCAAGCACCAGAAATTGTGCCAACGGGAGCCCATCACACGTTGAATATTGCGCTGAATACGCCAATAACAATAGTCAAGGAAGAGTGGCCCCGCCACCACGTGGAGAGGCTTGAAGCCGCTAGAAAGGCTTCTGAAAAGCCCATAATCATAATGGCCATAGACGATGAGGGGTATGCAGTGGCCACAACAACCCAGTACGGTGTTGAAGTCAAGGTTGAGGAGAAGACAAGGCTTCCGGGGAAACTCGAAGCTGAAAAACGTAGCGCTGCCCTAAAAGAGTTTTATCAAAAAGCCTTGGAAAGTCTCCGCCAAATTTGGAGCGAGAACCGCAACCCAATAGCCGTCATAGGTGTTGGTTTCATAAAAAACGACTTTGTAGATTTCGTTGGAAAAGAGGCGCCGGAAATTGCTAAATCCATAGTGGACGTTAAAAGCGTGAATAACAGTGGCGTCGCCGGAATCTACGAGGCAATAAGGTCGGGTGTCCTAGCCAAAGCCATGAAACATCTGCGTGTCGTGGAGGAAACGGAAATCATCGAAGAGATTTTGAAGAGGCTTGGGAGAGGCGAAAAAACTGTGGCTTATGGGTTGGAAGAGGTGCGTAAAGCCGCCGACCTGGGAGCAGTTGAAGTTCTCGTTTTGGCTGACACGTTAATACGTGAAATGTCGAACGAGGGACGTCTATCTCTTGAGCAGTTGATGAAAAGCGTGGAGGCAAGGGGTGGAAAAATTCTCGTTGTCAGCACGGAACACGAGGCTGGAGCGAAACTAACAGCCTTGGGTGGTGCCGCCGCATTGTTAAGGTATGCGTTGCCAACAAACAACTCTTAAATACTTTTCAATCTTCTTCGAACAGCCGGGTTTTCCTCTGCAAGTTTTTTCAAAACTTGCTCAAAGGTTTCGCCTTCGGCAAGCTCCTTCTCGATGAAGACGCCCGTTCTGCCAATTTCGTCTCTCCTTAGGAGGGCGTGAACCCTGTCGAGAACAGTTTCTAAAGATATTCCCAAAAGCTTGGCAGCTTGCTCTTCACATCCGACGATGGAGCTTTCTCTATGCCCCTTCTCGGTTGGTTCAATGAGCATTAGGCGTTTGTCCACGCCGGGAAAGCGCAATCCAGCCTTCAAGTCTTTTAGGGTTGCTTCTCCGCCGAACTTGTAGAATTCCCGCTCCACCTTACGCATCTTCATCAATGGGAAAGAAACGCTTGTTCTTTCGTCTATTTCGATGTAGGCTTTCATGGCGTAGGCTGGTGTAGCCTGCACCACAACCCGCCTGTTTATGGGTATGCCTGCGATTTCAAGGGCTGTCTCTACCAAAAAAGATGAAGGCTGGTTTGGTATGAGTATGTCCACGTCGCTTTTTTCCGTGACGTCTCCTCTGGCGATGCTGCCGTGCACTATGGATTCCATGTTAAATTTTTCCAACGCCTCCATGATGCGTATCGCCTTAGCCCTCTTTTCTTCTAGAAGCTTCCACCTTTCACTTGTGTAGACGATTTCGCTGAACTCTGGGCGTCTAAGCGGTTTTTTAGCCAAAGGCCTTCACTTTCAGCATTGAGAAATCCTTATCACATTTAAAGCCTTTAAGCCTAAACGACAAAAGCCTCTGGCAAGTGACATTGCGAATGGACAACGCTGTTTGCACCTTTTGCAGACGTAAGCCAGCCTTCTTTTTTAGACGGTATTCTGGCGAAATGCTTTGCAAGGGCTGTTTCGTCAAATCCATCGAAGGCAAGGTTAGAGCCACCATTGCCAAATACAAAATGTTCAACCATGATGACAGAATAGCTGTGGCGGTTTCAGGCGGCAAAGACAGCGTAAGCCTCCTCCATATTCTCGCAAAAATAGAACGCGACTATCCAAGGGCTTCGCTGGTGGCGGTTTCCGTTGACGAGGGGATTGCAGGCTACAGAGACGAAGCCCTAAAAATAGCGGCTGAAAACTGCAAGAAACTCGGCATAGAACACCATGTAATCTCCTTTAAAGAGCTTTATGGCTTAACCCTCGACGAGCTCGTCGAAAAAATGAGGGCGACTGGCAAAAGCGAGCTCACGCCATGCTCTTATTGCGGGGTTTTAAGGCGGAAAGCCTTGAACATTATTGCTAGAAAGGTTGAGGCGGACAAGCTTGCAACAGCTCACACGTTGGATGACGAAGCTCAAACAGTGCTTTTAAATATGCTTCACGGCGACGTCCTACGCATAGCCAGAGAAAAACCCGTCACAGACGATGTGCACCCAAAACTTGTTGTGCGCGTCAAGCCCTTCTGCGAGATTCCAGAAAAAGAAACAGCCCTATTCGCGTATGTTAAGAAGATAAAATTCCAGAGTATGCCATGCCCTTATGCGCCGGAAGCCTTGCGAAGTGACATCCGTCAATTCTTGAACCGGATGGAGGAGAAGCATGCCGGAATGAAATATACCGTGTTTAAGGCTGCGGAACGCATTAGGCAGGCTTTGGAAAAAACTGGGAGCACGGAACCTCTGAAAGAGTGCAGCCTTTGCGGGGAGCCAACAACGCAGGACCTGTGCAAGGCTTGTGAAATGCTTCAAAACTTGAAAGCTTAAACCGATACCCTAATAAGGACACAGCTTAAACCATAAAGGTTGATGATTGATTTACTGATTATTCTTGCATCCGTAACAGCTGTGAGCCTCATAGCCTTCGTGGGGCTAGTTTTCGCCGGAATGCGAGAGGAACGGCTAAACCGCATAACAGTGCTTTTGGTTGGATTCGCCTCCGGCACACTGATCGGCGGAGCCTTTCTGCATTTGCTTCCAGAAGCCCTAGAATCTGGAAACGACGCTACAACCGTTTTCTTTTACGTGATAGCCGGCATAGTAGTCTTCTTTGCCCTCGAAAAGTTCTTTTATTGGCGTCACTGCCACGAAAGGGAATGCCCAACCCATGCCTTCGTATACCTAAACTTGATAGGAGACGGCATTCACAATTTTATTGATGGAATGATAATTGCAGCCACTTACATTGTAGCTTCGACCTATGGCAGTTACCACCTAGGCTTCGCCACGACGATAGCAGTGATTTTGCATGAAATACCGCAAGAGCTTGGTGATTTCGGCGTGTTGGTCTATGGAGGGCTGAGCCGCAGAAAGGCTTTAACCTTCAACTTTGTTTCGGCTGTAACAGCTGTGGCTGGCGCTTTAATAACATATTTTTTGGCGCATGCGCAAAGCATAGAGACGCTTCTTGTTCCATTTGCGGCGGGAGGCTTCATTTACATAGCCGCAACCGACCTTATGCCTGAACTGCACAAAAAATCCCATGCAAGAGAGTCGCTTGCCCAGTTTTTAGTTATCCTTCTTGGATTGGGGTTAATGGCTTTCCTCAAAGTAGCCTTCGAACACTAGCCTTCTTTCGCTTTCGCCGCCTTCTCTTTAATTCTACGCAGCAGAACCGATGCCTCGTTTGCAGTTTTAGCTGAAGCCACTTTCCTTGCTTTCTCTAACAGTATTTTTGAGCCACAGTAGGGGCATGTTCTCGTCTTCTGGTCTGTTTTAGCCAGCAAATAGCCGCCGCATTTACCGCACGCGATAACTGCGTAGCTTGGCATAGACTTTTGCTCCGAAAACTTTTTCACAATTCGGCTAAATAACGCTTAATACCAGTCTCAAGAGGATGCCGATGACCGCCGAGAAAACCGAACCGAGAGAACACTTCGCCCTTAAAGAGGCGGTGATTCAATATTTTAAGAAGAAAGGCTACAAGGTTGAGGAAAACGTCAGCCTAGAAGGGTACCGAGGCATCCAAAGAACCTTCGACCTAATAGTCCAGAAGGGACGCCAAACCCAGTGCGTTTGGGTTAAAGACTGGAAAAGAACCATAGGCATAAACGTCATAATCAACCTTGACAAAGCGGCGGAAGAGGTGGGGCTACCAAACCCCATAATTGTGGGGGAACAGTTCAGCGACCATGCAAAAGCCTACGCCAACAGAAGAAAAATAATGCTTTTAACAACCCGGCAAATCCTCCAAAGCCTAAAGGGCTGAAAAGGCTTTTCAAATTCTCAAGTATTCCTCTAGAAGCCCTTCTCTTTCCAGTTTGCCCAACCAATCAACAACTCCCACATAACACTTTCTAGAACCGTTTAAAACTTCAATGATTTCCGTCACCACGTCATTGACGCTTTTGCCGGAGACGTCAATCTCACAGACTTTTTCGCTGCCATAAACCCTTAAAGCCTCCACAAGGCATACATCCAAAATTTCGGCAGCCAAATTTTCCCAAAGCTTATTTCCTACAAAGCCAGCCTTTTCCATAAACCCTCGCAGTTCCACGGGGTTACGCCGTAACACGAAGACGTGAGTTGCAAGCTTTTTGGGAACAACACTCGCAGCGTAATGCCCATCCACGATGACTGTTTGTTCGCTGCCCTCCACAATTCTGCTAATAACCTTCTTCATGCGCCTCTCATCCACAACCACAGTGTCCCTTTTCTCATCTCTTCCAAGCACAAGGTTTTCCCTCATGGCCAGCTCGGTTAAATTCACGTGTAAGGCGTTAAGCCTCTCTGATAATAGACGTGCCACAGAAGTTTTGCCCACACAAGGCGTACCAGTAATCAAAACAACTTGCCTAGCCATTCGCATCAGCCAAACAACGCCTTCCAAAACGTTTATTGTACACATTCGCCATAAAACATTTCGGGCTGGCGAGTTGGCGTGTGGCCTTCGGGCCGACCCATATGAGGCCTGAGGAAACTCCGCCCACATGTAGAAGTGCAACGCCCGCAAGGGCGTAGGGCGAGAGCCCTGGCAACGGAGCAGAAACGAAACGTCCGCCCAGCAAATGCCAATGAGGCATGCTAAGTTGTCGAGGATGCTGGGCGGAAACGGTGAAACGGCCGTCCTGCACGTGGAAAGGGCAAACGGCGCTGATGAGGATTCTACCCGAAAGCGCAGGTAGCCCGATAAGCCGAATGCCACATAAAACAGAAGGCGGGTTACAGCCAACACGCCAGCCCAATACAACTGTACGCGGCCGTCCATTTAGAGATAGGTTAATGCATGTGCATCTCTAGATCCATGAGCACCATTGCTTCTAAAGGCGACATTAAAAACAGTTGTAGTGTCCGATGTGGCTGCTTAATGACGGGGATTAGAAAACGGGGAAAGGTCTGAAATACCGAAACTTTCTAAGAATTAAGAGTCAAACGAAATGGTTAAATCATTTTT
>JAGTQG010000026.1 GCA_018396875.1 Candidatus Bathyarchaeota archaeon
ACCAAACATACCATGGCAAACAACCTCAATACTAACCGTAACCGCCACAACAATAGGCTTCCTAGTCCTAGACGCAGCCATAAAACCACTGCCAACAGCCAAACAACGCCGCCAAATCCGCATCCGCCAAACCAAAAAAGCCGAAAAACAAACCATCTACTGGACAGCCATAGCATTAACAGCCGTAATCGCCGTATGGTCAACAACAGGCTTATTGGGTTTCACGCCAACCATAATAGCCAGCGGAAGCATGACGCCAACCCTTAATGTAGGAGACATAGCCATAGTAGCCGCAACACCAGCCAAAGCCATCCGAATAGGCGACATAATCCAATACTACACGGCAAGCGGCGAACCCCCAACCATCCACCGAGTCATAGACAAATACGAATCCGGCGGACTAACATGGTTCATAACAAAAGGCGACGCCAACAACGCCCCAGACAACCCAATAAACGAACGCCAAGTCGCCGGCAAAGTAATATTCACCATACCAAAACTGGGCTGGATAAGCATAACCCTAAAAGAAGCCGCCCACACAGCCTACACAACCCTAACCCAGACACTGCCAACAGCCATAACCCAAAACGCCCCAGCAACACTGGCAAACGCCACACCCATAACGGCGGCTCTAACCCTAACCGCATACACATCCCTCTTACTCGCTTACCACAAAACAACAAAAAAGGAGGGTAAAAATGCATAAAAAAATCCTAACAACCTTCACACTCCTACTCTTCACAATGGCAATAACAGGATACGCCTACACAAGATGGCAGGAAACCCTCCAAATCCAAGGAACCCTAAACCTAGCAAAAGTCCAAATCACCCTACAAGCCCACAACACAACCCTAACAACCACAGAACAAACAAGCCACACACTACACCTAAAAGGCACAGTAAACTCCTCCAACAAAACCATCTGGACAGGAATAATAATAAACAACACAGGCACAACCCCCGTCACCATACAACAAACAATCCAAACCAACGACACACAAAACCGCATCCAAAACCAAACCTTCTACTACGGACCATACACCACAATCCCAACCAATAAATGGGATAACTCGCCAACCCTACCCCCACAAGACGGAGCCCAAACACCCCCAGAACTCCCAACCCAGCAAACCCTAATAGTTTGGCTCAACATAACCATGCTAACCGAACTAATACCAGCCGGCACCACCATCGAAATAACAGTGTCCTACACAGCCACATTCCAGGCTTGGACAGACACCATCACCATCAAATACACAATAACCCGCACACCCGGCTAAGGGGAGGAAAACCATGAAAACAAAAATTTTAGCCCCAATCATCCTCGCCATAACAGCCCTAAGCCTAATAGGCTACAGCTACTCATGCTGGAACGGAATCCACATAGACTGCTACTGCAAATGCGACCTAATCTTCACAAAAGCCACACCATGGGACAACGAAATAGAAAAAGACGTAGCCACAACAACCACCCAAATAACATGCGACAAAGACACCATAATAGTCAAGATAACAAACGCCTACCCATGCTACACGGCATACATAAACTACACAATAAAAAACATCGGCAACCGCCCAGTCCAATTCACAAGCCTAACCATAATAAACCCCAACCCAGAAGCCCTAGAAATCACAACCACAAACCACACAGGCACAGTGCTTGGACCATGCCAAACCACAACAGGCAAAACAACAGTCCACATCCTCCAACCAGCCAAACAAAACTGGCAATACCAATTTGAAATAAGAATATGCGCCAAATGCAAACCAAAAGCCTACCCACGCACCATAGGATTCTGGAAAAACCAATTCGCCCCATACCTAGGCAAGCCAGGCAACCCCCAAATAGACAGAGAAACCCTTGAAAACTACCTAAACCAAATAAGCAGCCAATCCCAAGTCTTCGAGTTCACAGGCACATGGAAACAAAAATTCCAACAAGCCTACAACATCCTCGAAATGCCAAAACGCCCAACAATGCTAGACAAACTCAAAGCCCAACTGCTAGCCTTATGGCTAAACCAAGTGGCAGGCTACGCTGAAGGCTACACATACAAAGGCATGACAGCCCCAGAAATAATCCAAGGCTCAGAAAACGCCATCCTCAACGGACTAACAAACCAATACGAATACTGGAAAAACATGTGCGAAGGCTTCAACAACCTAGGATAAACAGCTTAACGCACCCATTTTCCCAACAAGAAGCAAAACATTTTAGGAAAGAAACCAAACCATAGCATAAACATTAAAAAGGACGCCCAAAAACATGAAAAAACCAAAAACCACCACAATCCTACTAGCCACTTTCACAGCCCTCACAGTAATCGCATTCCTAACCGTTTATGCAGTCCACCAAACCCCAACAGAAGAAACTGTAACACAGATCCTATGCACATACACAAGCACCGCCACCTACGACTATACGGCTATACTCCAAACACCAAACATAATCTACAACAACAAAACCATCCTAAAACCAGAAGACCAAACCCCAATCTACACTAGGCTAACCCGCCAAATCAACCTAACACTAACCTACAACTTCGAAGCAAGCCTACCAACGGAAACCCAAATAACCTACACCATAACCCAAACCCTAAAAACCACCGCCTGGACCTACCAAATCTACACAGAACCCCCAACCACCACAAGCCAAACCCAAATCCAAATAACACTACCACCAATAACCAAGACAACATTAGACCAAATCAAAAACAAGATAGACGCTGAAACAGGAACCACAACCACCACCTACACCCTCGAAATAACCCCAACCTTCACAGTAAAAGCCAACACGTCGGCAGGCCAAATACACCAAACCTTCACACCAACCCTAACCGTCACATTCCAACGCACAGAAAAAGGCGAAACAACAAGCCTCGAACCCCTCCAACAAACAAAAACAGGCCGCATAACCCAAACCCAAACCATAACCCACCCAGAAGCAGTAAACCAACGCTACATGGCATACAGCCTAACAGCCATAACTCTATCAGGGCTAGCCTTCTCCACATACTTCCACAACAAAACAAAACCAAAAACCCCCAAGAAACCAATAGAAAAGCTAACGGCGCCCCACAAAGACCTAATAGCCGAAACCACCCAAAAACCACCCACAACCCAAACAACAATAGAAGTTAAAACCCTAGAAGACCTGGCGAAAATAGCCGAAATCCTCGCAAAACCCATCCTCCACACAATCGAAGCCGAACAGCACACCTTCTACATAATAGACAACAACATAAAATACCAATACAAAACCTAGAAGGGGCTACCAATTTTGCAGCTAGCCACCAACAACAAAATTGACCTTTAAACAGCCCTCACGGAAGAATCTTAGCCAAAAAATCCACAATCCTGCGGCTTGCAGCCTCAACCTCCCCAGACAAACCCTCCCCAAAATCCACGTTTTTAGGCTCAACCAAAAGAAGCCCAACTCTAGCCCCGACAGCCTCAGCCAAATAATCACAGAAAACCCGCAAAGGCAACATATGCGTCGAAATAGCCGGAAAAACCCGCAAATGCTCAGAACGGACAAAACGGAAATCGCCAGGCTCCAAGCCCATAACCGCCGCATCCACAATCAAAACATGAGAAGGCCCAAAATCCAAAATCTGCTGAAGAAAACTCTCCGGAACAGTCTCACACTCAACAAGCAAAACGTTTTTTGAAACCCTCCCCTGCAAGTCCCTCACAACTTTTACACCAACAAAATCATCCATACGAATAGGGTTCCCAACACCAGCAACCACAACCCGTTCAGCGCCCGAAAGCCAATCCCTCAACTTTTTCTCAGCAGAAGAAGCCTCCGCCATTAAACTAGTCTCCAAAAGAAACAGAAAACATGGGATAAAAGGAGTTATCTCTGCACAGTCCTTATGAGCCTGCCCTCACTATCATAAATTTCCACGGTCAACGGCATCTGTCCAAAAGCAAAGTGGGTGGCACATCCAAAGCACGGGTCATAAGCCCGAAAAGCCATCTCCACCATGTTAAGCAAGCCCTGATCGACCCTGCCACCGTGAATCAAACCCTTAGCCGCGTTCCGCACAGACATATTAATCGAAGGCGCATTATTCACAGTAGCCACAATAAGGTTGACATCCTTAACCAAAGCATTCTCGTCCAAAACGTAATGGTGGATCAAAGTACCCCTCGCAGCCTCAACAACACCGACACCCTCACCCGGCTCACCAGGCTTGTTCCGCACGTTCATGCTTGTGATTTCAGGGTCTTTAACAAGCTCCAAGGCGCGTTCAGCAGCATACAAAAGCTCAATCAGCCTAGCCCAATGATAAGCCAGCGTGGAATGCACTGGCTTCCCGCCCAAGGTCTTATACATAAGCTCATACTCTTCCTGTGCAAGAGGAGTTGCCATGCCGTCTGCCGCGTTGAGCCTTCCGAGGGGGCCGACGCGGTAGGCACCGCTTTCTGGTCCATCTATGAAGCCTTTCCATCCAACCTTCTTTAGGTAAGGAAGCTTCACATAGGTCCATGGCTCCACGTGCTCCGCAATGTGCTCCAAATAGTCTTTAGCCTCAAATTTTGCAAACTCTTTGCCATAGGGGTCTACAACGCGGATTTTGCCGTCGTAAAAGTTCACCTTGTTATGTTCATCCACCAAGCCCATGTAGTAAGTGCGCAACGTATAAGCGTCGCTTTTGATCAATTCAACATATTTTGTGTTTGCCAACACAACGTCGTGGAAAAGCTTCAAGGAAAACTTTGCAAAATTGACGGATGAGGTAACCATTTTCTCAATTTCCTGCCTATTCTCTTCGCTTAAAGGTTTAGACACACCGCCGGGCAGCCCGCAGACTGGGTGGGTTGCTTTTCCACCTATCAACTCGACAATCCTTTGCCCGTAAGCCCTATGCTTAATAACCTCTTTGGCAACGTCCAACCCCGCCTTTTCAATAACGCCCAAAATGTTGCGTTTCTCTGGAGGAGCGTCTGGCCCAACAACGAAGTCCGGCCCGCCAAGATAGTAGAAGTGCAATGTGTGGTCGTAAATGTAGTAGCCACAGTACATGAGTTCTCGAAGTTTCTTGGCGGCTGACGGCGGCTCCACGTTGAAAGCTGCATCTAAAGCTTTTGTTCCAGCCATGTGGTGGGCGACAGGGCAGACGCCGCAGATTCGGCTGGTTAAAAGCGGCATGTCTTCAGCTTTTCGTCCAATACAGAATTTTTCAAAGCCCCGCAGTTCCGGAACCTGTAAGTAGGCGTTTTCCACTTCACCGGCATCGTTTAGGAATATGGCTATTTTGCCGTGGCCTTCAAGTCGTGTGATGGGGTCTATTATTATTTCTTTCATGAGCGCATCACCTTCCTCCTCAAAATCGACGCTGGTAAACCGTACATGTAAAAGGTTCCAACGGGATCCTTTATCTGGTCAATCAGCTTTTCAACCTCCTCTTCGGTGTATTTTTCCTTTTCCTCCTCTAAGCCAAGAATGGAGGCTAAAGCGCTGATCATGGCTGCGCCTTGTTCAGGCGCATTGGGACAGGGTCCACCGCACCCAGTGCAGGGCATATCTGCTTTCAGGCATCTGGCACCACATCCGCCTCTTGTGGCAGGACCCATGCAGATTATTCCCTGTTCCAGTAGGCATCTTTCCGGGTCCGGAGTCTTCTCGTAGACGCGGTATATTCGCGAGATTTTCTTGTTCTCCTTCTTTTTGGCGCATTCGTCGCAGACGGATTTCAAGGGCGCCAACACTGAGCCTTTTGGCGGAAGTTCACCTTTAGCTATGGCTTCCAAAGCGAATACTGTGCGTTCAACGGCTGGCGGGCATCCGGGCACGTAATAGTCAACTTCCACCGTCTGGTCGAGGGTTCGCACAGTGTCATAGAACTCCGGAATTTCCAGCACACCTTCCTTAACCTGCACCTTGGGCTGAGGGAAAACACCGTTTGGATTATGCGTTGAAAATGTTTGCACATAAACTTTTTCGAATATTTCCTTCTTGTTGTGGAGGTTTGCCAGTCCGGGGACGCCGCCAAGATGGGCACAAGCACCATATGCAACCAGAATCTTTGACTTTTGCCTCAAAAGTTTCGCCATATGCTCCTGCTCGCTATTTCGGATTCCACCATTAAAGAAGCAAACGTCAATGTATTTGTCAGGCATGTTTTCCACATCTTTGTATTTAATGTCCATAGCGACGGGCCAGAACACTATGTCGGCAACTTGCACCACGTCCAAGATTTTCTCGTTAATATCTAAGACGGCGATTTCGCAGCCGCCACAGCTTGCCGCCCAGTAAAAGGCGAATTTCAACTTTTGTTTTGCCATATCGCCACCCTACTTGATCAGGTTTAACAGTTCGGTGGGTTTGACTCTAAGCTCGTTTATGGCTAGTTCGTCTGGCGAGAAGCCCATGGCTAATCCTAGAAGCTGCGGGTAGTGTAGGACTGGCAAATTGAATTTTTCGTTAAAGGCTCTTTCAATGCGGGGCTGATTCAAGTCGAACATGATGTGGCAGAAGGGACAAACGGTTATAAGCGCTTGGGCACCCACCGCTCGCACGTGTTCAAGCTTTTCTTTAGCCATTTGGAATGGGACATCCTCGTTGACGCCTATGATTGGGTTGCCGCAGCACGCTGACTCATCCATATAGTCCAAGCATTCAGCGCCAGTCAGCCTGATCAGTTGCTTAAGAGTTGTCGGGTTTTCAGGGTCGTCTCGTCCCACGTATTTGCGGGGTCTTAAAACGTGGCATCCGCTGTGCTGGGCTACATGAACGCCAACTAAAGGCTTTGTGACAGCATTCTTTATTTTCTCGAAGCCAATGTCCTCTGAAAGCACGTAGATTAAATGTTTAACTTCTGTTGTGCCTTTAAACTCCATGCCAATTTCCTTGAGATAGCCATTAATTTTTTCCCGAAGCTTCTTGTCCTCTTTTAGGATTTTGTTGGTTTCGTTTAAGCTACAGAAGCATCCGTTGCAAAGCGTCATTATCGGCAAGCCTGCTTTTTCGGCTATGCAGAGGTTTCTCGCCGCCAGCGTCAACATTAAATCGTGGTTTATAACGTCCATTGGGTAGCCGCAGCAGTTGTATTCTGGCATTTCCACAACTTCTACGCCGAGTTTGGCAAGCACTTTTCGGGCTGAAATCTCATAGCTCGAAAGCCTATAGGGGATCACGCAGCCCGGAAACAGCAGATATTTAGGGTTGCTCATTTACTCTCCACCTTCGCAATGGTTTGAACTTTTTCAAGCAAGCGTGCAGAACCAGTAACCTCAAAAATTTTCACGACTTGGCTCACGTCGGGTTTGGGCAACGGTGGCAGTCCTTGCTCAACCCGTTTTTGAAGCCTCGACTCTGGAATCTCGTATACGAAGCCGCTTTTCATTAGGTTTGTGGCTAGTTCCTTGTAAACCAGCGGCAGAATGTTTTTGTCTGCAACTGCCATGTTTCGTAAAACGCGAACTATGCCGGCTATTTCCACGCCTTGGGGACAGTGGTCCACGCATGTGAAGCATGAAGAGCAAAGCCACAAAGCCTTGTCCGACAGAAGCCTCTCTTTCAAGCCTAGCTGAACCATGCGGGCTATGCGGCGTGGACGGTAGAACTCGCTGAACCTAGCGATTGGACAGTCAGCCGTGCATGTGCCACACTGGAAACACGCCATTATCTTTTCTGCGCCATGCATCTTGCTCATTTTATACTTGAACTTGGGGTCAAGCTCCTCGGCTTTAATCACGGGTGGAGCATACTCGTGAACTTCGCTTTTTGCCTCGCTCATTTCTTCGCCTCCATTTTTAACGGGTTTGGACCAAGCTTCTTAATCTGTTCAACCATGTCCCGAACTACGGCGGCAAATTTGTCTCCCTCACTGGCGGAGACCCATTCCAGCCGCACACGTTCGGGTTCAATCCCAAAATCTTTGAGCACCTTCTTTAATAACATTACCCTTCGCAAAGCCTTGAAATTACCACTGAGATAGTGGCAGTCGGATGGCAGATGGCAGCCCGCTACTAAAACGCCGTCTGCGCCGTTTTTGAGGGCTTCAAGAATAAAAGCGGGATCGATTCTACCGCTGCACATGACGCGAATGACACGGATGTTTGGCGGGTATTGGATTCGGCTTACGCCAGCCAAGTCTGCACCAGCGTAGGCACACCAGTTGCAAAGGAAACCGACGATTTTTGGTTCAAAATCTTTCTGGGTTTCGCTCATTTAGCTGCCACCTCCATCTCCCGCATGATTGCCCTAACTTGGGCGAGAATCTCCTCGGTTGTGAAGTGCCCTAGAACTATGGCTTTTGTGGGGCATGCTGTTCCGCAGACGCCGCAGCCCTTACAAAGGGCTTCAATCACGTGTGCGACTGTTTTGCCCTCTTTTTCTAACATTTCAATCGCGCCGTAGGGACATAGAGATTCACAAATCTTACATCCACTACATAAATCTTCATCTACTTTTGCCACTATTCCTTCCATTTCAAGCACTTTCTTGGAGAGTATTGTGGCGGCTCGCGCCGCGGCTGCACATGCTTGAGCTATGCTTTCATCAATGTATTTTGGCGAGTGTGCCATGCCGCAGAGGAAAACGCCGTCCGTTTGGAAGTCCACTGGGCGAAGCTTCATGTGGGCTTCTAGGAAGAAGCCATCTTTCGTCAGTGGCACCTTAAGCATTTCAGCTATGCGCTTGTTATCTGGGTTTGGAATTGTTGCAGCGCTTAAAACAACAATGTCCGGCTGGATTTGGATTTCCTGCTTCAGCACGGGCTCGTAGAAGGATACTTTCAGTTTGCCTCCTTCATTTGAAACTTTGGGTTTTCTGTCGTCCGAATAGTTTATGAAAATTACGCCTTTATTGGCTGCCTCGCGGTAATACTCCTCTTTGAAACCGTAGCTTCTAACATCCTTGTAGAGAATGTAAACCTCAGCGTCTGGATCCAGCTCCTTGATTTTCAAGGCATTTTTTATGGCTTGTCCACAGCATATCCGCGCACAGTTGGGGCGCTCCTCGTTCCTTGCGCCTACACACTGAATCATAACCACTTTTCTGGCGTTAAATCTGCCCTTTGCTATTTTCTCCTCCAACTCGTGCTGAGTTAAGACACGCGGGTCCACACCATACAAGTATTCTTTGGGCTTGTATTCGACTGCACCCGTAGCAACTATGACCACGCCGTGTTCGACTTGTTTTTCCTCACCGTTGTTTAGCCTTATCTTGGATTTGAAGTTGCCAACGAAACCGCTAACTTCGACAACCTCCGCACCGAGATAAACGTGGATAAGCCTGTTCTCCATAACCGCTTTAACAAGTTTTTGCAAGTGATCCTGCGGGTCTTCACCTTCCAGCAGGTAGTAAATTTTCCTCAGGTGTCCACCGAGCTCTTTTTCACGTTCAACAAGGTGGACTTCAAATCCTTGATTCGCCAGCTCCAGTGCGGCTGTCATGCCGGCTACGCCTCCACCTATTACAAGGGCTGCTGGCGTAACGTTTACTGTTGGGTTTTTCAGCGGTTTCAGCAGTCTAGCCTTGGCGACGACGGAGCGAACCAAGTCTTTTGCCTTTTCAGTCGCCGCGTCTGGCTCATGCATGTGCACCCAGCTGCATTGGTCGCGGATGTTTGCCATTTCAAACAAGTACGGGTTTAAGCCAGCCTCTCGGACGGTTTCACGGAAAAGCGGCTCGTGGGTTCTAGGCGTACATGAAGCTACCACAACACGGTTCAAATTGTACTCCTTGATTTTCTCTCTTATCCTCTTCTGGGTATCATCTGAACAAGTGTAGAGGTTGTCTTCAGCGTAGACAACGTTTGGAAGAGTTTTGGCGTACTCCACGACTTCTGGAACCCGCACGATTCCGCCAATGTTTATGCCGCAGTGGCAAATGAAAACGCCTATGCGGGGCTCTTCTTGGCTTACATCACGTTCGGGCGGATACTCTTTAACGGCGACAAGCTTGCCTCGTTCAGGAGCAATTATCGCCATGGCTTTTGCCGCTGCACCACTTGCTTGGGCAACGCTTTCCGGAATATCTTTAGGCGAACTGAAGGCACCGCAGACAAAAACGCCGGGCTTCGATGTTTCCAGCGGTGTGAAAGCGCCTGTTTCGCAGAACTTGTACTTGTTGAGTTTTATTCCCAAGGCTTTAGCCAGTTTCTCCACGTTTTTCGGAGGCTGCATCCCAGTGGAAAGCACAACCATGTCGAATTCTTCAACCCGTGGAGTTTCATCCTCGCCCACGTAATGGACGAAGAGGTTGCCGGTTGCCGGGTCCTCGGTTATGCTTGCAACCCTTGAACGCACAAAGCGTATACCATACTCTTCCTGAGCACGCTTGTAGTAGGCATCAAACTCCTTTCCATAAGCCCTTATATCCATGTAGAAGATTGTGCAGTCCAGCTTTGTGGGAACATGCTCCTTGGCGATTATTGCCTCCTTAATGCTGTACATGCAACAGGCAGCCGAACAATAAAGGTTTCCAAGTTGAGCATCACGAGAACCAACACACTGGACAAAGGCGATTTTGCGTGGAATCTCGCCGTCTGAAGGTCGCAAAACAATTCCGCCATAGGGTCCAGAAGCGCTTAAAATGCGTTCAAACTCTATGCTTGTGACAACGTTTGCATATCGTCCATAACCGTATTCGCTTTTGAGCCTTGCATCGAAGGGCTCGAAGCCGGGCGCCAGAATAACCGCGCCAACTTTTAGGGTTATTTCGCTGTCCTTCTGGTCATATTCGACGGCGTTAGCCTTGCAAACTTCCTGGCACGTTTTGCAGCCGATACATTTTTCGCGGTCAATTTTGTAGCGCAACGGAACCGCTTGTGGGAATTCGACGTAGACGGCGCTTCTATCCGTTAAACCCTTGTTGTAGGTGTCTATGGCTTCAACGGGACATTTTTGTGCACAAAGCCCGCAGCCGTTGCATTTCTCCTCGTTTATGTAGCGGCTTCTCTTTCGAATTTTCACTTCGAAGTTTCCAGCCTCGCCGCTCAAGCCCAATACTTCGCTGTTCGTAATAAGCGAAATGTTAGGATGCCTTCCAGCAGCCACAAGCTTAGGCGCCAAAATACACATGGAACAATCGTTTGTCGGAAAAGTCTTGTCAAGCTGAGCCATGACTCCGCCGATGCTGGGCGACTCGTCAACCATGTACACCTTAAAGCCCGAATCAGCCAAGTCCAAAGCAGCCTGTATTCCAGCTACGCCACCGCCAACCACGAGAACTGCGCCAACTTTTCCATTCGCCATTCTATCGCACCTCCAAAGCCTTGTACAACGGAGTGTAACCTTCAACCCTGTCAAGGGCTATCATACCCTTCCGCCGCATGTTCGTTATATGCCTCAAAACCGCGAAGGGCTTTAATCCAAGGATTTGAGCAAGCTCTTTAACGGAGCGGGGCTTAATCCTAGTCAAGTAGTGGATTTTGTAGCGGATATATTCCGCCTTTACAACGTCATCCAACAACGCATCAAACTCTTCTTCTGGAATTTTCTCGCCATAGGCATTCATGAACTCCGTCAACTCCTCCTCCCTTCCAAGCAAGACGCGAAGTCTAAAGGCTGAAGCCGCCTCCTTCGCCGCTGTGAGGTTGGCTATAAACTCATCCTTCTTTAGTGGAGAATTTCCAAGCCTCCAAATTTCTTCCGAGAACTCCTTAGCGTAATGGCTGAAAGCCCTCTCCTCTAATGGCGCGACCAGCAGAAGCTTCAATCTTTCGGGCTCTAGCCCAGCCAGCGCCAAAAGCTTCTTCAACATTTTAACCGCTCGCTCTGCGTGCAGGTTTCCATCAACAAAGTGGCAGTCAGGAGGCTTACAGCCAACAAGCATCACGCCCTCAAAGCCTTTAATGAAAGTTTCTAAAACAAGCGCTGGATCCATTCTTCCAATGCACATAACCCTTATAACGTCAACGTTGTATGGTATGCGCATCTCCTCTTCACAGAAAGCCCAATTACACATGAAACAAACGATTCTTGGAGGATGAGAGTCCTGGCTCATTTCTATCACCTCTCCAAGGCTGTCAGAATCATGGTTAGAATTTGCTCGTTGGAAAGCTTCTGCATGGATATAGCCCGTTCTGGGCAACGTGCCGCACACAAGCCGCAGCCCTTGCACAGCTCCTCATTCACTTGGGCTACACCTTTCTCGTTCTTTTTGACGGCGCCCACTGGACAGATGACAGCGCAAACATTGCAGCCCACACACTTGCTTTCGTCAACAACAGCCTTGTCGCCCTCGCAAAGTTCCATGCTTGCGAGGCATTCGGCACACGGACCGCAGCCTAAACATCGGAACGCTTCGAACCTTGCTTGACGCTTCAGTTTTTCAAGGTAAGCCTTTGCCTCCTCAAAGCTTAAGTGGGGCTTCTCAATGGGTGGCTCGTATCTGCGCTCTTTCTTCTCAAGCAGCCGCCAGTCCTTAACCCAAGTGGTCTCCTCAATTTTCTCTTCATCCCTATCTTTCCGCAAGTCCTCGTCCCTCAAGTAGCGGTGTATGGATATAGCCGCACGTTTCCCAGCACCAACAGCCTCAATAATGCTTGCAGGACCAGTGGCAACATCTCCCCCTGCAAAAACTCCAGGAATGTTAGTTTCCAACGTTAATGGATCAACTTGTAATGGTGGACCGCGCTTATCCTTGCTTAAAAGCTCAGGCGGCAAAACGGACTCTTCAACCACTTGCCCAAGAGCGGGGATAACCATATCAACCTCATACTGATGTTCTGAGAAGGCTATTGGTATCGGGCGTCTTCTCCCACTCTCGTCTGGTTCGCCGAGACGCATTCTCAAACATTCAACAGCCTTAACCCTTCCATTTTCGCCTATAATCTGCTTTGGAGCCACCAAGAAGTAGAACTTTATGCCATCTTTTTCGGCAAGCTCCACCTCGTGGGGAAGCGCCGGCATCTCCTCACGGGACCGCCTATAAAGAATCATGACCTCCTTTGCGCCAAGCTTTTTGGCGGTTCTCGCAGCGTCGATAGCCGTGTTACCCCCACCTATAACCGCCACTCTTTCGCCGACTGTTATTTTCTTTCCAAGGGCTATGGCCCTCAAAAAGTCCACAGCGTTTATGACGCCTTCCAAGTCTTCGCCGGGCACGTTTAATTTCATGCCAGTCTGCGTGCCAATCGCAATAAAAATCGCCTTATAACCGTCCTTCTTCAAGCTCTCAATGGTTATGTCTTTGCCAAACTCCACGCCCGTTTTAATTTCAACGCCAAGATCCTTTATGTAGGCAATTTCGTTTGCCACAACAAACTTTTCAAGGCGAAAGTCTGGTATGCAGTAGCGCATCATGCCGCCGGGCTCAGCCATCCGCTCAAAAACTGTGACTGGATAACCCAGCTTTGCAAGTTCGTAGGCTGCTGTTAGGCCCGCTGGTCCGGCTCCTATAATGGCGACTTTTTCGCTGTACTTCTTGGGAACGGGTTGAGCGACAACTCTTCCCTGTTCCCGTTCAATGTCTGCTACAAGCCTTTTTAGGGCGCGTATGGCAACTGCTTGGTCAAGGTTGACCCTTGCACAGGCATCTTCGCATGGACTGAAGCAGACACGTCCACAAATGGCTGGAAACGGTAAGTCTCGCCTTATAACTTCGACAGCCTCATTGAATTTACCCCTCTGAATAAGGGCGACATAAGCTTGAACGTTGACATGTGCTGGACAAGCTGCTCGACAAGGCGGTAACTTTCTAACCTCTTTTAAAGGTTTTTCCGTCAAGTTGATCAGCCTTCTTAGAAGCATATTTGGATGTTTAACCCAATATATTAAGTCATCCAAATTAAGTTTAACACAATTATAACTCAAAATTCCCATCAAAAACCAAAGAAAAAGGGGGGTAAGGGTTATTCGCGAAGTCTACCCTCAAGCTTGCTGACCCACTTGTTGTATTCCCTAGAACTTAGAAGGCTTTTAAGCTCCTCCTCAAGCGTTAAAGAGTTCTTGGGTTTAATTTCCACTATCCAGCCTTCGCCGTATGGATCCTCATTCACCAAGTAAGGCTTGTCCTTCAATTTTTCATTAACTTTAACGATTTTGCCGCTTACAGGTGAGTACAAGTCGAACATAAACATCCAAGTTTCAACCACACCGAAAGGCTCCATTTTGGCTACTTCCTTACCAACGGGATCCGTCATGACGTTAGCTATGCCCTTGAGATGTCTCTGAGCGTAGTCTGAAACACCCACACGGATGTTTCCCTCAGGAGTTATTTGCGCCCACGTATGCTTCGGAGTGTATAACAGCTGCTCCGGAATCGCCAAAAGCTCTTCACGCTTGGAGGCTGGAATGCCCTCAGCCCGCATGAGTTCTTCGAGGCGTAGTCTTATGGCTTCTGAGACGAACTCTGATATGCTGCGGTAACGTCCAGTTCTGATGATTCTTTCGATTTCTTTTATTAGCTCTTGCCTTATGCTTACGGTTTTCCATTCAGACATTTCACATCAACCTCCTTTACATCTGCGTGATATATAGAGCAAAGCGAAAAATATATATCTAACGTAAATAGAAAATATAGAATAAATAAATATGTCAAAGTAAATACCGTAAATAGAGGTAAAAGCATGGAAATTAGAAAAGTACAAAGAGTAGGGCGCTCAACAATTACTGTTTCCCTTCCAAACGAATGGGTCAAAGAGCAGGGCATAAGGCCAAAAGACATATTATTCTTAATTCCAGAAAAAGACGGTTCCCTAAAAATAATGCCCAGACATGTGGCACAACGAGAGGAAGCAGACGAATACATAGTCAATGCGGACGCATGTGACGAACCCGGCATGCTCGAGAGGATAATTGTTGGAAGTTATATTCTTGGACGCGATGTCATACGGGTAATTTCCGCAAACCGCATTGGAAAAAATCATGTTGACGAAGTGCGAAGAATCGTTCAAAAGCTCATAGGACTCGGCATTCTCGAGGAAACTCCTAAGAACATCCTTTTGCAGTGTTCCATTGACGTTACAAAGTTTAAGCTTGATATGCTTATCCGAAGGCTCGCCCTTATAGCGTCAACAATACTTTCTGAGGCGATGCTAGGCTTTAAAGATAAAAACTATGACCTTGTGGAGGAAGCAATAGCCCGAGAAGACGAGGCTGACAAAATATACTATTTGGCGGTGCGGCTACTCTTATCAGCACAGGTCAAGCCGGCTATAGCTGAAGAAATCGGCATGGTGGATGTGATATTTATACCAGCCGCAAGGCTTATACTCCAATATTTGGAGCTTGTCGCAGACTATTCTGAAGATTTGGCTAGAGAAGTCCTCGAGATGGAAGTTTACAGAAACAGACTTCACGAGGACTTTATTAATAGAATGTTCCACCTAAGCGAGTTAACCCAAACAATCCTTCAAAAGTCTATTGAATGCCTTTTTGCAAGGGACCTAAAAGTTGCAAACCAGCTCTTAGAGCTTCGAAAAACATTGGAAATAGAGTCAAATAGACTAATGCGGGAAGCCCCAGAAATCCCTTATATAAGATCCATTTTGTCATGTCTGAGCAAAATTGCTGACAAAGGTGCAACGATAGCTGAAATTGCCATAAACAGAGCATTAGAGGACCCGAGCAAATATGCTGGCGACGTGGTTCGGGCAGTAAAACATGTTAGAACTTTACCTTTGACAATAGAAAAGAAATAGTTTGCAAATGGTTAACTAGAATTCAGCTATGCTTAGAACAAACAAAGTTAAATAGGATTATTGGCAATAATTCATTAGAGGAAAACTTATGAGTGACGATTTTGAGGAAGCCTTGCGAAACATAGATGTCTTCTGCAAAATTTTAGCTAGAAAATTAGTGGAAAGCCTCAAAGAGGAAGAAAAAATGGGCGAAGAGAATCCCTTGGAGCCTATGGAGAAACTCTTAAAGAGGAAGTATGTGTTTGAGGAGAAATTTGAAAGCCCAACAGTTAAACATTTTATTCCGCTTCCCCATATTGAAGAACCTTTAATAGACGTTTTTGAAGATGAAAATTACGTTAGGGTTTTAATGCAATGCCGTTGTCGAGACCATAGAATAACGGTTAACAAAGTTAATGATGGGCTGCGAATATGCGTTGAGGATGTTTGCTGGAAACTTGACCTTCCAGTTGAGGAGCTGCAAGTCGAAAACATAGTTATGCGGTGCAACAATAATGAAGCGTTGGAAGTTGAAATCCCTAAGATTAAGACGACGGTAAACTACAAAAATTAAAGGAAGCGGTTTAGACTGTTACGCCTCTCTGCTTAATCCTTCTACGACAAGCTTCTTCCTCGGCGCATTTTGCACAAGTGTAGATAACGTCGAACTCGCTTTTGCTTGGATTTTCTGGGTTGACGATGAAAGCAAAGCATTCTTCACCCTTCTTAATGGTTCCACCACAGCAGAAACACTTGTGCTCTTTAAGGGCGGTAATTTTCATTTTGAAACCTCAAAGCCTAATGCTTAACATGAGCTTTTAATGTTTTCTCAAGCTTAAAAATGTGATGGGCATTGGAACTATGTCAGCCTATTTTCTCCAGCACCTTGTCCACTTTTATTTTATGGAAGTCTAAAGCTAGCTCTTTTGGCTCTACGCCTATGCTTAGGCTTAACAGTTCAGCATAATGGATTATTGGCAGATTGTATTCCTCCTTATATGTGGTTTTTATGAGCATTTGCCCAAGATCCAATGTTAAAAAGCAGAATGGGCAGAGCGTTGAAATGCAGTCGGCTCCAGCGTTATAGGCGTTTACTATTTTGTCTCTCGCGATGGCTAGGGCTATGTCGTCAGCGTAGCCTCTGAGGAGGCCTCCGCAGCACCGCAGTTTGTTCTTATATGGTATACTTTTTGCGCCTAAAACCTCAATTAAAGTGTCGAATATGCGGGGACGCTCTGGATCGTCAAACCGCAATAGCTCGCTTGGTCTCAGCAGGTGGCATCCGGAAAATGCAGCTACATTAAGGTTGTTTAGGGGTTTAACAACATTTTGTTTTAGGTGATTTACGCCTACATCGTCCATGAGTACTTGTAGGTAATGCTTAACCTCCTTTGTTCCTTTGAACTCTTTTCCAGCGTTGGACAAAATTTTGTTTATTTTTTCGCGAAGTTCACGGTTTTCTTTTAGTAGGCGGTTTGCAATTGTTAAGGACTCGAAGCAGCCGGTGCACAACGTGAGGATATTTAAATCTGCCTCTTCTGCAAGGCAGATGTTATAGGCAGCTATGGCAAGGCTTGTTTCCAGATCTATGGACTGGATGGGTGGAGGTGCACAGCAGGTTGCACCCTCCAAATCCACAAGTTCTATTCCGAGTTTTGTTAGGGCCTTCCGCGCTGCTAGTTCATAGTGGGGTTGTCTGGCGGGTATAGTGCAACCCAAGAAAAGGGCATAGCTTGTCATGGGCTGGCACCCTCCTTCTTGAACATTATTTTGTCGAAGCCTGTTGCCGCCAATATAATCTTGAGAGCCTCCACATTTGCTGGTTTAAGTGGAGGCAGCCCATACTCAGTTCTTTTCTTTTCAAGGAATTTTGATATCGGAGCTAGACGGCCCTCGCTCATGAGTCCGGTTGCAAATTCCATGTATATGGCTGGTACGTTGCCCTCCCGGATGGCCATGTTCCTTAAAGCGTATATCACATCTGCAACTTCGACTTTTTGGGGACAGCGCTCTTGGCAGTTGTAGCATGAGGCGCAAAGCCAGATGGTGTCGCCCTTAAGAACCTCATCTCTCTGCCCAAGTAGGGCTAGTCTTATCAGTTGGCGGGGGTTATAGCGTTCCGTCGTTCTTGCAACCGGGCATGTGCTGGCACATGTGCCGCACTGATAGCAGTGGGTTATGGTTTCTCCGCCGAGCCTGCTTGTTATCTCCCTCGTAAAGTCGAGGGGTTTTTCTTCAGTCATAGTGCCTTCTCTCCTTGAATTTTCGTCTTTTCTAAGCGAGTTGCAGTGGGCCTAGTTTCTCCACTTTTTCGGTCATAGTTTTGGCGGCTTCGGCGAACTTGTCGCCTTCAATGAAGACTAGGTTGAACATTTCGAGGCGTTCTGGCTCTATGCCGTAGGCTTGAAGCAGCCTCTTCGCCATTTCCACTTTCTGTTTGGCTTTTTGACTTCCAACCTCATAGTGGCATCCATCGGGCTTACAGCCAACAACCATGACGCCTTGAGCTCCAGCCCTGAAGGCTTCAAGTATATGTTGGACTTGAATTACGCCGGTGCATGGAACTCGTAGCACCCGCACATTAGCTGGATAATTCATCATAGCCATTCCAGAAGAATCAACGGCTGCGTGGCCACACTCGGAGCAGCTGAAGGCCAATACGAGCGGTTTAGAAGTGCCGTTAATGGACAGGAGCGCCTTTATCTGGGCGGATATTTGGCTTGGCTTTAAGTGGCGGAGTTCTATGGCGCCCACCGGGCATGTGCCAACACAGACGCCGCAGCCCTCACAGAGAATCTCTGAAACCTTTGCAGCAAAGTGGCCGTCTCCCTTAGGCTCCAGTGTTATGGCGCCGTATGGACAGGTTACTGGACAGAATTGGCAGTTTCCACAATAATCTTGATTAACGACGGCTACTTTCAAGTCTTTGACTATTTTACCGTTCATGAGAAACTTAGCTGCTTTCACGGCTGCCGAGTGGGCGTGAAGCGAAGTTGTCGGAGCATCTTTGGGAAAGACGGCGCCTCCGCATATAAATATGCCCCTACGCTTTGTTTCAGTCGGTCTGAGCTTGGCGTTATACTCTTTAAAGAAGCCGTCTTGGTCAAGTTCTATGCCTAACATTTGCGCGAGTTCTTTTGCGTCTTCAGATGGGACCATAGCTGTGGCTAAAACCACTAAGTCGGCTTCAAGCTCAAGAAGCCTCCGCAACAGTTCGTCTTCAACCTCAACAATCAAAGTGTTTGTGGCTGGGTCGTGGACTATTTCGGAAGGTCTTCCTTTAACGAATTTGACGCCCATATCTCTGGCTCTTTCATAATAGTACTCGTGTTCCCTGCCCGTTGTGCGAATGTCTATGTAGCAGATAGTTACATCCGCATCTGGAAAAGCCTCCTTAATCATGGTTGCATGCTTCAGCGAAATCATACAGCAGATGCTTGAACAGTAGGGGTTCCAACGTCTGTCCCTTGAACCGACACACTGCACGAAAACTATGCGTTTGGCTGGCTGCCCATCTGAAGGCTTGATGGGCACGCCGCCTGTTGGTCCGAAGGCATCTAGCATTCTCGCCAGTTCCAGATGGGTAACCACGTCGGAGTATTCGCCGTAATGGTATTCTTTGATGACGCTTGGGTCGTATTCGCGGAAGCCTGTAGCTACAATAATGCTGCCGACGTTAAGCGTCACCTGTTCAGTTTTCTGGTCTAGGTTTATGGCTTTAGTCGGACAAACTTCCACGCATTTAGCGCATTCGTGGAACTTGCAAGCTTTAGCGTCTATGACGTAGGCTGGCGGGTAAACAAGCGGCTTGTTGATGTATATGGCTTTTCGTTTCGAGAGTTTGGCGTTATACTCGTCGAGAACTTCCACCGGACAGACGATTGTGCAGAGGTCGCAAGCCACACATTTTTTCTCGTCCACGTAGCGGGGTTTCCGTTCAACAGTCACCCTAAAGTTGCCGGGGCTCCCTTCGACTTTCACTATTTTGGCATTTGTCAGAATGTTGAGGTTCGGAATCTCCGAAAAGCCTGAACGGTAAACGCATTTCCTTGAAGTCTGAGTTACAGCCGCAAGGTCCTTTGGAGACTGAATGCATATAGCGCAGTCGTCGGTTGGGAAGAAACGCACTGCTTTAGCGGCTAAACCGCCTAGAAACGGCTCTTTCTCAACAAGGTACACTTGGAAACCCATGTCAGCCAGGTCTTCGGCGGCTTGCATTCCGGCTATTCCACCGCCAATAACGAGAACGGATTTGACGGCTGGAAACTCTGCCTTTTCTATCGGTTCGAGAAGCTTGGCCTTTTCAATGGCCGCCAAAAGCATCGCTTTGGCTTTCTCGGTTGCCTCTTTAGGGGTGTCCCTATGAGGCCATGCACAATGGTCTTTGAGGTCTAAAACCTCCACTAGGTGCGGGTTAAGCCCAGCTGCTTCCACGGCCTTTGCAACAGCTACCTCGCTTATTTTTGGAACTGCTTCCGCTACAACCACACGGTTTATTTTTTTGGTTTTAACGGCGTCCACTATTGTTTGGAGACCTTGGCCTCTCCAGAACTCGCTTCCTCGAGCGACAAGCGTAACTCCCGGAACAGTTTTCACAAAGTTTGTTAGGGCTTCAAAGTCTAGGATTTTGGCGATTTGTCCACCGCAGTCAGATAGGAAAACTCCCACTTTAACTTCTTCCATACCTTTCACCTCTTAATTTTTTGAATGAGCCTTTTCTCGCTGTCATAAATCTCCACTTCCAAGGGCATCTGGCCCACAGCAAAGTGTGTTGCACACGCGAAGCATGGGTCATAAGCACGGAAAGCCATCTCCACCATGTTCAATATGCCATCGGTGACTTTGCCCTTCCTAATTAAGCCCTTAGCTGCATCCCTAATTGACATGCATATACTTGGCACATTATGCGTAGTAGCCACAATCAAATTGACCTTTTTGGCTAAGGCGTTTTCGTCCAACTGGTAATGGTGTATAAGTGTCCCCCGTGCAGCTTCAACTATACCCACGCCTTCGCCGGGCTTGCCTGGCTTATTGCGGATGTTGGTGCTTGTTATTTCTGGGTCGGTTACCAGCTCTAAGGCGCGTTCAGCCGCGTATAAAAGCTCAATAAGCCTAGCCCAATGGTAGGCCAACGTGTTGTGGACTGGTTTCCCGCCTAGGGTGGCGTACATGCGCTCATACTCGGCTTGGGCTAGGGGGGTTGCCATGCCATCCGCAGCGTTAAGCCTTCCAAGCGGTCCAACACGGTAGACGCCGTTGTCGGGTCCGTCTATGAAGCCTTTCCATCCAACCTTCTTTAGGTAGGGAAGCTTCACATAGGTCCATGGTTCCACGCGTTCTTCTATGACGTCTAAGTAATCTCTTGGGGTGAACTTGACGAATTCCCGTCCATTTGGGTCTACTACGCGAACGTTTCCATCGTAGAAGTTTACCTTATTGTTTTTGTCCACCAAACCCATGTAATAAGTGCGCAGCGTGTAAGCCTCGCTCTTAATAAGGTCCACGTAGGCGCTGTTTTTAAGCACAATATCGTCGAAAAGCTTCAGCGAAAACTTGGCGAACTCGAGGCAACTTCTCACCATACGCTCAATTTCTCGGCGTTCCTCCTCAGATATGGGTCTTGCAAAGCCTCCGGGGATGCACGCACTCACCGGATGGGTTGCCTTACCGCCTAAAATCTCTGTTATTTTTTGGCCGTAGGCCCTATGCTTTATAACCTCCTTGCCAATTTCTAGGCCAGCCTTTTCGATGACGCCTAAAACGTTGCGTTTTTCCGGCGGTGCATCCGGTCCAACCACAAAGTCCGGTCCACCAAGATAATAGAAGTGGAGCGTGTGGTCGTAGAGGTAGTATCCGCAGTACATAAGTTCGCGGAGTTTTTTAGCCGGTTCCGGAGGTTCAACGTTGAAGGCGGCATCTAAAGCTTTGGCGCTGGCCATGTGATGGGCTACTGGGCAGACACCGCATATACGTGTTGTTATGATGGGCAAGTCTTCGGCTCTGCGTCCTTCACAGAACTTTTCAAAGCCGCGAAGTTCGGGAACTTGGAAGTAAGCCTCATCCACGTCTCCTTCCTCGTTTAGGAATATGGTTATTTTGCCGTGGCCTTCAAGCCTTGTGATTGGGTTTATAACAATCTCTTTCACCGCATCACCCTCCTCCGCAGGATCGAGTTAGCCAAGGAATACTTGTAAAAAGTTCCGATGGGATCGACAACTTGTTCTATAACCTTTGGATCTGCGGTTATAGAGGCAAAAGCGCTAATCATGGCGGCACCTTGATCTTCCACTCGGGGTGCTGGGCCACCACATCCGGTGCACGGTATATTCGCCTTTAAACATTGGGCGCTGCACCCACCTCTTGTGGCTGGGCCCATACAGATTACGCCTTGTTCTAGGAAACATGTTTTAAAGTCATCGTCTATTTCATAGATCCGTTTTACTTGCGTGATCTTGCGGTCCTTTTTTTCCCTCGGGCATTCGTCGCAGACAGACTTGTTTAGCAGGAAGCTAGAGCCTTTAGGTGGAAGCCTCCCGCTTAAAATGACATCTAAAGCTTCGATTATTCTTGGAACTGGAGGCGGACATCCTGAAATGAAGTAGTCCACGTCCACGGTTTGCGCCAAGGTTTTAACGGTGTCGTAGAACTCTGGAAGTTCAAGCTCGCCTTGTGGTACTTTTAAGCTTGTTTGGGGTGTTGTGCGCTCCGGGTTTCGTGTTGAAGGCGTTTCAAAGTAGGCTCTTTCGAAGATTTTCTCGCGGTTCCATAAGTTGCCTAAGCCGACGACGCTGCCGTCGCAGGCGCAGGAGCCGAAGGCCACAAGCACTTTTGACTTTTGCCTAAGGAGCCTCGCCATGTACTCTTGTTCGCTGTTGCGGATGGCACCGTTAAAGAAGCACACATCTATACTTTTGTCCGGCGTAGCTTCCACATCCTTATATTTGATGTCTATGGCGACGGGCCAGAACACTATGTCGGCAACTTGCACCACATCCAAGATTTTCTCGTTAATGTCCAAAACAGCAATTTCGCAGCCGCCACAGCTTGCCGCCCAGTAAAAGGCAAACTTCAGTTTTTGAGGTCCCCTCATTTTGCCCACCAGACATGTGCAAATTTAATGAAGCTAAATTATTGCGGCATCTATAATTTAAATTTAGCTTATTTGGATAGATAGAAAATATGTTTTACTAAACGTAATTCAAACACAACTGAAGAACAGCGCAAGTCAGAACGAGCAAAAAAGGTTTCAGCAGGCTAGCTTGTTGAAACCATTTCAGCTTCTTTGCCCGCTGGTTTCGAAGCCTCTTCACAGATTTCTGAAGGCATCCCTGCGGGGGTTAGCGGAGTTTCCTCTTTTAGTTTTAATGTTCCCTTGATTACGCCTTCCTCCGTGTACCTTAAAGTGAAACCGAATTTCTTCATAAGCTCTACAGCTTTAAGGTTATCTGGAACCATTATGGCGTAGACTGTTTCCAGACCCCGTTCTCTGCATATTTCTATGACATAGTCCACGAGTTTTGTTCCTAAGCCTAATCCTTGCCATGGATCTGCCACTAGGAAGGCTAATTCGCCGCTTTTTCCGTCTGGATCTATGCTCACTCGGGCGGTTCCGATGATTTTTCTTTTGCCGTTTTCTGTTAGTTCGGCGACTATGGCTATTTCGCGGTCATAGTCTATGTTGCAGTAGCGCACTCTAACCTCGTGGGGCATGTGCTTAAGCGTCTGGAACAGCTTATAGCGGA
>JAGTQG010000027.1 GCA_018396875.1 Candidatus Bathyarchaeota archaeon
GCCTTAACCTGTGAGAGCCTCTTTTTCTTTTAATTCCATTTGCTTTTCTGCCATTTTAGATGTTAAAGCCTTCTCTTCCGCTTTCGTTTGCTGGCCCTCTTCTTTTAGGTTCAGGGTTCCTTTTATCACACCTTCCTCCGTATATTTCAATGTAAAACCGAATTTTTTCATGAGCTCTATGGCTTTGAGGTTGTCTGGAACCATGAAGGCGTATACTGTTTCTAGGCCTCTTTCTTTGCATATTTCAACTACGTAATCCACGAGTTTTGTTCCTAAGCCTAGTCCTTGCCATGGATCTGCCACTAGAAAGGCTAATTCGCCGCTTTTTCCGTCTGGATCTATGCTCACTCGGGCTGTTCCAATAATTTTTCTTTTGCCGTTTTCTGTTAGTTCGGCGACTATGGCTATTTCGCGGTCATAGTCTATGTTGCAGTAGCGCACTCTAACCTCGTGGGGCATGTGCTTAAGCGTCTGGAACAGCTTATAGCGGATAGACTCCTCAGAACAGTTTTGGAACATTTCAAGCCATAAAGGTTCATCTTCCGGCTTTATCGGCCTTAAAAGCACTGTTCTGCCGTCCCGCATCTTCCACAAGGTCTCATACTTCTTGGGGTATGGGCTGATTACCAAGTGCTGGTGAGGCTCCACCTTCTTGAAAACAAGTTCCTTGTCAATTATTATGCGGGCGTCGATGGCTATAACATCCTTCTCATCCACTACAAGCGGGTTTATGTCAACCTCCTTTACCTGCGGAAAATCTATGAGTAGATGCGAGAACAAAACCATGACTTCTTCGAGGCGTTTGATGTTGGCTGGAGGCATCCCCCTGAAGCCTTTCAGAAGCTGATAGACTTTTGTCTCCTCCATCATACGCCGAGCCAAGGTCTGGTTCAGCGGCGGCAGACCCACAGAGTAGTCTTTGAATAACTCCACGCCCACGCCGCCCATGCCGAACATGATGACGGGACCGAAGACTATGTCCTTCTTCGAGCCAAGAATAACCTCAACACCACGCTTCTTAATCATGGGTTGAACGGTTACACCTAGGATTTCAGCATTGGGGTTGTATCTCTTCGCATTTTTTATTATAGTTCGGAAGGCTTCCCTAACTTCATCTTCGCTTTTAAGGTCTAAAGCTACACCGCCCGCATCCGTCTTGTGGATTATTTGGGGTGAGAGAATCTTTAGAACCACCGGATAGCCTATCCGAGAGGCTATGGCAACAGCTTCATCCTCATCCCTAGCCACATAAGTCTTAACCACTGGGATATTGTAGAACTCCAAAATCTTTTTGGCTTCAAACTCCGTCAACACTTCACGATTTTCAATAGCCGCATTCCTCAAAATAGCCATTATAGGCAGTTTAGGCGGAGAAACGTCGACGGGCAGTTCTTCAGGAGTCTCATAGAGAAGCTCGAGGTTTCGCTTGTACTTGTACATGTACAGGTATGTTTTAACCGCTTGTTCAGGTGTGGAAAAGGTGGGAATCTCATTGGCGTTGAGTATTAGGTTTGCCTCTTCAACGTCTTTTTTCCCCATGAAGGAGGTTAGTATGGTTTTGCCTCTTTGCCCCTTGTTTTTAATAAGCTCCACAATGCTTTTGGCGATTTCAACGGGATCAGCCACCGCTTGAGCCGTGTAGATTATAAGGATTCCGTCAACATTTTCGTCGTTTAAAACAGCGTCCAAAACAGCCTTATATCGATCCGCCCTCGCGTCTCCAAGGATGTCTACGGGGTTTCCGTGGCTCCAGTATGGTGGGAGAACACTGTTGAGGTAGTCCATTGTCTGAGGACTAAGCTTTGCAAGTTTGCCACCCATGCCTATGATGGCGTCGGTGGCCATCACTCCGGGACCGCCAGCATTGGTTATTATCGCCAGATTTGGCCCCCTTGGCAGGGGCTGCATGCCCAAGACTTCGGCGCAGTTAAATAGGTCAGCTATTTCTTCAACTCGCACTATTCCAGCCCGTTTGAAGGCTGCTTCGTAAACGTCGTCTTCGCCTGTAAGCGAGCCAGTGTGGGATGCTGCCGCCCTTGCGCTTTCGCCGTATTTTCCAGCCTTAACAATGATTATGGGTTTTGTTCTTGCGAAGTGTCTGGCGGCGCTCATGAATTTGCGGGCGTTGGTTATGCCCTCCACATACATTAGGATGCTACGGGTCTTCGGGTCTGTTCCGAAATAGTCTATTAAATCGCCGAAGTCCACATCTATCATCGAGCCCACGGAAACGAAGTAGCTGAAGCCTATGTTCTCGTGAACAGCCCAGTCCAGTATGGCTGTGCCGAGGGCTCCGCTCTGGCTTATGAAGGCGACGTTGCCAGGACGGGGCATCTTATTAATGAACGTGGCGTTTAAGCGTATGCTTGGACGTATAATCCCCAAACAGTTAGGTCCAATAATGCGCAGGTCATACTTCTGTTTAATCTCGAGAATCTTGTCCTCCAAGGCCTTGCCTTCCGGGCCGATTTCCTTAAAACCAGCACTAATGATGATTAACCCTTTTATTCCAGCCTTTCCACACTGCTCAACCACTTCTGGAACAGTTTTCGCCGGAGTGGCAATAACCGCCAAATCAACAGTTTTAGGAAGCTGTAAAACACTTTGGTAGGCTTTAACGCCTAAAATCTCCTTTTTCCGAATGTTTACAGGGAAAACTTCCCCCTCAAAGCCGGATTCAAGAAGATTCTTCATCAAAGCACAGCCCACAGAACCCTCCTCGTCGCTGGCACCCACAACTGCCACACTTTTAGGATTAAAAATCTTGTCAAGATACGTCGTAACCATGCTTGAGGCACCCTTGCACCTTGAAAAGTTAACAGCTCAAAATTAAACTTTATGCCGTGATTTTGGAAGAAATTTATAGCACTTTTGCTATGAACGGTATTATAAAGCTTCAAGGAGTTATGAATTGATGATCGTCGAAATACTTGAAGTAATTGTTATAGTTTTAATAATTTATTGAAATAATTGGGCTTTACCATCATGAACGCTTGGTTGATAAACAAAGAAAACATATCGCGAAACACATTAGTATTATGGAAAAACACATCTTAAGAATGGAGGAAACTATCAAAGCTTTGGAAAGACTGGTTTCACGTGAAAAGAGCAACGAATAGGTTTTTGGTTTATTTTTTACTCATCAAGTATTCGTGAATAGCTCTAGCGGCTTTTTTTCCAGCTCCCATGGCGCTTATAACTGTTGCTTCGCCTGTGACTATGTCGCCTCCTGCGTAGACGCCTTCAAGGCTTGTTTTGCCGTTTTCGTCGGTCACTATTGTGCCCCATTTTGTGACAGCTAAGCCCTCTGTTGTGCGTTGGATTATTGGGTTTGGTGTTCGTCCAATGGCGATTATGACGGTGTCCACGTCCATTAGAAACTCTGAGCCTTTAACTGGCACTGGGCGGCGTCTTCCAGACTCGTCGGGTGGTCCAAGCTCCATACGTATGCATTCCATCTGTTTAACCCAGCCCTTTTCGTCGCCGATGAACCTTGTTGGCGCTGCTAGAAACTTGCAGATTATTCCTTCCTCTTCAGCGTTCTCAATCTCCTCTTTGCGGGCTGGCATCTCCTCTCTAGAGCGGCGGTAAACTATGCAGACTTGTTCGGCGCCTAAGCGAAGCGCCGAGCGGGCGGCGTCCATGGCGACGTTTCCGCCGCCGATAACTGCAACATGCCTTCCAATTCGTATTGGCGTGTCATATTCTGGGAAGGCGTAAGACTTCATCAGGTTGACTCTAATGAGGAATTCGTTGGCTGAGTAGATTCCGCCGAGGTTCTCGCCGGGCACGCCTAAAAACTGGGGTAAGCCGGCGCCAGTCCCAATGAAGACTGCGTCGAATCCCTCGTCTTTAAGCAGTTCTGGAATCGTGTAGGTTCTGCCAATAAGATAGCCGAGCTTAAGCTCAACGCCAAGCTTCTTAATGTAGTCCACTTCCGCTTGCACAATGCTTTTGGGAAGTCGAAACTCTGGAATACCATAAACAAGCACGCCGCCTGGAAGATGTAAAGCCTCAAAAATAACCACTTCATGTCCAAGCTTCGCCAAGTCAGCCGCAGCGGTCAAACCGGCTGGTCCAGCGCCTATAACGGCAACCCTTTTGCCTGTGGGCGGCGCCTTTTCTGGAATTGTAAAGCCTTTGGCTCTTTCCCAGTCCGCCAAAAACCTTTCAAGTCTGCCAATGCTAACGGGGTCGCCGACCTTGCCAAGCACACACATCATTTGGCATTGTTCTTCTTGGGGGCAGACCCGTCCGCAAATGGCTGGAAGGCTGTTCTTTTCCTTGATCTTCCTTATACCTTCCTCATATTTGCCTTCCCTAAGCAGTTTAATGAAGGCTGGAATGTCAATTTCCACCGGGCAGCCTTTCACACATTGCGGTTTGGGACACTGCAGACAGCGACTTGCCTCTTCAAGGGCTTGCTCTTCCGTATAGCCCAAAGCCACCTCGTTAAAATTGTGCTTTCGCACTTCAGGCGGCTGTTTAGGCATAGGAACAGCCTTTTTCTTAATTTTGGGTTTGGATTCACTTTCCGCCACAGCTACACCCTCCAAGCTCCCACAACAAGGCGCTTAAACGCTCCTCCGGGAGGAACATGCGCTGACGCTTAATAAGCTCCTCAAAATCCACAATATGCCCGTCAAACTCTGGACCGTCCACACACCCAAACTTCATTTGCCCGCCAACATTCACACGACAAACACCACACATTCCCATGCCGTCCACCATTATGGGCATAAGCGTCACAATGGTTGGAATCTTGTATGGTCTTGTTAACTCGCAAACCGTTTGGAGCATGGCAACGGGACCCATTGCGACGCAACGGTCAAACTTTTCGCTGGCTAAAACATCCTTTAGAAAGTCTAAGCCCCTGTAGCCCTCGGAACCATCGTCTGTCGCCACGTAAAGCCTGTGACTTAGTGCCTTCATCTCCTCTTTGAAGAACAGAAGTTCCTTTATGCGGGCGCCTATAACCGTCACAACGGTGTTTCCGGCTTCCCGCAAAGCTTTAACCTGCAAAAGCATTGGCGCAATCATGACCCCGCCAGCCACGCATAAGACTTTGCCGAAATACTTGATTTCTGAAGGGTTTCCAAGGGGTCCAGTGATGTTCCATATGCATTCGCCGGGCTTCATCATGCCAAGTTGCCTCGTGGTTTTGCCAACCTCATTGAAAACGAATGTTATGGTGCCTTTTCCCGCGTCGTAGCCCGCAATCGTCAAGGGCACCCTTTCGCCTTTTTCGCCTATAATCACGATTATGAATTGTCCCGGCTTTGCTTTTTTGGCTATTTCTGGAGCGAAAACCTCGAAAAGTTTGATTTTTGGCGCAAGCTCCTCGGTTCTAACAATTTCATACATTTTCATGGCTTACACCCCTTCATCGGTTTTAAAGAAGGCAATGCTGAAATTTTCCGCATAAATTCGTCAAGTTTCTTTTCGAAGGTGCCACTGTTCCTTGGCGAAGCTTCAAAAAGTTCAAATCGCTCCAAAAGCCCAGCCTTTTTCAAAAAGTCCTTTAAAACAGCTACGTTTCTCTCAGCCGTGTCCCGTCCCTCTTGAAGCTTGCAGTCCTCGGCAGAGCAAACAATAGCTAGAACTCCATCGAAACCATTCATTAGAGCGTTGACAACATGCACCGGGTCAAGCGCCTTGAAGCATGGTATTTCAAGCGTAACAGCATTCCGCTTAAACAGCACAGCCTCTGGATTGTCAAGGGCTGAAAACTCCGACCACTGGCAGCAGAAGACAAGGATTAACGGCGATTTGCCTTCGGCTTTAAGCCTAACGGCAGAGTCGCAGTAACGCCTCAAAACGTTTTCGAATTCAAAGCCTTTAAGCTGAATAGCGTGATGGGGACAAACCAAAGCACAGGCGCCGCATCCCATGCAATAATCGTAGAGAATCTTGGGCGTTGCAAAGTGGTCCGCCTCTATTGCCTTGTAGGGACATATGAAGACGCATTTGTCGCAGCCCACACACTTCAACGTGTCGTAGACAACTTTCCGCGAATACTTAACAACCCTAATAGCGTCTTTGGCAAAGCCAAGCTCTTCAAGAACCTTTCTACCCAAAAAAAGGCGCCTAGTATTGATTTTTGTGCCCTCTTTGAAGCGGCAGAACAAATCCTCGCATTGAATTGAAACAACGTTTTTAACACCTAAACCCAACACCTTAAAGATGAACTCTGTGGGAACCCTTCCAGAACACGGCAAACGAAGTGGAATATAGTTCTTCAAGCTTAAGCCTTGCTCCGTTAAAATTTCTTCAACTTCACGGGTTGACGGAGAATTCCCACGGCACATGAGTACAATGGTTTCCGCGCTAGTCTTGTTTCGCAATTCTTCAACATACCCAACTAAGCTGTTGTAGTCGTAATATAGGATTTCAATGGCGAAACTGGGACAAGCACTGTAGCATATGCCGCAAACCTGACATTTTTGCACGTCAATTTCCACTCTGCCCGTTTCTGGATCACGCCTTACAGCCTCGTAGGGGCACACTGAATGGCATATTGAACAACGGCTACAATAATCTTGGTTTATATTTACTACAACCGTTTGTTCCTCGTCCATTCAACATTTCTCCGAAGCATTTCCGCGACTTTAACTGAAATTTTGAAGAATAACAATGCGAGCAATATAATATTTTTGGAGCAAAAGTGGCGTATTTATTGCCTATAATAATATGGTCGCCGAATATAGCCGTAAGCTTCTAGGGCGGCAGTTATCCCCTGCCCCACAGCAGTCCCAACCTGTTTCACCGGATGGTTTGTAACGTCTCCAGCGGCGTAAACTCCGGGTATGTTTGTTCTCTGACGAACATCCACAATGATGTAGCCGTGGTCATCAACTTCAACGCCTGCTTCCTTGGCGAGTTTACTGTTTGGAATTTCTCCAACTTGAACGAAGACGCCGTTAACTGGCAACTCAAAGGTTTCCATAGTTTTGGCGTTGTATAAAACAACCTTTTCAACAATGTTTGCACCCTTGATCTCCTTGACTTCAGTGTTCCAGAAAACTTCAACATTTCTTTTTCCAAGCAGAGCTTTAACACGGGCTTCCTCGGCACGGAAGGTGTCCCGCCTATGGACAACTTTAACTTCTGAGGCAAGCTCCGATAGATAAAGGGCTGTCACCACAGCGGAGTTGCCGCCTCCAACAACTAGAACACGTTTACCCTTAAACAAGGGACCATCACAGACTCCGCAGTAGCTTACGCCTCTACCCTTGAATTCTTTCTCGCCAGGTACGCCTAACTCGCTGTAGCTTGACCCAGAAGCGATGATTACAGCTTTAGCCTTGTAAACGCCCTTGTCCGTTTTTACAATCTTTTCTTCGCCCTTTAAGTCTAAAGTCTCAACTTTTTCAAACTCGTGGATAACTGCTCCCAGTTTTCGGCATTGCGCCACAAACTTTTGAGCTAGTTCTGCGCCGCTTATACTTTCAAAACCCGGATAGTTCTCAATCACTGGAGCGTCTCCAACAGTTCCGCCGGCAATCTTCTCTTCAATGATTAGGGGTTTTAGTCCGCTCCGTGCGGCGTAGATCCCAGCCGTTAAACCAGCTGGTCCAGCGCCAACTATTATTAAGTCCCATGTTTCCAAGAATTCTCCCCTCCATCAGTCGTCCTCATATTCATCCTCATAGTCCATTTCGTCTATCTCTATCTCATAGCATTCTTGGCACATGCCGTCGAACATTTCATACTCCTCCCTTGAAATTCTTCTCCCACAAAGCATACAGTAATAAACAGTCTCATCTTCTTCGTCAAGTTCGCTCATGCATTCGAGCCTCAAAACATTGTAGAGGGCTTGAAGGCGTTATAAAGCTAATGCAAGCAGCTCAGCCACGTCCAAAACCTGGATTTTACCCTCGTTGCCCGTTGTTTTAACCGCGTCCTCCATTGTCAGCATGCAGAAGGGACACGCCACAGCCAAAACATCGGCTCCAGCATCAACGGCTTCTTTGACGCGGGCTTCAGCCAAACGCGGTCCTGGAATATCAACCCACATTCTGCCGCCTCCGCCTTCGCAGCACAGGCTTCTACCTCTTGAGCGGTCAAACTCGAGTAGTGTCACGCCCTTAATGTTTTCAATAACCTTGCGGGGCTCATCGTAAACGTTGTTCTGTTTGCCAAGATAGCATGGGTCGTGATATATGACTTTCTTACCTAACTCTTTGGTTGGCGCGAGTTTCCCAGTTTCAATGAGCTTCGCTAGAAGCTGCGTGTGGTGCAGCGGCTCAAAGCTTGTTTGGTTATATCTGTTCTTAAAGGCGTGGAAGCCATGTGGACAGCTTGTGACAAGTTGTTTGACGCCGTATTTACTGAATGTTTTCATGTTTTCTTCAACAAGAAACTCGAAGAGACCCTTTTCCCCCATCCCGTAGACTTCGCTTCCACAGCAATTCTCCTCTTCGCCCAAAACTCCGAAATTTAAGCCAGCTGCTTCAAAACATTTCACAAGGCTTCGCGCCACATTTTGAACTCGCGGGTCATAGGCGGGCGTGCAGCCAACATAATATAGGACTTCGGTTCCTTGGGAGACATGTTTAACATTTAACCCTTGACTCCATTCAGTGCGTTTGCCGCGAATTCGCCCCCACGGGTTTCCATTTTTGAAAATGCTTTCAAGGGCGTCTCTTATGGTCGGCGCTATTTGCCCCTCTTCAACCGCCATGCTCCGAATGTCTATCAGAAACTCATAGGGGTTCAAGTCCTTTGGACAACGCACGCCACATGTGGAACATGTTGTGCAGCTCCACAGCTCGTTTGGCGGGTGAACCGTAAGCCTGCCAAGGGCTGAAACTTCCCGCATGTATTTTCTGATGTTGAGGTTTGCTTTTTTAGCAACTGGACAGCTTCCGGTGCATGTGCCACATTGGATGCACTCCAAAAGTTTATGCTTTTGAATGAGTTCTTGAACATTCATCTTTTACATCACTTTCCATGAAGGTTTAGAGCAAGATTTTAAAAGCATTTTCCTCTTAAGAGGACTAAACAACCATGCAACTGGAGATATCAACTCCATGTTAGGAGAAGTTAAGGGAGCAAAGAAAACACCGCGCATAGGCATTTTCGTGTGCGAGTGCGGCGGCAATATTGGAGACGTTGTTGATGTTAAGGCAGTTGTGGACGCGGTTAAAAACTGGGAAAATGTCGTTGTAGCCAAATACCACAAGTACTTGTGTTCAAAGCCAGCTCAAGAAATGATTGCAGAAGCCATTAAAAAAGAGAATCTTGACAGAGTTGTGGTGGCTTCTTGCACGCCTAGAATGCACCTTGCAACATTTCAAAGCGTTTTGGAAAGGGCTGGGTTAAACCCATACATGCTTGAGTTCGTAAACATAAGGGAGCAGGATTCGTGGGTTCATGGTCCAAAGCCTAATCCCGAAGCCACACGAAAAGCCATAAGCCTCATACGGGGCGGATATGAACGCAGCCTTGAGCTTGAACCTCTAGAAATGATAAGCGAGAAAGGCTCGCGGGAAATCCTCATAATAGGAGGTGGCATAGCCGGCATAATGGCTGCCCTACAGCTTGGATATTTGGGGTATAAGGTTCACCTTGTAGAGCGTAAACCCAGCATAGGCGGAAACATGGCGAAGCTCACAAAGGTTTTTCCAACATTAGATTGCGCCCAGTGCATTTTGACGCCTAGAATGGCTGAGGTTGGGAGGAACCCCAACGTGAATCTACTCACCTACGCTGAAGTGCAAGACGTAAGCGGAAGACCCGGAAACTATCTAGTTCGAGTTTTCATGAAGCCAAGAGGCGTAGATGTTGAGAAATGCCGAAGTTGTGGCGTCTGCGCCAAGGTTTGTCCCGTAACTGTGCCAGACGAGTTTAATGAGGGCTTGTCGCAGCGGAAAGCCGCCTACATAGAGTTTCCCCAAGCCGTCCCATCTGCCTATGCCATAGACTTTAATGCGTGTACGAAGTGTGGAAAGTGTGAGCAGTTCTGCCCGGCGAAAGCCATAAACCTGAACGACACTGGAAAAATTATTGAGTTGAACGTTGGCGCCATCATTCTGGCTACGGGCTACAAGCTTTACGATGCACGAAAACTTGAAAACTTCGGCTACGGCATTTACAAAGATGTTGTTACAATGATGGACTTGGAAAGACTTACATCGGCTACCGGACCAACTGGCGGCTATGTTAAGAGGGCGGATGGAAGCGACGTCCGCAAAATCGCAATAGTTCTCTGCGCAGGTTCAAGGGACAAAAACCACATTCCATACTGCAGTCGAATATGCTGCATGTACGCTTTAAAACAGGCTTTTGTGCTTAAGAAAATGCTTGGAATAGACGTTACAATCTACTACACGGACATTAGGGCTACTGGGAAGGGTTATGAAGACCTGTACTGGCGAGACCAAGAAGCCGGCGTCGTCTTCATCCGCGGTAAGGTGGCAGAAGTTTGGAAAAACAGCAGCAACGGGAAACTTGTTGTGCAGGCTGAGGACACGCTAACTGGCGAGGTTCGCGAAGACGAGTATGACATGGTGGCTTTGGCAACGCCCATGGTTCCACCGGACGGCTTAAAGGAGCTGGCTGAAAAATTGAAGGTTTCACTGGGCGAGGATGGTTTCGTAACCGAAAAGCACCCCAAACTAGACCCCGTGGACTCGCTGGTTACTGGAATATTTGCTTGCGGTTGTGCCCTAAGCCCCAAAGATGTACGGGACACGGTTTCAGATGCTTTAGGCGCGGCGGCGAGGGCAGCCCTATTCCTAAAAAGCGATTATGTGACAACAAGCCCTGAGAAAGCCTTCGTCATAACTGAGCTTTGTAATGGATGCGGCGAATGTGTAAAAATTTGTCCCGTGAACGCCATAACAATGCAAGAAGGCAAAGCAAAAATTGACCCATTCCAATGTACAGGTTGTGGCGCTTGCATACCAGTATGCCCGAAGGAGGCTATAGACTTTAAGAATGCAACTTCGAGGCAGATAACCGCCACCATAAGAGGCTTGCTGGCGGACAAAACACCGCAAGAAGTTCGAATAATCGCCTTTGTGGACAAAAATGTGGGCTATACCGGCGTGGACTTTTTGGGGCTTGACCGCGCCAATTACCCGGAAAATGTTCGCATAGTAGCTGTCCCAACCACCGCCATTCTTGGAAAGAAGCATATTTTGACGGCTTTTGCTTACGGAGCAGACGGCGTCCTAGTCATTGAAGGAAGCGAGGAAATAGACGAGAAGTTCACCAAAAAACGCATGATAGACATGGGCAAAGAATTGGCAACTTTCGGAATAGAAACCATGCGTTTAAGGTACAGTTATGTGCCGCTGCCAGTCTACAAGAAAGCTGCAGAACTATTCACCATGTTCACGGATAGAATCAAAAAGTTCGGACCACTGGCCGAAGAGAAACGCAAAAACATTAGAGAAAAACTTCAAATCTAGTCCGGCTATTTCCATCAAATTTCATGTATTTTTGGGCTGAAAACCAGCCAATAGGGCTAGTCCCCCTATATTTTTCAGTCAGCATTTAGCCGTAAAGAGTAAAGGTTTAATGTGGGCTCTGCATTATTTAAAGGGCGGTGCTTGGATTGAGGGATTACGTTCTCAATCTCTCAAAACAAAACATTTAATACTCCTCGCGACAGCTCAGAAGACTTTATGGAATTTTTAAGAAAAATTGAGGAAAAATGGCAGAAACGCTGGGAAGAAGCAAGAATTTTCGAGGCAAATCCAGACCCGGTGAGGCCCAAGTTCTATATAACGGTGGCTTATCCTTACCCGAACTCTCCGCAGCACATAGGCCACGCTAGAACCTACACTTTGGCTGACGCCTACGCAAGATACATGCGCATGAAAGGCTACAACGTGCTACTGCCCATGGCTTTCCACTACACTGGAACACCGGTTTTGGCTATGGCGAAACGCTTGGCGGAAAACGACCAAGAACTGATAAAAGACTTTGTAAACATTTACAAGGTTCCAAAGGAAAAACTGAAGGAGTTGACAGAACCCCTCCGCATGGCGCGCTACTTCCATGAAGAGATTAAGGAGGGCATGAAGCGGATAGGCTACTCCATAGACTGGAGACGCGAATTCACAACCGTGGATCCCCATTACAACCGCTTCATAGAATGGCAGTTCCACAAGCTCCGCGAAAAAGGCTACATTAAACGGGGAAGCCACCCTGTCGGCTGGTGCCCAAAAGACGGCAACCCCGTGGGACAGCACGACACCCAAGGCGACGTGGAACCAGAAATAGGTGAGTTCACACTAATAAAGTTCAAGCATGGCGAATGGATTTTGCCCACGGCTACACTGCGTCCAGAAACGGTTTTCGGCGTCACAAACATTTGGGTTAACCCAAAGGCTGAATATGTGAAGGCTGTTGTTGACGGTGAAAATTGGATAATAAGCCGGGATTGTGCTGAAAAACTGACATACCAAAACCGTCGAGTGGTGGTTCTTGAAAGCCTCTCCGGAAAAGAGCTTGTGGGCAAAACTGTTGAAAACCCCGCCACTGGCGATGAAATCTACATTTTACCTGCAGACTTCGTTGACCCCAAAAACGCGACAGGCGTGGTCATGTCTGTGCCGGGACACGCCCCCTACGACTATGTGGCTCTGGAAAACTTGAAGAGCGAACCATCAAAGTTGACGGATTATAAGCTTCAAGTGGATGTTGTAAAGAACATTAACGCTATTTCAATAATCGAAGTTCCCGGCTACTCTGAAGTCCCAGCCGCTGACGTTGTAAAACGGATGGGTATACAAGAGCAGACGGATCCCAAGCTTGAGGACGCTACGAGGGAGGTTTACAGGCACGAGTTTCACAACGGCAAAATGAAGGCGAATACTGGCAAGTACGCTGGCATGCCGGTGGCTGAAGCAAAAGAAAGGGTAAAGCGGGACTTGATGGCTTCTGGAAAAGCCACAACAATGTACGAGCTTCTAAATAGGCCGGTTAAATGCCGCTGCGGCGCCGAATGTGTCGTTAAAATCTTTGAAGACCAGTGGTTTATAGACTATGGCAACCCCGAATGGAAAGCCCTAGCCCACAAATGTCTAGAAAAAATGAGAATTTACCCAGAGGAACTGCGTGTCCAGTATAGGTACGTGATAGACTGGTTGCATGAGAAGGCATGCGCCCGAAAATCCGGCTTGGGAACAAGACTGCCGTGGGATCCAGACTGGATAATTGAGTCTCTTTCGGACTCGACAATTTACATGGCCTACTATACCATAGCTCATCACATAAAAGAGCACAACATTCAACCAGACCAACTTACAGACGAAGTTTTTGATTATATTTTTCTAGGAATTGGAAACGCCCAGCAAATAGCTGAAAAAACAGGGATAAACCAAAAAGTTCTCGAGGCCATGCGACGGGAATTCCTATACTTCTACCCATTAGACAGCAGACATTCAGCCCATGAACTCATCCCAAACCATTTGACTTTTATGATATTTAACCATGTAGCCATATTTCCCGAAGAGCTTTGGCCCAGACAAATAGTGACAAACGGCGTCGTCACCATGGAAGGCGCAAAAATGAGCAAATCCTTCGGCAACATCATCCCTCTACGAGAAGGTCTTGCCGCTTATGGGGCAGACCCCATAAGGCTAAGCGTGCTAGCTACTGCCGAGCTGTTACAGGACGCGGATTTCAGTCCAGCCGTTGCGAAGGCAATGCGGGAAAAATTAGAGAAGCTTTACAGACTCGTCGTGCAAACCACGGAGACTGTTGGGAATGCCGAAACGGAAAGAGCCGATGAAGCATTGACAACCATAGACAAGTGGATGTTGAGCCGTTTGCAAAATCACATTAAAAAGGCAACAGAAGCCATGGAAAAGCTGGAAGTACGCAAAGCCATCCAAACAATCTTGTTCGAGCTAGATCAAGACCTTCAATGGTATCAGAAACGCGTAAAAAACTGTGGGAAAACAAGAACAAGCATAGTCAAAGAAGTTTTGAAAACCCAAGCGCTAATGCTGGCGCCCTTTGCCCCTCACACAAGCGAGGAACTATGGGAAATCATGGGTTGCGGGGGCTTTGCGTCACTAGCACCATGGCCTAAACCGGACGAAACAAAAGTCGACATAAAAGCCGAAGAAAGCGAAGCCTTGATAATGGAGGTTCTGGAGGACACCCGCAACATATCAAGGGCTACGAAGACGAAACCACAAAAAGTGTTCTATTACACGGCGGCACCGTGGAAATGGGACGTCTATCTAATGGCGTTAAACAAGTCCATGGAAGGCAAAATCACGCAAAGCACACTGATGATGGAGTTGCTAAAAAACTCGGAATTTAAGTCAAAGGCTAAGGAACTTGCAGATTTTATTAACAGAATCATAGAAGAAGTTAACCAAATTCCAGCTGAAAAGAAACAGAGACTAATAATGATTGGACAAATAAATGAAAAGCAAGTTTTAAGGGAGGCTGAAGACTTTCTAAGAAGCGAATTAAACGCGGAAATAGCCATCTTTGAAGAGGACGAACCTCAACGTTACGACCCAAAAAGTAAGGCGCGTCTAGCTAGACCACTTCGGCCAGCCATCTACATAGAATAGCCAAATGTCATAGGAAACTTCTCATGAGGCTTAGTGTTCTGCTGTTAACTTTAATGTGGTAATTTTTTCTGCCACCGCTTGTGGTTGTGACGTAAAAATCTTCGCCTTCGCGAAGTTTACATCCGTATAGAAGGGCTAAAATTGTGCGGCAAATGTTAACCGTTGTAACCTTTTCGCTTCTAATCTTCTCCTCAATTTCCTCCTGCAGCATTCTAGGATTAATCGTATAAATCACTTCGGAGCCTCGGCCAGCCATCTCATAATGGAGCTCCATCTCCCTTAGAAGGTGTTGAACAATATCGTAATAGGGGGACCTACGATATCTTATGAGGAAGACATAATTCGCAAGGGGTATGGGGATCTCCCCAACCCTAATTTCAGACAAGAGCCTCCCCCAGTTATACTAGAAAGAAAACACACTTTTTAAGCTTTAAGGAAAAATTTTCCATTCACGGTCAAGGTTTATTAGGTAAAGCTGTATTCAGCTTTTTTAGAAAATTGGCGGAGGGTCCGTGGCGCAGCTTGGACAATAAAGCCTATAAGGCTTGATCCAAAAAGCGCGTCGGCCTTCTAAGCCGGAGATCCCGGGTTCAAATCCCGGCGGACCCGCCATTCTCCTTTTATTGTTAAAGTTTAAAGGATGCTTAATCGAATTTTGTTATGGTGAGGGTTCCGTGAAAGTTGCGTTTTGGTTGTTAGATGTAAATTATGAAGTTAAAAATCATGAACCTGAAGTTTGGCTTTGGGGGGTTGACGATTCTGGAAAAAGGGTTCTAATCATCGACAAGAGTTTTCTCACGTATTTTTACGCTGCGGTTAAAGAAGGCTTTGACCCTGTTAGGCTTGCAGACGAGGTTATGTCTAGGAAGGCGTTGTATCCGTTCATCGTTAGGGTTGAGCCTGTTGAGAAGCGGTTTTTTGGCAAGCCTGTAAAGGCTTTGAAAGTTTACTGTAAAGACCCGGATTTAGTTGCGAAGTATGCTAAGGCTTTGCAGAAGATGGATGGTGTCGAGGAATGTTTTGAAGATGACATTAGATATTCCATGCGGTATTTAATCGATAACGGGGTTGTCCCATGTAGTTGGCATGAAGTTGAGGTTGAAGGAGAAGTTGAGGTGCCTAATGTTAAGGTTGACAAGGTTTACTTGGCAAAGTCTTCCCCAAGGTTTATAGAGAAAGTGGATGTCCCAAACCTGCGAATATTGGGTTTCTCGATGATATGCTACAGTCGTGAGGGGGCGCCGAAGCCCGACAGGAACCCCGTTGTCATAATTTCGACTGCTACCAATAGCGGTGAGGAAAGGCAATTCTTGGCTGGTGAGGACAGAGACGACAAGCCCGTGCTGGAAGCTTTCATGCAATACGTGTGTAGCTTTGACCCAGACGTTATCGTTGGCTTCGGCGTAAACAGGCAGGATTGGGCTTACCTAAACGAGCGGTGCAAAAGGCTTGGGGTGCGCTTATCCATCGACCGGGCTGGAACGGAGCCGCACACGAGCGTTTATGGACATGTTTCAATCACCGGGAGGGCAAACGTGGACCTTTTCGATTTTGCCGACGAGTTTCCAGACGTGAAAGTTAAAACCTTGGAGAATTTGGCGGATTATTTGGGTGTTATGAGTCTTGAGGACCGCGTTTTAATCGAAGATGTGGATTTTGCCGATTACTGGGACGACAAAAGCAGACGCGAGGTTTTGAAGAAATTCTCAATGGAAAACACCCGCTGCATTATGGGAATAACCAACGCAATCTTGGATTTTGCCATGCAACTTTCAAGTCTTGTGGGCTTACCTCTGGACCACATTGGAACGGCGGCGGTTGGCTTCCGTGTAGAATGGTTCTTGATAAAGCATGCTCACAAAATTGGAGAGCTTGTGCCAAAGAGAGTTGAACAGCCTTATAGACCGTATGCAGGCGCCATTGTGCTTAGCCCGAAGCCGGGACTGCACGAGAACATTGCTGTTTTGGACTTTGCATCCATGTATCCAAACCTTATGATAGCCTACAACCTTTCGCCGGACACATACGTGGCTCCGAAAGAGCCGGTTCCACCATGCGGCGTTTACGAGGCGCCCGAGGTTGGGCACCGGTTTAGGAAAGAGCCTCCGGGATTCTATAAGGAGGTTTTGTCGCATCTTATAGCCGTGAGAAACGAGGTTCGCGCCAAAATGAAGTGTTGTCCGCCTGACAGCGTTGAATACCGCGTTTTAGATGCTAGGCAGAAAGCTGTCAAAGTTATAACGAACGCGTCTTATGGTTATGCGGGTTGGATTGGTGCAAGATGGTACATGAAACCCGTCGCAGAGGCTGCTACGGCTTGGGGTAGACACACCATTCAGACGGCTATAAAAATGGCTGAGGAGGAGGGCTTAACGGTCGTTTACGGCGACACCGACAGCATTTTTATAAAGTATGAGCCGGAAAAAGTTGAAAAGCTCGTGAAGAAAATCTATGAAAGGCTTGGCTTGGAGATCAAGCCGGACAAGATTTACAAGCGCATATTTTTCACTGAAGCAAAAAAGCGTTATGCTGGGCTTCTTCCAGACGGACGGTTAGACATTGTTGGCTTAGAAGTCATCAGAGGAGATTGGGCTGCCGTCGCCAAGAAGGTTCAGGAAAAAGTGTTAGAGGTTGTTTTGAAAGAGCAATCACCTCAAAAGGCTGCGCGGGTTGCCCAACAGTTTATTCAAGAGCTTAGACAGAAGCGAGTCCCATACCGCGACTTAATAATATGGAAAACTTTGACTAAGGCTGTTGACGAATACGAGGTTAAGGCGCCCCATGTGGCGGCTGCAAAAATGTTAATGGAGAAGGGTTGGAAGCTTGCCATGGGCGACAAGGTTGGCTATGTAGTGGTTGCTGGAACTGGCCGCCTTTATGAGCGGGTTAAGCCCTACATGTTCGCCAGCTATGACGAGGTAGACGTTGAATATTATGTGACTAATCAAGTTGTGCCAGCCGCTGTCAGAGTTCTCGAATGTTTCGGCATCACAGAAGAACAGCTATTGAAAGCCAAAGTGGCTGAAGGGGAGGGAATGAAAAAACTTACAGACTTTTTTGGAAGCTAGCTTTCCATTATTTCAGAAAACGTTGCCAATTGCACGTTTAATGGTGGCTTTACAGCCTCTGAAATGCGAGAGGCAATAATATTTTTTATGTTTTTCTCGCTGGCAATATCCACAATCCTCTGGGTTATTATACCATCGAAAACAACGGTGTCCACCCCGCTGACTTGTTGAAGTTTTTCAGCCAGCTGGCTTACGGGCAGCCGCTCCATTGGCTCAAGTTTCTCGTTTAAGAGCACGGCCTCCAAAGTGCCTTCTAAGTCTTTTGCTAACTGCACTATTTCCTTGGGAAATTCCATACGGCGTTTTTCCCGTTTAGGTGGTTTGAAAAGCTCTTCAACAGGCACTTTTGCAGCTAAAGCCTCAAAAATCTCCTTGCAATTGAGCTCTTCAACCTCCTTGCCTCTTGGTGCTCGCGCCACATACTTCACGTTAGTGACTTGAAGCAACTCTTTGAGGATTAGGTCTCCGCCGCGGTCTCCGTCGAGAAAGGCTGTGGCCTCCTTTTCTCGGCAAAGCTTCTTTATGGTTTCAGGCACTTTTGCGCCTTCAAGGGCTATAACGTTGTGGATTCCGCAGCGCATCAAATTGATTACGTCGGCTCTACCTTCGACAATTATTATTTCTTTGGCGCTGTCCACTTCTGGACCTGCTGAAAGCTCCTCCGGCCCATATTTTTCCACTTTCGCCACTTTGAGGGTTTCAGCTAACTCCTTGAAGATTTCGTCCACCGTTGGCATTGTCTCAATGGTCCATTGGTGGAGGATTTCCTTGGCTCTGTCAATGATGGCTTTTCGGCGGGCTTCGCGGACATCCTCGATTTTTTCGAGGGTTACTTTTGCAGTGCACGGGCCGACGCGGTTTATGCTTTCTATGCTTGCCGCCAAAAGGGCTGTTGAAACACGGTCTAGGCTTGTGGGAATTATTATGGTGCCTGTTGTCCTGTCATTTTTTGATTGAAGCTCGATTTCTATTCTGCCTATACGCCCAGACTTTTGGAGCTCTCTCAAGTCTAGTTCTGGCCCGAAGAGACCTTCTGTTTGGCCGAAAACTGCTCCTATAACGTCTGGTTTTTCAACTACTCCTTCTATTTCGAATTTTGCGCGGATTACATACTTTACGGTAAGGGTTTGGGATGATCCCGTAAGCGTCACCTCCATGCATGGTTTATGCCTTATTGTTAGTTTGATTGGTGTGATGAGAGAACTGTGCCTCTCAACACTAGAATCATTATAGTGAGCGTCGATATATATTACCTTTATGAATCTCCAATCTTGTTTTTCAATGTTTGCAGGTATGAGGGTAAGCCTTCAACGTCTTTGACTTCCCTGCCCGTAAGGCTTGAAAGTTTAAGCCAGTAATGCGTGTTTGCTTTTATTCCCGCCTTTTCGATGTGAATTTTCAAATGTTCGGTTAGTTCTCTGCCTTCTCTGTCAAAGTCCAGCATCAGTATGATTTCGGATGATCTGAATTTTTCGATTTCCGAAATTATGTCTAAGCGGGTTTTCAAGCCTTTTTTGGCGAATATTACTTTTCCGTCTATTCCAAGGGTTTTCAGAGCTTCAGCATCCCTTTTTCCTTCTACAAGAATTGGTTTTCCACAGTTGGCTTCTTCTGCCAACTCTTGGAGGATTTGTTGGATTTGTTCAACTTTTTCTTTTAGGTGGGTGGACAATGTTTTTACCTTGTTATTTCCGCCTTTTTCACCACTTCTAGGCTTTCTCGAGCTTCCTTGTCTGTTTCAAAGTACCGCCTTATCGGTTCGAGGATTTTGGCTAACTCTTTGGCTACAGCGTTTTTCAAGTCCTGCGGGTGAAGTTGCCCCGTCCTATAGGCTTTCTCCAGTTCTGCATAACTCTCGAAGGTTATGGCTCCACCGTATTTTGCTGGACGTTCCACGGTAAACGCGTCCCTTTCATGAAATATTATGTACTTGACGATTTCAAGAACAGGGTTCATTTCTGTCTGCTTTTCCGGGCACCATGCCTTTTTGAGCTTGGCTTGAATTTGTTCTTCACTGTCGTGAATAAATATGGCTGTCCACGGCTTGGATTTGCTCATTTTGCTGGCAATAACCTGCTCCAGCTTGTCCTTCGTTTGGAGTTTAACTGGTTCAGCCAAACCCATCAACAAATGATGATGTACTGCCACCGGCTTTTTCCATCCCATTTTTGGGAAGATTTCGCGTGCCAGCACGTGGGCTTTGCGTTGGTCCATGCCGCCGTGGGGTATGTCGGCGCCTATGGTTTTGATGTCTACGGCTTGCATTGGCGGGTAGAAGTACTGCGACAAATCCAACCTTTCGGTTTCGCTTCGCCCCATTATTGTTAGACAGCGGAGTGTGCGGCTTAGGGTCATGTGTTTCGCAAATTTAAGCAGGTTCCGCCAGTACTCGTCGTTGTTGTGGTAAAGCTCCGAGCCAACCACGATTTTTACGCCGGGGCAGAAGAACTGGAAAGCCTTAGCGTAATATTTTGTGGCTTGCAGTATTTTGTCCCAGTCTCCGCCGAACTTGTTGTTTATGTAGCTATGCCAATCCGCCAAAAAGACTTGGCAGCGGACGCCCGCCTTCAATAAATCGTTTATCTTAAAACCAGCCACTACGAGGTTTCCAAGGTGCAGCAAGCCGGAAATTTCAAAGCCTATGTAATGTCCGGGGTGCGGGTTAGTTTCTAGAAGCTCGCGCAGTTCCTCTTCTACAAGGATTTCTTCGGTTGGCGGCTTCTTGATGAGGTCTATTTTGGTTTCTATGTCCAAGCCTGGTCAAGCCTTCACATTATATGCAATGGTCTAACTTAAAAGTTGCTTCCAAACCGCCAATGTGTTTTATCGCGGGCGCCCTTCTTGTCTCCCAACGTCACCTATCACTTAACTTCATCGTGGAGCCATGCGCTCCCCTTGGTTAAGCTCTCTCCGGCGTGGGAGGTTTAGGAGGGCGCCCGCGCCCGCCGGTGTCCCATGCTTGGGTAAACCCGCCTTCACAGCAACAAGCGTTCAAGGCGCTTGCCGCTCGGTTGGGTCCGTCGGCATGGATTTATCCCGGCGGGGTTCCCGGATAAGGCTCACGTTGCAGGCGTTTCATCGCCAAAATAGGTTAAAGCTTTCAAGAATTAAACGTTGCTGTTCAAACTTTATGGATGGTTAGCATTAATTGCATATGCAACAACCATTAAACTATTAGGCTTGCGGGTTGGCCCTGTAAGCGGAAAACTTGTTCCATTGGAACAAATGATTCTTAACTTTAGGAAGTCAATTTTGTTGTTGGCGGCGAACTGCAAAATTGATAGCCTCTCTCTAGAATTTCTAAGCAGTTGGGATTTTAAAAAAGGAGAAGTGAAGAAGTTTGTTTGTCTAGCTTCGTTTGTGTCTTGTGTAGATTACGGCTGTTGCTACTATGGCTACTGCGGCTATCGCTGAAATGCTGATGGACAACGTTTCTATCGGCAGATTTGACAGATTTGGCAGGCTCGGGGGTAGGTTTGGCGACGACTGCCAAATGTTTGTGCTGGTCGCCTTGCAGGCAATTGAGGCTGAGCCTTGAGTGACGCTTACTTCCAAGAGGATTCCGGTTTGCTTGTCCCAGCGGTAATTGTACTGCCCGTCTTCTTTAGTAATGCTTGCATAGACATAGGTTCTGCTTGCCCCAGCGTATGTTCCGGTTGCTTCACCAGCAATTATGACGCTTCCAAAACCAGTTACCTTAACGGTGTTTCCAGTTTCCAAATTTGCTGGGACAACTACTTGGAAAACTGCGTTTCCAGAACCCGTTGCAACATCAATGGTCCAAGTTTCCACGTGATCTTCCCCATTGCTCATGTGCATGGTCATCCTAAAAGTCGCATTTGTTCCGGTGACGGCTATGCATTCTGCTTTAACCCATTGAGGCATGTCCGATGGGGGAGGAGCGCCGTTGACTGTGAGTTCATATTTTATCCAGTCGCCCACTTTGACACCCACTTGGGCTTCTGCATAAGCCAAGCTTAGGCAGAGCAAAAACGCCACAGTCGTGACTATGAAGGTTGCAATTCTTTTCATGCGTTGCCCCCTCATCCGCGTTTAACGATTATGGCTGCTATTACAGAAGCCACTGCCACGATGGCTATTGATAGTATAAGCCACCAATAGCCCAGTATGCCAGTTAAATTCACGCCGCCGATGCCTCCGCCACCACCGCTTAAATGCGCTGTTAATTGATGGAAACTGTGGTGGTATTGTACGTAGATTTGGGCGTATCCGCCAGCTTGGCTTATCTGAAAGTCAAGAGGTTGATTGTCCAATGTGACTGTTACAGTTGAAAGGGAGCTTATCATATCTATCGGCACTGTTATGTTGGCTACACCCGCCGTTCCGTCTGGACCGCCAACGTTGACGGTTAAAGCCATGCTCGTAGAGTTGAAAACCACGCCGAGCACAGAAGAGTTTGTTGAAACATACATCCTCTTGTTTTGCCACTCGAGTTGCATGCGAATCCAGCCCGCAGGCAAAACGTTAACAAGAGCATTCAGACCCGTCCACGAAGCCTCTATACCATCACTTATATTATCGCCATCAGTATCCCAATTCATTGGATCTGTCAGGAAAATCTTCACCTCAACGCCATCGCCGAGCCCGTCATCGTCGCTATCGGGGTTGAACATATATGTTTTATAATTGATTTCTTCAAGGTTTGTTAACCCATCGTTGTCATAGTCCTTATGGACGTCTGTGGGGTTGCATGGATTAAGACAATTCCGAAGTTCGTCC
>JAGTQG010000028.1 GCA_018396875.1 Candidatus Bathyarchaeota archaeon
GGCCTGGAAAAGGCGGCTGTTGAAACAGCCATATGGCGACTAACACAACAAGGCCAAATATACCAGCCAGAACCAGGAAAAATAAGAAAACTCTAAAAAGGACTCACTTAATTATTTAATTGCATACGGCCCGGCCCACTTAACGTTTTTGAAGATTAATTAAAAGTTTGGTGCGGGGGGTGGGATTTGAACCCACGAACCCCTACGGGACAGCCGTTCTGCGAAAGCTTTTGCTTCTCCTCAGGGCTGCGCCTTTGGCCAGGCTTGGCAACCCCCGCATTTCATCGATATTTTTGTAATTTGCGGGTGGAATTAAGTTTTCCCTTTTGTTAGACGAGTTCCCTGAAGTCCTCTTTGACTGTTGTTAACACTACGTGGGTGTTTGTCCTTTCAACATAGGGCATTGCCAGCAGCCTTTTAGCGAATTTGCTTAACTCTTCTCTATTTTTGAACTTGGCAATCACCACAGCGTCTATCAATCCGGTAACGTCATAGACGCAGCAGACGTTTGGAAGTTTTGCGACTTCGTTTTCCACCTCCAGCAAGCGACCTTTCGAGACCGTCAACTCGACAACAACTGTAAGCTCATAGCCTAGTTTCTCATGGTCAACTATGGCGGTATACCCTTTTATTACACCATTTTCCTCAAGCCTCTTAACTCTGGAAAGCACCGTGCTTGTCGAAACGCCGCATTGCTTAGCAAGCTGTCTTGAAGAAGCCCTAGCGTCTGAGGTTAAAGCCCGCAGTATCTTAAGGTCAATATTGTCAAGAGAAAAACTCTTCTTTACGTCTAGCCGTCTAACCTTTTCGTCGGCGGCATCATCATAAACATTTGTACGATCCAGTTTCCGATTCACCTCCACACTATTTACATTTGTACAGTATAACCAATTATTATTTAACATTTGTTGCTGTTTTTGTAGAAAAACCTTTTATATTTACAATATAACAGATTTCTGCCGTAAAAATTTAGGGGCTATGGGAAATGTGGAATTCAAATCGCAAAACAAGTCAGAACGTTGAATTATGCTTCAAACTTATGAAAAACGCGGAACATGTTCTATTGCACTTTACGGATTTACTAGGCTATCTCAGAGGAAGAACTGTTCCAGCAGATGAGGCAGAAAATACCCTAAAAGAAGGCGTGGGTTTTGACGGATCATCCTTGATTGGTGGAGTGGGCATAGAAGAAAGCGACATGATAATGAAGCCAGACATAACCACTTTCACAGTTTGCCCCTACTACTTCTATGACAAAAGTGTTGTCAGCTTCATATGCGACATTTACACTCCAGAAGGAAAACGTTTTGAAGGAGACCCCCGTTACATATGCCAAAAAAGCCTTGTAAAAATGCGAGCCGAAGGATATGAGCCTACAGCTGCGGCGGAACTAGAATTTTATTTAGTGCAGAAAACTTCTGATGGAAGTTTTCAACCCATTGAAAATCATTTACTAGATAGGCATAGGTATTTTGATATAGCTCCGGGCAGAGATCTAACTGAAAATTTTAGGTTGGATTTGGCTAATGCACTCTTCACGATGGGGATAGACGTTGAGCGTGAACACCACGAGGTTGGAGCAGCACAGAATGAGATTACATTTAGATATGCGGATCCCTTGACAACATCGGACAACATTGTTCGGTATAAGTTCGCAGCTAAAGCAGTAGCCGATAGAAAATATGGCTGGATAGCTACTTTTATGCCTAAACCATGGTTTGGAAAACCGGGAAGCGGCATGCACATCCACCTCGGACTTTTCGACGTAAAAACGGGAAGAAATCTATTCTATGACAAGAATGGATACGCCTACATATCACAGAAATGCCGCTACTTTATAGGTGGAATCCTTGAGCATGCAAGAGCCTTATGCGCCATTGTAGCTCCGACAGTTAACAGCTACAAGAGGCTTGTGCCGGGCTATGAGGCTCCGGTTTACATTACATGGAGCAGGAAAAACCGTTCAGCCCTAATAAGGGTGCCCGAATACTTTCCTGGAAAGGAGAATGAAGCGAGAATAGAGTTTCGATGCCCAGACCCTCTATGCAACCCATATCTGGCTTATGTTGCAGTTTTTGAAGCTGGTCTTGACGGCATTAGAAAGAAGATTGAGCCAGGTGACCCTGTGGATGTGAACGTTTACCATTTGAGTGATGCTAAGCGTAGAGAGTTAGGAATCAAAGTGTTGCCTAGTTCGCTTAAAGAGGCATTAGAGGAATGGGAAAGCGACGATATCTGCATAAAAGCTTTAGGCAGAGAGACAGCCGAAAAATACTTGGAATTGAAGATGCAGGAATGGAAGGAATACGAGCCCCATATGCCGGAGAACAGAAACGAAGTTACATGGTGGGAGCAACAGAAATACATTTATGCCTAACATGTTCTGGCAATCTGCGTTGCAGCGTTTTAGGAGGCTAGGTATGTGAAAAACATGAAATACGACACAATACTAGTTTTGGATTTTGGCGGGCAATACTGCCATCTTATTGGGAGACGCGTTAGGGAAAACAATGTATATTCAGAAATAGTGCCCTACGACATAGAGCCAGATGAAATCAAAGTTTTAGGCGAAAAACTCAACATTAAAGGGATAATTTTATCCGGTGGACCTGCCAGCGTCTTTGACGATCACGCGCCTAAACCAGATATGCGCATTTTTGATTTAGGCTTGCCTGTTTTAGGCTTATGTTATGGGCATCAGCTTATAGCCAAAATTTTCGGCGGTGAGGTCAAACGGGCTGAGTGTAGAGAATATGGTCCAGCCTATGCGATTATTGAAAAGCCGGTGGGGGTTCTAGAAGGCTTAAATAGGAAAGAAAGGGTTTGGATGAGTCACAGTGACACTGTGTTTTCGGTTCCGTCGGATTTTGAAATTTTAGCATTTACGAAAAATTGTCCCGTAGCTGCTTTCAAGCATAAAACCAAGCCGATTTATGGTTTACAATGGCATCCCGAGGTTGCACACACCATTAATGGCACAAAGATGATTCATAACTTTATCTTTAAAGTGTGTGGCTGCTCCGCAAATTGGAAGATGGAGAATGTTATAGAACGAATGGTTAATGAAGTGAAAAGCGAAGTTGGCGATGGAAAAGCGATAATAGCGTTGAGTGGCGGAATAGATTCCAGCGTGGCTACATTAATTGCAGCCAAGGCATTAGGCGGCAAGCTAACAGCCGTTTTCGTCGACCATGGCTTCATGCGGGAGAAAGAACCGGAATTTGTGAAAAACACGTTTGAAAAATTTGGGATAAACCTTGTAGTAGTTAACGCTCAAGACAGATTTCTGGAAAAACTCAAGGGAATAAAAGACCCAGAGGCAAAAAGAAAAGTGATAGGCGAGGAGTTCATCCACGTTTTCGAGGAAATCGCTGAAAGAGTCGGGGCAGAATACTTGATCCAAGGGACCATTTACCCTGACAGAATAGAATCTGGGTTCAGACGATTTTCAGACAAGATTAAAACACATCACAACGTTGCAGGTCTCCCAATTAGAATGAAATTCAAAAAGATAGTGGAGCCTTTACGAGACCTCTACAAGGACGAGGTCAGGAAAGTGGCACAACTTCTCGGGTTGCCTGAGGAAATAGTTCATAGACAACCGTTTCCAGGTCCGGGGCTTGCCGTGAGGGTCATTGGCGAAGTAACGCGAGAAAAAGTGGATATTGCAAGAAAGGCGGATGAGATTGTAAGGGAAGAAATTGAAAAGAGCGGATTGAAGGATAGGTTTTGGCAGTATTTTGCGGTTCTAACGGACACAAAAGCCACGGGTGTTAAGGGCGATGCAAGAGCCTACGGTTACGTTGTCGCCGTCAGAGTTGTGGAAAGCCGAGAAGCCATGACCGCGAGTTTCGCCAAAGTACCATTCAAGATTTTAGAAAGAATCTCCACGAGGATAACCAGCGAGATACCTCAAGTTGCAAGAGTAGTCTATGACATAACCCATAAGCCTCCAGCAACGATAGAGTGGGAGTAGACGCCTAGACCTTTGACTTAGCCATCAAATCTTCTATCCTTGCATTTTTCAGTAAAACGACATGTTTAACCAGCTCGTTGACAACAGCCTCAAAGATTATTCTTCCTTTTTCCGCCGAGGCTGTTGTCGACTTACCGAATACCCCTGAACCAGTGTAGTCAGCCGTATCTAACGGAAGAGTGGTGCCCTCAGTTTCGGTGACGTGTCTGCGAACTTTCTCGTCCACGGCTTTGTCCATGCATACAAGGTGTGGGTACAAAGCCAAGTTCATCGAAGTTTCCTCGGATCCGGCATGTCCCCGTTCTTCAGATGTGAAGATGGTTGGCAGAAGTTTGCCGGCTGCGGGCCACCATTGAAAAATGGACACGAAAATACCGTTTTCCCTCAGTTCTCTGGCTAATTCCGCCAGCGCGTTTAGGTTTCCGCCATGCCCATTGATTATGACTATTTTCCTAACCCCATAGTTGTTTAGGGCTAGGCAAACCTCTTTCACATAATTTTTGAAGGTTTTAGGTGAAACATAAATTGTGCCCCAGAACTGGCGGTGATGATGACTTACACCGAATGGGATAACCTGCAAACATACAACACCAGTGCGTTTTGCAGTCTCTTCAGCGATCGCCTTAGCAATAAGATGGTCTGTTCCGAGGGGGTTGTGCGGGCCATGTTGCTCATTTGAACCTACGGGGATTATGGCGATTTCATTTTTACTGAAATATTCTTTTGCTTCGGGCCAGCTCATTTCATGAAGCAGAAACTTCATGAAATCCACTCCAGAAACTGTTTTATTAGAATGCTTTTGAATATTAAGCTTAAGTCCAACAAGGTGGACTAATTGAAAGCCTTGATCCTTGCTGGCGGGTTTGCAACAAGATTAAGACCGTTAAGCTGTACAAGACCTAAAATTCTGTTTCCGGTGCTTAACAAGCCTATCGTAGAATGGATCATGGAGAGACTTTCCAAAAACGACATTGAAGAGGTAATATTTGCCATCAATAATCAAACGGCATGCCATTTGAAGCAAGTAAAAATCCCAAATTACGGAATGAAGATTGCTTACTCATACGACCCGCCTAAGAAACCTCTTGGGACTGGTGGAGCTATAAAAAGAGCTGAAAAATTTTTGAGCGACAGTGATTTTCTCGTTGTTAATGGAGATATTTTCGCCGACATAGACTATTCAAAAATCATCGAAATGCACATGGAGAAGCGTGCCGTTGCAACAATAGCCCTCCATAAGGCTAAAGATCCAAGCAGGTACGGAGTTGCAGAGTTAGCGGAAAATGGTAGAGTGGAATTTTTTGTTGAAAAGCCTTCAACTTGGCATTCTTCGTCAAGTCTAATAAACGCTGGGATATACGTTCTCAACCCAAAAATTTTTAGCTACATTCCAAGAGGACGAAAGGTTTCTTTAGAACGGGAAATCTTTCCAATTCTCGTGAAAGAGAGAACTCTTTACGGCCACCCCTTTGAGGGATTGTGGACCGACATAGGTAAAATTGATGATTATCTTGAGGTGAATAAAGTTCTGCTTGAAATGTTCCATAAAAAAACGGAGGGCACCTTCAAAGGGGAAGGTAAAACCGCGCCACCTGCAGTCTGCGGGGATGACACGTTTGTTGGAAGGGAATCTGTTGTTGGCCCCTATGCTGTTTTAGGGAGAAAAGTTCGTGTTGGAACGAATGTGCAGATTAGAAACTCGGTGATATTTGATGGGGTTTCCATAGGAGATTCAAGTGTTATTAGCGGCGCGGTGATAGGCGAAAACGCCGTGATAGGGAAAGGAGTTAGGATAAATGAAAACTGTGTTATAGGGGACTACGCGGTCATTGGAGACAAAGTGAAATTGGCGAAAGGGGTGATTGTCTGCCCAGCAAAAGAAATTTTTGAAGACATAACGACTCCGAAGTGCATATTTTAGTAGGATGGTGTTTGATGGTGTTGAATTCTCGAAGACTTTTTGGAACAAACGGCATTCGAGGAATAGTAAACAAGGAGTTAACTCCAGAACTTACGGTGAAAATTGGGTGCGCCATAGGATCTTTCTTTCAACGTGGAAAGCTTATAGTCGGACATGATGCCAGAACGAGCAGTCCAATGCTTGCAAAAGCTGTTATAGCTGGATTGAACGCGACAGGTTGCGATGTTCTGTTTGCAGGTATGGCGCCAACTCCAGCATTGCAGTATGCGGTAAAAAACCATAAGGTAGATGGGGGAGTTGTGATAACAGCTTCCCACAACCCACCAGAATATAACGGGATAAAAGTCGTATGGAATGATGGCATAGAAATTTCGCGAGAACAAGAAATAAAAATTGAAGAAATATTCTTCCAAGAAGTCGCGCATTATGCTGAATGGAAAAATATTGGGGAAGAGCAGACGCTTACTGGAATCATCGACGATTACATAGGGGCTATTAAGAGGCATGTTGATGTTTCCAGAATCGCGAAAAAACGCTACCATGTTGTTGTGGACGCTGCAAACAGCGTAGCAGCTCTAGCGGTTCCCAAGCTCTTAAGAGGCTTAGGATGCAAGGTTACGACGATAAATGCAAATATTGACGGGACATTTCCAGCGAGACCACCAGAACCGCGACCAGAAAACCTTATAGAACTAGCCCGAACAGTTAGGGCTATAAACGCAGACGTAGGAGTCGCGTTTGACGGAGACGCTGATCGCTCCATATTTGTCGACGAAACAGGAGAAATTCATTGGGGCGACAAAACATTCGCTCTCGTTGAAAAATTCTTCTTAATGAAAAATCCAGGTGAAAAGATTGTTTCGCCGATAAGCTCTTCAACTTTGGTTAAGGATGTCGCGGATGCTTATGGCGGAGAAGTTGTCTGGACAAAAGTTGGAAGCGTGACAGTATCCCACACCATGAAAAGGCTCAACGCAAAACTTGGTGGAGAGGAAAACGGCGGAATCTTTTACGGTCCCCATTTAGCTGTTAGGGATGGGGGAATGGCAACAGCGCTAATATTGGACATAATGGCCTACACGAACAAAAGCCTTTCAAGTCTTCTCGGTGAACTCCCAAAATATTTTATTGAAAAGGGCAAGGTGGAATGTCCCAACGAGCTTAAGGAAAAAGTATTGGAAAAAATTATCGAACAGACGAAAGGCTTGAACACAAGTACTGTGGATGGAGTGAAGATTTGGTTTGAAGACAAAAGCTCCATTCTTATGAGACCAAGCGGAACAGAACCGTTGTATAGACTTTATGCCGAGGCAAAAACAAAAGAGAAAGCTGAAGCGCTCATCCACGAGTTTAGTTTAAAACTTAAAAGGATAATTGACAGTGTAAGAGGCTAGCTTTCAGGAGAAGGATGCAGCTGACAACAAACACGGAAATAATAAATGGTAAGTATCTGCATGATGAAAAACCCACCGTCAGCGTTATAGAATGCAACCGTAATGGCTTACTTCATGCCTGCCTCCTAGTGGAAGCTGGATTCAAGGTTATATGTGTTGACAGCGATCGAGCCGTGGTGGAGCGTCTTTCCAAAGGGAGGATTCAGTTTCTTAAGCAGGAAATAGAGCCCATAATCAGAAAAAATTTGGAAAATGGAAGATTGCAAGCGTCGTGCAACATAGAAGATGCTGTTTCCCAAAGTAGCGTTGTGTTAGTCACAACCCCGGCGATAACAAGCGAGAGAGGAGCTGTGACTGTTGATTACTCAAGTATTGAAAAAACGTTAAAAAAGTTAGGTTCATATTTGCAGAAAAACACGTTAACGATAATCACAAGCATGGTTGGGATAGGCGTCACAGAAAACCTTCTTAAAGAGGTGCTTGAAAGCTCATCTGGGTTTAGAGTGGGGGTAGATTGCTTCCTAGCTTATAGTCCAGTTCCGTTTTCAGAAAAACAAACCATGAACAGTCTAGCAAAATGTAGACGTGTTGTTGCAGCCTATGACAAGACAAGCCTTGAAAAAGCGTTGAAAATTATAGGCGCCGTAACTAAGGGCGAAACTATAGCCACGTTGAATTTAAAAGCGGCTGAGGCTGCTGTTCTTTTCGAGGCGGTGTACAGAAGCGTAGGTTTTGCGTTCGCTAACGAGCTCGCCCTTTTATGCGAAAGAACCGGTGTGGATTATTTGACTGTTAAGAGCATATCACCACTCACAGAAGCATTTTACCAGCCAGCGCTTGACAATTTCGGGGAAAAAGCTCTTTTAATGTTGCTTGACGAAGCTGAAAACCATAACATTAAGCTTAAGATTCCACAAGCAGCTGTGCGTTCAAGTAGAGAAATCATAAAACATGGAGTTAGCCTTGTTCAAGAGGCTTTAAAAAATTGTGGAAAAACCCTACGCAGGGCGAAAATCGCCATACTTGGCGTTTCCCAGACACGAAATATGGCAGATAACCCAAAGGCTCTGCTGAAAACTTTCGCCAAAATCCTTGAAAGAAGGGGCGCTAAACTCAGCCTTCATGATCCATATATGCACAGGAAAACAATGGATATTGAAGCACAACCATTAGAAGAAAGTTTAATAAAAACAGTTGAGGGAGCCGATTGCATAGTAATTTTCACGGGACACGATCAATTTAAACGGCTGGATTTGGAGAAAATCAAATTTTTGGCCAAAATGCCCGCGGCAATTGTTGATTTTGAAGGAATTTTGGACCCCTTTAAAGTTGAAAGTGAAGGCTTCATATATCGTGGCCTCGGAAGAGGAGTGTGGAGAAAATGAAAAGGAAAGTCGGCGTAGCGGTTATAGGAGCGGGATTCTGGGGGAGAAACCATGCAAGAGTGTTTAGCGAACTAGAAGAAACAGAGCTTTTGGCAATTTGCGACATCAACGCTGAAAGAGCGAAAAACATTGCAAAACAGTTCGGCGTTAAAGCTTACACAGAAACTGGAAAAATGTTAAAAAGAGGGGACATAGAGGCGGTAAGCATCTGCACATGGTCAACAAGCCTTGCGAAAGAAGCAATGAAGGCATTAAAGGCAGGAAAACATGTGCTAGTCGAAAAGCCTATGGCCGCAAATTCAAAACAAGCAGAAGAATTAATAAAAACAGCGGAAAAAGAAGGCTTACACCTTTTGGTTGGTTTTTTGATGCGCTTTATTCCAGGGGTACAACATATAAAAAAAGCCATTGAAGAAAAAAGGATAGGTGAGCTTGTATGCGCAACAGCTAAAAGAGTTTCAGAATGGCCAGAAAGAATAGGCGACATAGGCGTCGTTAAAGATCTGGCAATTCACGACATAGATATAGCGCGATACCTATTTGGAGGGGATCCAATAGCCGTTTATGCAAAAACTGGAAACATGAAACACAGGCTTTTTGAGGACTACGCACACATCATGCTCACCTTTGAAGGCGGAAAAAACGCGTTTATAGAAGCTAACTGGCTAACCCCCTACAAAACACGAGTGCTAATTGTAACTGGAAGCGAGGCAATAATGAAACTCGACTATATTACGCAAGAATTAACCATAGAGAATGCAAAAGAAACCGTCCAGCCGAGAATTCCTTGGCAAGAACCATTAAAGCTTGAGCTTCAACATTTCGCAAACTGCATTCTTGGAAGGGAGAAGCCTCTTATAACCGGATTTGACGGTTTAAGAGCTTTGAAAATCGCTGAAGCAGCCCTAAAATCCTCAAGAACAGGTAGAATTATGAAAATAACTCGGTTTTGAAAGTCGCTATTTTTTTAGTCTAAAGGGTTTTCCTTCAAACAATATTTTTTCCGGAATTTTCTCCCTCCATTTCTTCAGGAATGGTAAGTCTTCACTTTCCCTTCGCAGCTCGTCTGGAAGCATTTCTGGAATTTCATCTTTTATCGGATACCATCTTAAACATTTGGGACAAACTATCAAGCCCTCGATAATTTCATCTTTCTCCTCAAAAACATAAAGCTCCAGCGGATGATGCTTGTCAATCGGGCAGGCCAAAATTTCCATAAGCTTTCTTTTCATGCGTATCCCTTTATAGGCTTCTTCAAAGTCTTTATTAAATTTGTTAGTGCACTGGGCCTTTGCATAAAATGTCTACTACAGTTTGATACCAGTTTGGTCCTGTGGTGCGCACAACCCTGCTAAAAGGTATTTCGAACTTTATGTTTGATTCTTTAAGTTTTTCGGCAACTTTTGCCGCAGTTTTTTCTGTGGGGTTTTCCTTTTTGTTTGCATGTTCAAAGGCGTAGAGGTGTATCCAGCCTGCTTGATTTTTTAATGCCGAAAGAGCGTATGGCAAGTATTCAAGAGCTTTTTCTGGCAGAGGCATAAGTACTCTGTCTGCTACGTTGCGGAGTCTCTGCAGTATCACATCTTTGGCGTCTCCTTCCATTGGGATCACTTTCCCGTAAACCCTGTTGAGCTTGATGTTTTCTGTCATAAACTGGACTGCCGCGGGGTTAATGTCTATGGAGTAGATTTTTGCGGCATTAGAGTGTTTGGCAATCACTATTGAGAAGCATCCTACTCCCGCAAACATGTTTACAATGGTTTCTCCATCTTTAACCAGCTTGGCAATTCGCATTCTTTCATAGGAAAGTCTTGGCGAGAAATAGCAGTTCTCCAGGTCAACGGCGAAAATGCATCCGGATTCTCTGTGAACGGTTTTCGTTCTTTTCTCTCCAGCTAAATATTCAAGCCTTCGTAGCCTGAAGTCCCCGTAAACTGGTCCCACTTGAGCTAAAACGGTCTTGACATTCTTATGAACCTTCATTATCATTTCAGCGATGGTTTGACCATGTCTTCTTGAAGTTTCAGTTAGTCGAATAACGGCTATGTCTCCGATAATGTCATAGGAATTGTAAACATTAACCAGTTCATTTGGAGACAGAGCGGTTGCAAGAAGTGCCTTTAATCGCTTTCTCATTTTTGTCATCCCTTGTGGAACAAGAAAGTTTTATGATTGGAAACATTTAAAAATGGACGGGATCTTTTGTTAATGGGATAACCATGGAGAAAACAGCCACCGGGCTAGTGTATGAATGCCTAAGATGCGGAGCCAAAGTTTCTACGGAAGAGCTAGAGCTTCGTGGTGGAGAAATAAAGTGTACGGTTTGCGGTTACAGGGTTTTGAAAAAAATAAGGCCTCCGGTGGTTAAGCGAATCAAAGCTAGGTAAGATGCTGCTCGTCTTTAGACTGACTTTTAGTTTGGAACTGTAATTGGCTAGAAAAGTTCTCGCTCACCTATTTTGCGTAGGGCTCTTCCTCGAAGCTTAATTGCTGGCCCAACAACTTCTTCAGGTTGTTTTTCAACTGTTTTCCTTTTTATGGTTTCGCCGCATACGCCTCTTGGAAGTAAGCGTCTTTTAACGCAGAGGGCGTATGAACAGTTTGCCACGTTGCACATGTCTTCGGTCCATCTACACCATACACCGTCTCGGCGGAAAATGGCAGCGTTTTTGCCGCACTTGAACAGTTCACATTTAGGAGAACACATTTTCGCTTGTGCCAAGCTGCAACACAACCTTTAACTGTTCAATAAAACCCTGCTTTCACCATTTTCAGCTGTTATCCAATAAAATGAGGACAAAAGTTTTGATATAAAGTTTTTCCCAACAAGCTCCATATTCGGACTACAGCTTTTAAGATTACCTTTTAAAGTGTCTCCTCGCCACTTCTAGGACCACAAAAACTATGATGGCGGCTATAACTAAGACAAGTGTTGCAAACCATGCAGTTTCTAAGAGGATGCCAGCAAAGGCAACATACCTAGACAGCTTAATTTCAATCGGGTTTGTTTCGCTTCGCGGTTCCAAAATTGAGCATACAACAGAAGACGCTGGTTGGCTTTGGCCATCTAAATAGACTTTTATTGTCAGTGTTCCTCCAATTTCCGTGAAGGCTGCCAAACCATTCGCTTCTGTTAATTTGGAGCTTATTTGGACACCATTTCTCTCTAGGGTTACATTTGCGTTGGGGATTGGTTGCCCAAAATAATCGACAACTCTCACATAAATTGGCAAGTTATATAGAGGGCAGCGTATCGTCACTGCTTTTTCATCAAAAAGTTCAATCGTTGTCACATTGAGAATTATTCCTCTCGAAGAGACTTTGATTGTGTAAATTCCTAAAACGCAATGGAAGATTGATTGACCATTATGGTTTGTGCGACTCGAATTATATAATCCACCTATTGTTTCTTGGATTTCCACTAAAGCGTTTGATATGGGGTTATTATTTGCATCTATCACGTTTACTGTTAAGGGTTTAACTGGGCAACGTATTTCCCAACTATTCCAAGCCTTTGGTTCTAGCACAAGAGTTTCATTGTAGAAAGTTCTTCCGTAGCGGGAAGCTATAACCCGGTATGAGGCGTTCAGAATTAACGTTCTAAATTTAGCAGATCCCTCGATATCCGTTTGAGAAGCATTCGATTCTCTTTTGACCTCCCCCCCGTCCAATTCTGTAATATATGTGGCTGTTAAGTTTAGGGATACAAACGGGATTCTTACGGATGGATTTTGTTCGCTTACAACTATTATGTTGAGATTTGTGAGCTGACATGTTAAGTTTAGCTCCTCATGTATATAGGGAATGCTGAAGAATGCTTCACCCACCTTAACTTCCTTAAAGTACGCTGTAAATGTGTGATTGCCTTTTTCAAGCCAAATGTTTGCAACACCGTCTGACCCGCTTGTTACATTGTAGGTTTCTTTAGCCTCATGATCGTACACTTTGATGAAGACGCTGGCAACTGTTTCGTTGGCGAGATTTCGCGGTACAATTTTTGTTTTGAAGCCCGGAACTGCGAAAACTTGTGTGTCGTTAACTTTTTTGGCGTTTGGTTTCGGCGTTATGCTTAAGCTATAGTTTCCAATTAGGGCGTTGGCTGGTATGGTCCAGTTTGTCTCTATAACATCGCTTAAGACTGTGTGGTTGATAACGAAGGGCTTGTTTCCAAGTTTGATGGTTATTGTCACGTTTGTGCCATAAAGTGATGAATATCCCACTGCCTTAATTTTTACCGTGTCACCTCTATGATATTCAGCTTGATCGGTTAACCCTATGAAAAACTTGTCAGACGCTAGAGTCCCATTGAAATAAACCATGTAGGTTCCAGTGTAGTTTGTGTGGGCATTTCCCTCAAAGTGTTCTGGATAAAGAAGTGTTGCGTTTCCTACACCATTATCCACAGTATTTATCGGTATAAGCGACCAATATGTTTCGTTTGCAGGTGTTTTAACGGTGATGTTAGCGGCATAGTGGGTATTCGCTTTTCCTCCGGTTATGCTAACGGTAATGTTGATAGTTGTCGCTCCTTCTTGGAGTTGACTTGGGTAAGGTGGCCTGTCTACTTTTACGATGTAGGCTGTTTTTATGTAAAACCATGAGGGGAGAGAATCGGTGCTTGCATTTACGTCCCGCAGGGTTACTGTATAGTTTCCCCCTGGAAGCGGTGGGATCGTGAACGAACAATTTACGTTGTTCTCGGAAGCGAAGCCCCATGCCACCTTTGTGTTATTAAACAAAATCTCATACATTCCATTTGTTGTGTTAATGGTTCCAATAAGGGTAACCTGTTCTCCAATTTCCCCGGTTTTGTCAGCAGGCGAAATGGATATTATTTTTACATCAACCGCATAGACTTGCATAACTACAAAATTAGAGAGAGCTATCAAAACAAGCATTATTATTAATGATTTTGCTATGGTTTTTTGGCTCAATTTTTCGCGCTCCGACTGTCTTTGAACACGTTTTGAATAATGTGAACATTTACATAAACGGCACGTTTTAAACTTTACCTTAGAAGGAGCTGTTGCATAGGTTTAAACCGCAAACTTTTAGATGGCGATTCCTCAAAAGACTTGAGCATTGGTGCAGCAAAATGATTGACGAAATCCTAAGCCTAGTCAAAAAGCATGAACAATGGCGTGGAAAAGAATGTTTAAACCTTATCCCATCTGAAAACGTCATGAGCCCTGCTGTGCGTAGTCTTTTGGCTTCAGAGCTTGGACACCGCTACACGGCTAGAGACCGCTTCTACATGGGCACAAAATTCATGGACGAAATCGAGCAATACGGCGAAGAACTGGCAAAAAAGGTTTTTGGAGCCGAAACTGCTGACCTGCGACCGCTTTCTGGACATATTGCAGACATGATTTTTCTGGCATGCTTCACCAAACCAGGCGACACTGTTATGTGTATCTCTCCAGAGGATGGTGGTTATCCCGGATTGTGGGAAAACGGCCTAGCTGGACTTTTAGGCTTGAAGGTTTATCCCACGCCCTTCTCTAGAGAAAACATGGAAGTTCATGTGGAGAAGGCAAAGGAAGCCATTAAACACGTGAAGCCTAAAGTTGTGATTTTCGGAGCCAGCCTAATTCTTTTCCCTCACCCGGTCAAAGAGTTGGCTCCCGTCGCCTGCGAAAACGGGGCAATAGTGGGTTTCGACGGTTCTCACGTATTGGGACTTATCGCTGGAAAACAATTTCAAGACCCGTTAAAGGAAGGAGCCCAAGCACTTTTCGGTTCAACGCATAAATCCTTCTTCGGTCCCCAAGGTGGCATAATTTTGGCGGGTAAGGAACATGGCGAATTAATGAAGGCTAAAATTTATCCAAGGTTTGTGGACAACGCCCACTGGAACCGCATCGCCGCTTTGACTTTGGCTCTGGCTGAAATGCAAAGTTTCGGCAAAGACTATGCGGAGCAAGTGGTCCGCAACGCTAAGGCTTTAGCCAAAACACTGCACGACTACGGTTTTCCAGTGAAATGCCCAGCGCTTGGCTTCACAGAATCTCATCAAATAATAATGGATTTTGGAGACTATGAAGAGGGCAGAAAAGTGGCTGAAAAACTTCAGAAAGCAAACATCATCGTCGACTGTGTTGTAAGGTTAGGGACATGCGAGGTCACAAGGCGTGGAATGAGAGAGGAGGAAATGGCGAAGATAGCTGAACTCATAAAGAGAGCCGCGCTTGACGAAGAGAATCCGGAGATCGTTAAAAGGGATGTTGTCAAACTTTGCTCAGATTTTCAAAACATTGAATACTGCTTTAAATAAGAAGTGCACTTTATAAAAGCGCTTTTCATCTTTTACATGTTGGTTGAACAATGAGCCTTGTCCCAGACACGCTGATTGAAGCTTTGAAAAAGCACAGATACCATATTGTTGGCAGACACTCGGCTGTAAAGCGGTGTAAATGGCTTTATGAGGCGCTTGTTCACGGGAGGCCATGCTACAAACAGAAGTTTTACGGGATAAAAACCCATCAATGCATACAAATGACGCCAGCGCTTTTCTATTGCACTCAAAGATGCCTCTTTTGTTGGCGAGCCCAGAGTGGAGACCTCCAAATTACATGGGAAGAAACCAAACTGCCAGCATGGGACTCCCCAGAAGAAATTGTTGAAGGAAGCATCAAGGCGCAGCTGGCAATTTTAAGCGGGTATAAGGGTAATCCCAAAGCAGATCCCCAAAAGTTTAGGGAAGCATTAAGACCACGCCATGCAGCCATAAGCTTAACCGGCGAGCCAACTCTCTACGAGCCTATAGGGGATCTTATTCAAGCCTTTCATAAAAGGGGCTTTACAACGTTTCTGGTGTCCAACGGGACAGTTCCATCTGCACTGGCGAAATTAAGCCATGAACCATCACAACTTTATGTTTCAGTCTGCGCTCCCAACAAGGAAACATACAAAAAAGTTTGCCGACCAATCACGCCGGACGCTTGGGAGAAGTTGAATGAAACACTGGAGCTCCTTCAAAGTTTCAAGTGTCCCACGGTGATTCGCATAACCGCTGTGCGCAACCTCAACATGGGAAACATCGAGGAATATGCCAAACTCATAGATAAGGCTAATCCAACCTATGTTGAGCCTAAAGCGTACATGCACGTCGGCTTTTCGAGGCTACGCTTAGGTTACGAAAGCATGCCAAGTCAAAGTGAAATCCGCGAGTTCGCATCTAAGCTTGCAGAGGCAACCGGCTACAAGATTATTGACGAAGCAGAGGAGAGCCGCGTCGTGCTGTTAAGTAGACTTGAAAGGCCATTAAAATTTTCTTATAGTTGAATTCTGGTTTACTCATTGAGTAAAACGGGAGTAAAGGTTAAATAACACACTTCTCAATTCAATGCAGTCTTAAACCGCCTCCGTGAGGTGCAGAAAAGCATGGTTAGCGAAGGAAGAGGAAGACTGTTTAGAAGGAAAGATGGAAAATTCCTAATATACTTGCCAAAAGACTTAGCGGAGGACAGCATGTTCCCATTTAAAGGCTCAGATTCCATTTTCGTCAAAGTTAGCTTCAAAATCGGAGATGACAAACTAATCATAGAACGTTGGCCTGAACAAGAGAAACAGCAGAGCACCTAAAAGGCTAGAGACGTTCAACGCTTCCAGCGCCACCCACCTACCTCCATCTTTTGGCAACGATAAAATAGCAGTGGCTTCTATTTTATAGGCAGAGCATAAAATGACCACTTTAAAGGCCATTTTAAAACGGATAAGACAAGAGCTTAAGGGCAAAGAAAAGATTAGGGAAAGGATTCAAGAGGACATGCGAAAAGTGGCAAGCATCTCTAAACAAGCAATACTTTTCATCCACCAAAGAAAGTTCAGGGAGGCAAAGAGGCTTCTTACGAAGGCTAAAGAAATCATTTCAAGACTTAACGAAATGGAGAAAGAACATCCAGACATCATCCATGGTGGTTTATTTAATGTAGCCCTCCAAGAGTATGCTGAAGCAAACATTTTCCTCACATTAATCGAGGAAAACCGCTTTATAACACCAGCAGAAATTAACGTGCCATCAATGGACTATATCCTTGGACTTGCAGACGTGATTGGCGAATATAGACGCCTAGCCCTAGACGCTTTGAGGGAGGGAGACGTAAAGAAAAGCGAAGAATGCCTCCGCCTGATGGATGAAATTTACACAGAGCTTATGGCAATGGATGAAGCCTACATGCTTGTACCTGGATTAAGGCGGAAATGTGACATTGCAAGAAAAATCATTGAAACCACGAGGGGAGACGTAACCCATGAAGCCCGGAGACAATCGCTGGAGAAACACATGAGGCGCTTGGAGAAACTTGAAAAACGTTTTGAAGGACTTGAAAAAGGAAAGGCTAGATGAACCTTGATTTTTCCGTCGAAAAAGCGCATAAAGCGCAGCTTCAACTGTCAAAACTCATTATTTTGGAGGACAAACTTCCAGAGAAAATTCGTTTTGTTGGTGGCGTTGACACCGCTTACGTTGGAGATCTAGCGATCAGCGCCGCAGCTATTCTCGAATTTGACAGTTTAAAAGTTGTGGAAGTGCAAACCGTTACACGCAAAGTGACGTTTCCATATGTTCCAACGCTTCTTTCCTTCAGAGAACTGCCATCTACGCTTCTATGCATAAAGAGGTTAAAAACTCAGCCTGATGTTTTTCTTGTGGATGGACAGGGCTTCGCGCATCCATACCGTTGTGGTTTCGCAAGCCACTTAGGAGTTGTTTTAGGCAGACCAACGATAGGTGTTGCTAAAAGCAGACTTATCGGCGAGGTTGAACCATTTCAAAATAGGGACTTCGCCTACTTGAGGGATGGAAACGAGGTTATAGGTGCAGCTGTAAAAACCATCACCGGAAAACTTCTCTATGTTAGTGTGGGACACATGGTTTCATTGGAAACCGCCATAAAAATTGTAAAACATTGTACACGTGACAGCCTCTCCGAACCCATTCGAGTGGCGCACGAGGCAGCTACCGCTGAGAAAAGGAAATTGGCAAAATGTAATATTTTGGAAAAGGATAAGTGAAGTGTTGCTCAGCTAATCAAGATGGATGAGTGTAAGGTTTGCTTCATCCAAAAATTAGGGCTTTAGCGGAGAAAATTCGCGACAAGGACCTTCGAAAGAAAGTGATTGAGCTTCTTGAAAACCCTGTTTTTGAGGTTGACGGGAAAGTTTATAGTGGTTTATCCCTTGATGTTTCGCCTGCCGGTTTATCACATCATCACTGCTATCCAGGGGGTTACGTTGAACACATAATTTCGACAGCCAATTTGGCTTCTGCCTTGTGCAAGTCTGTCGAGAAAGTTTATCGCGGAAAGGTGAACAGGGACCTTGTGATAGCCGGCGTTCTGCTTCATGACCTTTTCAAACCTTTGACTTACAGTGTTAACCAGAATGGCAGTTATAGCACCACCGGATTGGCAGATTACATGGATCACTTGTCAATCGCCATAGCAGAACTTGTTCGTAGGGGCTTTCCGTTGGAACTTATCCACGTGGTTTCTGCCCATCACGGAGAATATGGTCCAATTAGGCCGCACACAATTGAGGCGCTAATTTGCCATTTAGCGGATTTAATGGATTCACGTTTGAATGGAGAAGTGCTAAACGCTGCATCTTACCTAGTTAGAAAAGCCACCGGTGAGGAGTTGTCGGGGTTAACTTCGAAGGAAGCTTTCGAAATAATCCATTCGAAGGCTGTCGAAGGCTGGGAAGGAGTGGCAAAAACCGTTGAAAAAATAAAGAAGAGAAAGGCTTCACGCAAAATTTAAAAGCGGCATATGCCCACGGAATTGGAGTGATGCCTATGGTGGAAATAACATTTGAAGAATTCCAAAAGTTGGACATGCGAATTGGAAAAGTTCTGGAAGCCAATCACATTCCCGGATCGAGAAACCTCATAAGAATGATTGTGGATTTCGGAACGGAAAAGCGTCAAGCTGTTGCCGGACTTTTACAGTGGTACAAGCCCGAAGAACTTGTGGGCAAAAAGTACGCCTTCATTCTGAACCTGCAACGGAGAAAATTCATGGGTGTGGAATCCCAGTGCATGATTTTGGCGGCTGAAGACGACAAGGGCAATGTGGTAGCGCTGCAGCCCGAAAAAGACATTGCCGAAGGAAGCAAAATTCACTAGCCTAAAAGCTTGTTTATTGCCGCTGCTTTTTCCTTGCTTTCTGCAACGTATTCAACCATTTCTGGCGTGAGGTCAAGCCACTTGGCAATTCCAGCCGCCATCTCCACATTGTTCTTGAAAATTATTCGCAAGTAGGGAAGAATCTCTTTGGAAGCTCTTGTTGCAGATATATGGCATTTACGTTTTATCTTTTTTCCAATTTCAAGTTGAATGCTTCGCTCTTCCTTTGACTTTGATAAGGCTTGTATGCGTTCTGGGAAATGGAAGGGCGTCCAACCAGATGTCTTCGTGTTCACCCTAGCCATAGCCACACCCGCCGTCATGTAGTCGATAACGTAGCGAATGAAACCCCAGTCTTGGGTCCTCTTTATCCTTCCACGATAAACGTCAGCCATTGAAAGGGCATCCATAGCCCTTGCCAAGTCATGAGGATCTGTAAAGTGGTTTGGAACGTTCTCGTATATCCATTCAAAGAGCATGTCCACATCCACGTCCGCCATGTTGACGGCTCTTTTGGCGCCATCACACGTTTTTCCATAAAGAATCATCCGCAAAACAGTGAATATGTTTTCTTGACGGTCTCTGAAGCCAAGCCACGAAACGTCATCGTAAGTCAAACGTTTTTTGCCTTGAGCCAAAGCTTGAAGGTCAGTTACAGCGGAGCGAATGTCGCCTTCTGAACGTTGAGCAATAAACTTTAGGGCATTTTCTTCAGCGTCGATCCCTTCTTTCAGACATATCGCCTTCAAGTGTTTCAGAACTTCGGTCACCGAGGGCTTTTTGAACTCTATAAGAAGACAGTAGCTGCGGAGAACTGCAAACCTCGGGTCGAAAGCATTATTGGCGATAAGCACTATAGGGCACTGCGCCGTCTTTATAACGTCAACCATGGCTTTTACTCCACCCTTATCCGCTGTGCCAGTTAAGCCGTCAAGCTCGTCGAACAATATGATTCTTCTAGTGCCAAAAAGCGAGCCATATTGGGATGCTAATCCAGCAAAGCGTTTAACAGCCTCTTCTGTGCGGTAGTCGCTTGCATTTTTCTCCACTAATTCCATTTTAAAATCGTTTGCCAAAGCCTCAACGGTAACCGTTTTCCCCACGCCAGGCGGACCATAAATAAAGGCAGCCCGTTTTTCGGGAATCCCCTCATTCCAAGACTTTACCCAATCAACAAACTTTTGAATGGCTTCCTTGTTACCGACAACCTCTTTCAGGCTTTTGGGTTTGTATTTAACAGTCCAAGGCTGATACACATTTTACACCTTTTTGGTTGAACCCCTCATCTCGTAGGCTGCCTCAACAAGCTTAGCTAAAAGGGCGCTTAACTGGACTTCTTCATCAGCCCCTTCCACAAGTCTGTAATCTATTTCGCCCACAATGTCCGCCAGCTTTATCTTCCATGGCTCCGGAATATCCAATTTGAAGATTTCAGTGTGAATTTGGCGGATAATATCGCTGCCAGCCACGCCATACTTTTGAATCATTTCCCGCAGCTGTTTTCTAGCCTCGATAAAGTTGCCTTTCATGGCGACGTCAATCATTTTCCGTACATCCGCTGGATTAGCTCTTCCAGCAATCGAGTAAACAACTTTAGCGTCTATCGGCTTGCTCAACGAAGCTGCCGCTTGCAAAGTGTTGATGGCCCTTCGCAAGTCTCCGCCGCAAACCTCGTAGATGGCGTCCAACCCCTCGTCGAGGAGACTTACACCCTCATTTTCAGCAATGTATCGCAAATACTTGTCATGCTCCTCTCTGGGCAAATATGTGAAACGGAAGGGTGCACACCGTGACTGTATTGGCTCTATTATTTTCCCGCTATAGTTAGCGCATAAAATAAAGCGGCATGTTTCCGTGTACCGCTCCATGGTGCGCCTTAACGCTTGCTGAGCATCCGCCGTCATGTTGTCAGCCTCATCCAGAATCATTATTTTAAATGGAACCTCGCCGATGGAACGCACCCTCGCAAAGGTTTTGACAGTTTCCCGAACAACATCTATGCCCCTTTCGTCGCTAGCATTCAACTCCATAATGTATTCGCGGTAGTTTTCGCCGTAAAGATCCCTAGCCAAACAAAGAGCCGCCGTAGTCTTCCCAGTGCCGGGCGGTCCAGCAAAAATGCAGTGAGGCACGTTTTTGGCTTTAACAAAACTTTTAAGGCGTTCCACTATCTCCTTCTGGTTAACCATTTCATCCAATGTTTTTGGCCTGTACTTCTCAGCCCACATCTCAAAACTCAATTGGAAGAGCCTCCTACCGTTTCCATAATAAGGAAAGAGGTAATAAATACTTGCTTGGCTTCCCTAAAAGCTATTTTTAAGCT
>JAGTQG010000029.1 GCA_018396875.1 Candidatus Bathyarchaeota archaeon
ATAAGGGCTGGGTTATCCGCTGTTTTCCAAACCTTTATCCAGCTTTTACCCCGCCGCAAGAGAAGGCTGACAAATGGGAAATTGCTGAAGGCTGTGGTTTGGCTCCGGCTTTTGGGCATCATGAGGTTTTGGTGGAGTCGCCAAACCATGACGAGCATCCATCCGACGCCAGTGTTTCACAGCTCCTACATGTCGTGAACGCCTATTTGGATAGGCTTGTCGAACTGGCTTCGAAGCCCTATGTCCGCTACGTGTCCATTTTCCGCAACCACGGCTTGGAAGCGGGAGCGTCCCTTTCCCACGCCCACAGCCAAATAATTGCAACCCCCTTCGTGCCAAAAATTGTTGAGGAAGAACTGCAAGCCAGCGAAAAGTTTTGGCGAGAAAAAGGCGAATGCATCTTCTGCAACATTATCAAACGTGAGCGGGAAGGCCCCCGCTTCATAACAGAAAACCAAGACTTTGTGGCTTTTACACCTTGGGCAAGCGCCAATCCCATGGAGTTCTGGATATTCCCGAAAAGGCATATGCACACGCTTCTTGAAATAACGGAAAACGAAAAGGTAAGCCTCGCAAAAACCTTGAAGGCGTGCTTTGGCGCATTGAAAAACCTCTTAAACGATCCGCCCTACAATTTCGGCTTCCACATAAGCCCAGACGAGAAAACACGCCAACACTACCACTGGCACTTAGAAGTTTACCCGAAATTAGCTATATGGGCAGGATTCGAAAAAAGCACAGGCGTATACATAAACACGGTTTCGCCGGAAAACGCCGCAGAAAGCCTCAGAAAAGCCATATCAACCTAAAACCGCAAGAACTTCCCGCTCACATTTTGGTCTCAAAAGCATGACGTCTTCAACATAAGCCCGAAACGGCTCAGCGACACTCCAAGCTTGGGCAATACAGCCCCTAGGCTTGTGCGGAGGATCACCATCAAAAATTTCGCTTATACTGCCAAGCCCCGCCTCGAACAGTTTCTCCGTAAAAAGCGGAGCAAGAAAGTTTTTGAACGCATATTCCCGCGTATAATCGCCATAACCCTCAACTTTAAGATAGGCTGTGGTGAAAGGCCCTATGAGCCAAGGCCAAACAGTGCCGTTATGGTATGCCAAGTCGCGGCTTCGCCTATCGCCCTGATAAACACCCAAATATCGCGGGTCGCCTTTGGCAAGGGTTCTCAAACCATAAGGCGTCAAAAGCTCGCGGCGCACAACCTCTAAGACTTTTTTGGCTTTCGCCCTATCCAGCACAGTGAAGTCCAAGGAAACAGCTAAAATCTGGTTAGGCCTAACAGAAGGGTCGCCAACGCCATGTTTGTCCACAACATCAAACAGGCAGTTTTTCGCTGGATTCCAGAACTTTTCGTTAAAGCTTACTCTTGCCTTTTCGGCTAGAAGGGCGAACTCTTCAGCTATGCTTGTCTCTTTAAACTTTTTGGCTAGAAGCTCAAGCGTTTTGAGGGCATTATACCACAATGCTTGAACTTCCACGGCTTTGCCTTCTCTGGGGGTTGTGGGCTTTCCATCAACAACAGTGTCCATCCAAGTCATTCGGGGACCATGCAAAATAAGCCCGTCATCATCCAACCGCATATCAGCATAAACGCCTTTGGCAAGGTTTTCCACAAAAGTTTTCATGCTCTCCCAAAGGTTTGCCTGAACAAACGCAAAGTCGCCAGTATACTTCAAATATTGGAGGACAGCGTTCACAAACCATAAGGTTGCATCCACACACCCATAAACCGGCTGCGAACTCCAGTCCGAAACAAAGTTTGGAACCAAGCCGGCTGCATCATGCCCAACAAACGTTAAGAAAATCTGCCGGGCATCTTCAAAGCGTCCAGTCACAAGCGTAAGCCCCGGCAACGCTATAAACGTGTCTCTGCCCCAATCTTCAAACCAGTGGTAGCCAGCCACCACGGACTTTCCAGCTTTTCCACCCCCACCCAAAGCTTGGACTATGAAAGTGTCTGAAGCCAAAACAATCCAGTTAAGCCAGTCATTCGCCTCAATTCCGCCTCGTTCCACGTAAAACCTTTCAAGAATTCTTTCAAGGCGTTTAACTTCAGCCTCATACAAGCCTTCAATGTCATAGGCGGTTGCCGGCATATTGTCTACAGTTTCCTCTACAGCTGCTTCACTTTCGCCAGCCGCAGCCATCAACGCAAACTTCTCGCGGGTTTTCCCCTCAACCTTGAATGCGAAAAAGCCCGGCTGAAACCAATCGTCCAAAAAGCTTTCGCCGCGGGCACGCTCCTCCCGAAAATAAATTTTCTCCAGCCACCTTTCAGTTTCATGGTAGGCGCCATGCGTGGATTCCAAAATAACCGTTGCCGTGGGCGCCTCCACATTTATTTTCACCCGTTTCCCTTGAGTTTTCTGGATGAATCTTGGAGGGTTCTGCCAACGGTCAACAACCGCGTGGAAATGTCTACACGCCAGAATTGGAAAAACATGCAATTCAACATCTGAAGGGTTTCCATTCTCAACAGTGTATAAGGCGATTGTAACGTTTTTCCCATAGGACATGAAGACGGTCTTTGAAACCTTCACTTTCTGTATGGCATAAACATATTTTGGGAATGGTGAAAGCAAAAACTCTTCTAGGAACTGAAAACCGCGGGGGAAAATTCCACCCTGAAACTCGTTGGCGTAAAGCGGATAAAACATGTTTCCAAGCCTTAACTCCTCATCAAACTTAGTTATGCAAACAAAGCGTTTTCTAGGCGGATTAAAAGCCGCCACAAGCATCCCATGATATTTCCGCGTGTTCACACCAAGAACGGTGGAGGAGGCGTACCCTCCCAAACCGTTTGTTATGAGCCACTCTTTCTCGAGGAGTCCCTCAGCTTTTGAAAGTTCTCCGCCTGCTATGCGGATTCGTGGTGTTAGCCTAAACATTTACGGCATCAACTTCGCAACATTCTTATTGCGGGGCACACCAAAAAAGTTTGCCACAGGCTCACACTTTGTTCTGAAAAGTAGCGCATGAGGCTTTTCAAGCTTATACTCCGTTAAGGTTTCGGCGTAGCCCATTCCCTTCGCGAAAATTATGTCCGCAGACTTATAGGCGTCCATGAACTCGGCTGAAACCTCTTTTGGCGCCAAGCCCACGGCATCCGTGCCGGTCGTTATCACCTTGTCGGCGATCTTCGTCATGCCTGAAACCTCTGCGTCCTCCCATGTGGCGTCGTTTATGACTGGCGCGCCCTTAACTGCCACGATGACTGTTAAGCCCATGTTTTTAAGTTGCTCCACCACAAGCGTGTCAAAAACAATTTCTCCAGCGTTATCCGTCAAATAGAGGACTTTGCTTGAATTTTTAGCTACTTCGTAAATTTTGTTTGTATCGTCAACCACAAGGTCCTTTGAGGCTTCTTTAAGGTTTCTCTTTAATGTGCCAAAAGTGAAGTTGTGTCCCGGAATGTCGAACTCCATCATGTTTCCAACCATGGCGCATAAGCAAGCCCGCTTAAACCGGTCTTGTTGCGTGTAGCCCTCCTCAACCATTCTCCTCGCGTAAGGCAAAAGCTTCAAAGCGTTTTCGTTGCAGAGGCGTTTGCTCCATTTATAGGGGTCATTGTTGCCAGTCACCCTTTTAATGAGCCGGTCTCTCTTCGTGCCCAAGTCCGCTGGCACGGCTGAAGGCTTAAACTCCCTTCTTAACATGTGGAGAAGCTCCATCATGGCTCTGAAACGCAAAGCCGGATTCGTGGTTGCCAACTTAATCTCAGCTGCAGCCCGGTTAATGATGCATGCTGCACATTCAGCTTCAACTTTCAACGGGCTAGGCACTCCTCTTCTAAATGTTTGTTTTTGCTTTTTCGGCAAATTCCAGCAAAACCCTATATGGGTCTTTCGCCTTCACAACGGCGCTTGCCACCAAAACCCCTTGGGTGCCAAGCTTCAAAGCAGCCGCCACATCTTCGCCGTTGCTTATACCTGCTCCACATAAAATTGTGACAGTTGGGTTTACCTTCCTAACAAGACGCACTGTAGCTGTCACAACTTCAGGCTGGGCTTTCGAAACAGACACACCAGTGCCTATAAGTTCTGGAGGCTCGACAGCCACCATGTCGGGCTTTAGGGCTGCAACAGCCGCACTTATGCTTTGGTTGTTGGCGCAGACAACCGAGACAAGCCCTTTCCCTCGGGCTATTTTTATGGCTGCATCTATGTCGGAAAGCCTCAGCTGCCTTTCAGAATGGTTAATTAATGTCCCAACAGCTCCAACCTCCTTGACGGCGTCTGCAAGCACGTATCCCGTGTGACTTCCAGGTTCGATGGGGTCTATGTGCTGGGCGAAAACTGGAATCTCCACCTCTTCAGCCACGGCGGCTATGTCCGTGAACTGGGGAGCCACACAAATAGAGACTTGAGTTTCACGGCTAACTCTTTCCGCAGTTTTTGCAAGTTCCACAGCCTTTCTGCCCGTAGCCTCCAAATAAGTTTTAAAATTGACGAGGATTAACGGTGTTTGAATTTTTAAGGGCAAAGGTTTCACCTAACACTGTCTGGTTTAAACGCTAAAAGCCTATATCTTTTTGGATAAAAAGAGAGGAAATAGCCATCCTAGACTTTTTCTTTCCTTCCGCCGGGGACGAAGACAGCCGCCGCAATGACCGTAGTCCACAAGCCGTTTTTGTCGCCGGTGGCAGACTGCGTTATGTTTGTTGTCTTGATTATTAGACCGCTGGCTCTGAAAAGCTGTTTCCGCTCGTCCCAAGCCGTTTGGGGGTCAAAGGGTATGCCCATGGTTGTGGCAAGCATTGTAGCCGCCAAGTCTTCAGCGTACTCTCCAGCCACCTCGTCTGTCTGCCCAAAGGAATGGTGTTCCGACAAGTAGCCATAATTGTTTTTGCCGGATGGAATGGCCACACCGATAGAAGCGGCGATAAGCCTATGCGGCTCGTTAGTCTGGTTTTTCGCCAAAACAACGAAGGTTATTTCGCCCGGCCTAAGCATTTTTAGGCCTTTCTCCTTTGGGATGAGCTTGCAGCCCGGTGGGATTATGCTTGAAACATTAACTAGGTTACAGTGTTGTATGCCAGCGTTTCTCAAAGCCAACTCGAAGGATTGCAGTTGCTCCTTGTGTTTTCCGACGCCCTTTGTTAGAAAGAAGTACTTGGGTATCATTTTGCCATCAAAATTACGGCAATCGCCTTAAAAACTTTATCCCTTGACGATTTAGCAAAAACGCCGTAGTATTCATTTTCAAGGATAGAAAGTCGGTTTAAGGCATTTAAATTAGGTTTACTGCGGTTGACGGCGGGGAAAAACATAACAAAGGTTAAACAGTATTTTTGATTGAGGCTTAAAGGTGCCGGCGTCGACGTACCACAGCGTGTTTAAGGATGAGTCGAAGCTTGACATAAACTATGTTCCCAGAAGGCTCGTTCACAGAGAAGCGGAAATGCGCCTTCTAGCCGAGTTTTTCAAATATCTTTTAACGGCGCCTGAAAAAACAGCTCAGAGAGTCCTAGTTGTTGGGGACGTGGGAACAGGTAAAACGGCTCTCACTCAGCGGTTTGGCTTGGACTTGGCTCAACAAGGAAAACAGCGGGGCGTAAACCTTCACTACATTCATGTGAATTGCCGACAGTATCGTGGAAGCCTCTTCCTCATCCTCCACCATGCGGTTTCAGTTTTTCATCCAAACTTTCCGAAAAGGGGATTCTCAGCCGAAGAACTCTTAAACATTTTCCTGCAAATTTTGGACGAAAACAATGCTTATGTTCTGTTAACTCTGGATGAGTTTGAAAGCCTAATTGAACGAGAAGGCTCCGAAGCCGTTTATAAGCTTACACGCTTGCAGGAGGCTAGACTAGGCAAACCTCAAAGGGTTTCGCTTATAGGCATTTTGAAAAGCCTAAAAGCTATCGAAGGCTTAGACGCGAGCACAAGGAGCACCCTTCAATCCAACATAGTGAAGCTAGAGAAATACTCTAAAGAACAACTAGTGGACATAATAAACGATAGAGTCGAATTAGCCTTCAAACCGCTGACAGTTCCAGAAGAAACTGTAGACCTGATTGCTGAACTTGCTAGTTCAGAGGGTGGAAACGCCCGTTTCGCCATAGAGCTCCTTTGGCGGGCTGGAAAATACGCGGACGCTGAAGATTTAAGTGTTGTTTTGCCAGAATGCGTTAGACGTGCCGTTTCAAGCGTATTTGCTATTACAAAGAAAAGCGATCTTGCGGCTTTAAGCCTCCACGAGAAACTTTTCCTCCTAGGCATAGCCAGGTTTTTCAAGGAGAACGCCGACAGAGCCTATGCGTCTTTAACGGAAGCCGAAAAGGCATACATTGTTGTATGCGAAGAGTTTGAAGTTCAACCCCACACCCACACCCAGCTATGGAAGTACCTTCAAACTTTATCTAATCTCGGCATAGTCAAGAAAAGCGTCTCAGCAGCGGGCCAGCGTGGAAGAACAACTCTCATCTACCTGCCCGGAGTGTCTGCCCACGAGTTGGAGCGGGAACTATACACTTTTCTTGAAAGGGGGAAAGTCAGCGAAAACCGCAGGGTGCAATAAAGCACATATGCCTCTTTTCACATCATTTGTTGGAGGCAGAGAGTTGGCTAATTGTCCACTGTGCAGCTTAGACTTGCAGAAGGAGAAAATCTTCTATCAAGATGACTCCTTCATTGTCTTGAGAACGAAGGACCTTAAGGGTCATAGAGAGCGCATAATGATAGTCTACAGGAGGCATCAGCACACCATACCGTACAGGGCATATGAACGTGCCTTAACAATTCTCTCCCAGATAGGCAGAGAAGTTTTCAAGTACACTCCAAAGTTTGTGATTCTGGACACAACATTTGCCTCGATAAACGACCACTGGCACCTGGTGGCTTCAGACCTCGACCCAAAAAGCGAAGACTTCGACCTAATTCTGGCGACGAGATGGATTAAGGTCGTAGATAACATGTATCCGGAACAAACTTAAAATATTGTTGAAGCCGAAAATCAACCCGTGGAGATTGAAGAGGTTCTTGGAAACCGGTTGCGGCTAAAAATTTTGAGGATTTTATCCCAGTTAAAAGAGTTAAATGTCTCTGAGATTGCCAGAAAATCCGGGGCGAGCTACAGGATCGTAAAAGAGCATTTAAAGATTCTGGAAGAGGCTGGGATTCTTCAACACAAAAAGTTTGGAAGAATTCACCTATACAGACTTGATGAGAACTCTATAAAGGCTAGAGCGGTAAAAGCGTTGGTGGATGCTTGGGAAACAATCGAAAAACGTTGACATTTTCGTTCAGAACCATTAAATAGCTAGTTAGCACCTTAAAATGGGCTTAGGGGCGGTTCTTATGGCAATGGTGGACATAACTGGAAAACCAAAAGTTTTTCGAGAGGCAACCGCGGTTGGTAGAATCAAACTTAAACCTGAAACCATCAACTTAATCCGCGATGGAAAAATCGAGAAAGGCGACCCCATTTATACGGCAAAGATCGCTGGAACCCTAGCTGCAAAGGAGACGAGCATACTAATACCGTTCTGTCATCCACTGCCGTTAACAAACGTGAAGGTGGACATAGAAATAGTGGACGATGTAACAGTGCAAGTTTCGTCAACGGTTAGGACTGAGGCGCAGACGGGAGTTGAAATGGAAGCCCTCGTGGCGACAGCCGTAAGCCTCCTAACCATTTGGGACATGGTCAAGCAGTATGAAAAAGACGAAGAAGGACAGTATCCATTCACGGTTATCGAGAATATTCGCGTCGTGAGGAAGGTTAAGGAAGAAAAGCCAAAATGAGCGAAAGCACGCTTAAACATAAGGCTGAAGCCCCCAAAAAGCTAGATTTCGCCATCTTTGTCTGCAGCACATCCCGCTACAATCAGCTAAAGCGCGGCGAAAAAATCAAGGACGAGTCAGGCGACTTGATAGAAAAACTTGTTAAGGCATATGGCTATTCCGTCGTTTGCCGCAAAATCTTGCCAGACGACAGAGAAGCCATCGAAAAAGAGGTGAAAAACGTTTTAAAATCAGCCGACATTGATGTCGCCGTTTTCTGCGGCGGAACAGGATTGACGCATACAGACATAACAATTGAAACAGTTTCACCCTATATAGAGAAAACCTTACCCGGCTTCGGAGAACTTTTCAGACTTTTAAGCTATGAGCAAATAGGCTCAGCCGCAATCTTGTCCCGAGCCTTCGCCGGAATAGCCAAAGGCAAAGCTTTCTTCTGCATACCCGGCTCACCTGACGCCGTTAAGCTTTGCCTTGAAAAGCTTATATTGCCGGAAGCAGCACACATCGTTAAGCACGCGCGGGAATAACGATGGTGTTGGTTGACGACTACGGGCGTCCATTGTTAAACCTCCGAATAGCCTTGACAAAGCCGTGCAATTTGCACTGCAGTTTCTGTCACGCGGAGGGTGAAGACAAAAACACTGAAAACCTTGTGGAGATGAGCGCCGAAGAGGTTGTGCGTATAGCAAAGATCGCCGTCAGCCTTGGCGTTTCAAGGATTAAGCTCACCGGCGGGGAGCCCCTGCTCCGCAAGGACATCGTGCAAATCGTCAAAGGCATAGCCTCCATACATGGCTTGGAGGATCTTTCCATGACAACGAATGGAACGCTTCTTGAACCGTTAGCCAAGGAATTGCAAGTAAGCGGTTTGAAACGTGTAAACGTAAACCTTCCAACGCTTGATGGCGAAACATACTGCAAACTGACAGGCGGCAAACTGGAAAACGTTTTAGGAGGCGTGAAGGCGGCCGTTGAGGCTGGACTAAACCCGGTGAAACTCAACATGCTGGTTTTGAAGGGCGTAAACGATTCACATGTACTTGAAATGATGGACTTTGCCAGAAAAATCGGCGCCATACTCCAACTCATTGAGCTTGAACCCATAAACGTCAGCAGCGAATACTACAAAACTCATCACAAGCCCTTAGACGAATATGAGGAGATGCTAAGAAAGAAAGCTCTAAAAATCGAAACCAGACACTACATGCAAGGTCGCCGCGTCTACCATCTGCCGGACTTGAAGGTGGAAGTTGTCCACCCAATCGAAAACACGGAGTTCTGCATGCACTGCACACGCTTAAGAGTTACAAGCGACGGAAAACTCAAACCATGCCTAATGCGAAACGACAATCTCGTGGACATTTTGACACCTATGCGGAATGGAGCCACAGATGAAGAGCTTGCAGAACTCTTCAAACTAGCCAACAAAAGAAGGCAACCCTACAATAGGAACGAGCCAAAATCGCCTTAACGTTAAATTACGCTTTTAGACTGTTTAGAGTTTCCTCTAAAGCTTTCACCGCGTTTTCAATTTTGCTCTGCAACTTGCCAAGTTTTTCCTGAAGCTCTGCTTTCTCTTTTCGCTCCTTCTCCAATTCAAGCTTAAGCTTTTCAACATCCTCTCTCGACGCGGCTTCCCTAACCATGAAGGATAAGACTTTCTCGCCTCGCACAAGCATTTCATAGGTTTCTCTTACAAGTCTTCCAGCCTCAGTCTTCCCCGTCAAGTGCGCCCGCACAGTCTGTTCGCCCCTCCCAAGCTCGTCAGCTATTCGCGGTACCGTCATGCCAGCCTTCTCCCTAGCAAAGGCTCCAGCCGCCACAGCTAACGAGTCTATCCACGTTATGCGGTCTTTGGGATCGGCGCTTCGCATTTTCTCGATAACGTCCTGCCTTGAAACAGTTCCTAAGAGGAGGACCGCTTCAAGCTTTTGAATGTCCTCTCTGCCCAAAGGCTTTAACGGAACTTCTATTTCGCTCATGAGCTTTCACCCCCTCCCTCCAAAAATCCTCTCGGAGTAATCCTAACCGTTTTGTCTGGATAAACTATTATGCCTTTGCTTGTTATGTCGAAGGGATGTCTCCTCATAGAGTGGCTTGTACCACGCATTTTCCAGATAATTATTGAACGTTTAAGCTCGCCTTGAAACTCGTCCAAATCAAGCCTTATAATGCCGTCAGCTGCATGCTCAACCCCCGGACCGCCAAAACCACGGTCTGTAACACTCACTTGGGAAACAAGAAAACCTGTGCAGCCTAAACCAGCCAGAACCTTCTTTATCAGCATGATGGTGGACCTTGCCAGCGCTGGCTTCGTCATGTAAAGCGTTGAGACAGAGTCTATGACAACCCTCTGCGCATTCAAATCAGTTATGGCTTGACGAATAACATCCAGAAAACTTGGAACATCATCCGGATCCTTAACAACATAGCGTTCCCTTCTTGCCGCTTCGCCTATCCCGGAAGTGAAAGCATCAACAATGGCGAACTTGCCCTCCTGCTCAAAACGCCTAGGCTCCCACCCAAAACGATCCATGTTAATCCTAACTTGGACGGGATGCTCCTCCAAAGTCACCAAAACACCGGGCTCTCCAAGCTTAACCCCAGCATAGAGAAACTGCTGCCCAAAAATAGATTTGCCAGTACCCGGACCACCAGACAAGAGGACAACATTTCTCCTAGGCAAACCACCATTCAAGATTTCATTCATTCCAGGAATCCCCACGTCAACACGGTCACTCATCTCAAAGCCCCCTGAAAATGCCAGATTACAATTTTGAAAGACAACTTCAGCGTGCGTTTACACTTCTATATAAATTTTTCTCTCATAACCCCACAGCAAAGGCTTTAAAAAACACCTCTATATCTTTTGGCATGGCGATGAGGGCACCCTCCTCTCTTCGCCGAGCACGTGATGACGAGGGGGCATACACCCGAGCCCCTAAAAGGGCCGGTAGTTCAGCTGGTATGAACGCCCGACTCGCACTCGGGAGGTCGCGGGTTCAAATCCCGCCCGGTCCACTATTTTTGTGTGGTTGTGTTGTTTGGATTTCGATTCTGATTTGTAAATGTTATAAAATTTTGATTCTAAATTGAAAATTTTTCAAATATTGATTTTGGATTCACATAATTTAAATGCAAATTTGGGATTCGTATAGTAAATCAGCAATTGTGGGATGTTCTGTTATGGCGAAAATAGACATAAAATGGACACGAAAAAGGAGAATTCTGAAGCGGCGAAGCCTGTTGAGGAGGAGAAACCGGAGCAGCGGGAAATTGAAAAGCTAAAGTTTAGCGTGGAGAAGCTTTCCGAGGAGTTGAATACGGCTGTGGCTGAGCTTAAACGGTCTATCATTGATATAAGGTCTGCGGTAAGCGAGATCGAGAACCCCTTCAACCTCTTGAGAGTGATCACAAGCGAGAAAGACTTGGAAAGGATAAAGAGCGAAAAGCTTCCTCCGGGTGTTAAGTCCCTCTACATAGGGAAGCCTGAAAGCAAAACAGGAGAAAAAGCCGAGGAAAAAAAGGAGGAAGAAAAGGCTCCAGCACTGGCAACCGCACCTGCGCCTGCAGAAGTTCCCAAAGTCGAGGTTTTAGAGGAGAAAAAGCCTGAAACAGCGCCCAAAACGGAGCTTTTAGAGGAGCATCCAAGGGCTAAGCGTTTGCAGCGTGGAACTGCCTACCTCAGCTGGGTTTGGTCTATGCTTGAGGCAGGCTTCACTCCGGAGGATATAAGGCAGCTTTCCCAGTCCTATGAGGAATTGGGCTTTCTTCCTGAAGGATGCAGTGGACAGATTTATTCTTTGGCTGTGGCTGCTGAAAAGGCAAAGTCTAGAGGCCTAACCAAAAGTAGACTGTTGCTGAACATGTACAAGGCTTCCATCATTTCGGGAATTGGAATAAGCTTGGAGGATGTGAAGCGGCTTATCGCTATGGCTGAAAAGAGAAGCATGAGGAATAAAGCTTCCAGAAGGGCTGAGTGATGGGTTTCTCTTTAACACTTTCTCACATCATAATGGTTATAGCCTCCGTGTGTTTGGCAAGCCTATTCTCTGCGTACGCCTTTTACACTGGAAACCTCGTCCAAAACGAGCTGGCTCAAAACGTGAACAATTACAAGATTATGGTCAACATTAAGCTTGAAATTGTTTACGCCACTGTAAACACCACTACTACGCCACCACATTTTGTGATATACGCCAAAAACACTGGAAACCTGCCCTTCAGCGATTTCGCCTCCTTAGACGTTTATGTCGGGGAGTATGGAAAAGCCCAACTTTATACTTACCGTGAAACAGCAAACCCGGGGAATTTCAATATTTCAACGGCAAACGGGGACAATGTTTGGGAGCCTCGGGAAACAGCCGTCATAAGAGTTTACACAACAAGCAATGTTGAAGGTGTTGTTTTCGAGGCTAAACTTGTTCCCTCGAAGGGTATAGGCAGCAGCTACCTCTTTCCAGCCCCACCGTCTTGAAAGGGAGGAAAATGGCATGGGTTTTTCCGTGACAATAACTTCTTCAATCATTCTTATAGCCATGTTCACCTTATCCACTTCATTTTTGGTGGCAGCTTTCCAAAATTTGAAGGATATCTCACAAATTGCAGAGCAATATATCAGCCGAGAAAGGGAGAAACTTGATGTTGCCCTTCAATTGGAAATAAAGTTCCTGAATGCCACAGTGTGCATGTTTATACTGAAAAACGCTGGGTCCCGAACGGTTTTTTTCAAAGACCAAACAGGTTTCAGATGGAACACCGTAATCGTCTCTTATGAGAGCAACTCGTTCTGGGCATCATATGAAATCGAAGATTACACTGTGTTGGAAGTTAAAGTTTCCAATTCAAGCTACACGTTTCCGCCGGAGAAACATCCTTACGTGGATGCTGGCGAAGAAGCCCTAATCCTTTTCAGCTTGCCAAAGGGGGCCCCTGAAATTCCCATCAACGGTTTAGTTTCCGTGGTTTTTGTCTCCCATTATGGTGTAACTGCAAAGGCGGAGGCTGTTAGGACACAATGAGGGTTATCAGTTTAGGAATACCCGAGCTTGACAGGGACTTGGGCGGTGGGCTTCCACATCCGAGCCTAATATCCATAGAGGGCGACTATGGTTCGGGCAAAACCATTTTCGTCCAGCAAATTGCAAGCGCCATGCTAAACGTTGGACTCCGCGTGTATGTAATAACGAGCGAGGCGACAGTCAAAGAGTATCTGTCAATGATGAGGTCTGTTAGGCTTAATGCGGATGACTATTATTTGAGGGGACAAATGAACGTTTATCCGCTGCACATTGAAGGTGGAAGGTGGAATGACTTCTTAAGCTCCTTTTTCCTCAAAGTAACATCCAACTTCCTTGAATTGAAGAAAAAGTTTTACGACGCCGTGATCATCGACAGCCTAAGCGTTTTAACCGTTAACACGCCTCGTTCAGAGTTTCTCACATTCGTTACCCGCATGAAAAACCTAGTTTCAGACGAGAAAACGGTTGTCACAACGTTTCACCCAGAATTTCTGCCCGAAGACAGCATTATGAAACTGAGGGCAAGCTCAGACGTTTACCTCGTGCTCAAAAATGCCAGCATCTCCGGGCTCGACGTGAAAGTGCTCAGGGTTGTCAAACTGTGGGGTGTGAGCGGCGAAAGAAAAAGCGCCATAACCCTCGAAATCAACCCGCAAATAGGCTTGAGAGTCATGCCCCTGGCCGGAGTCAAAATCTAGAGAAGGGAGAAAGCATGCAAGAAAAACCTAAACTAAACTTACCAAAATTTTCAGGCTTCAAAATTTCCCTGTTTTCGAAAAAAGAAGAACAGCTGCCAAAAGAAGAGGATGTTTGGCCCTTCAAAAGGACGGTTTGCGAAACACTAGAGGAAGCTATGGCCGAACACCCTTATTTGAAAGCTTACTTGGAGAGTTTGCCGGAAAAGCCAAAGTACATTTTAAACCTTGAACTTGAATTGGAGGGCCCGGGCCAAGATACAAACATCCTTTATCCACTGGGCTTGGGCATATACGCCCACATTGACATCGGCGGGGAGATTGGAAAATACAACATAATAGAGCCGCAAAAACCGGACCGACAACTTCTCGACGAACTCGAAGAGGCTGTAGCCACGCTTGTCAAGGACAAGGAGTATAGTGGACCAAAAGAATATGTGCTGGCATCCCTATTCAACCAAGCAATCAAAAAGAAGCTAGTTAAACTTTCAAAGGACATTGATGAAAAGGCGGTCCTCTACCACTTTTTGAGGGAGAAAATTGGACACAGCTTCATAGACGGCTTTTTGGCGGATCCATGGCTGGAGGACGTCAGCATCCCCGGAGAGGGCAAAGTCTTCGTCTACCACAAAATGTTTGGGCATCTTGAAACAAACGTTGATGTTTCAAAGGATGAGATTAACCGCTTACTGAAGAATATTTCAGAGAGATACGGGAAAGTTTTGAGCTACACGCATCCCATAATTGACATTCACTTGCCGGACGGTTCAAGGTTCAACATTGTTTACGGCGAGGACATAAGCCTCCGTGGGAGCAACTTCACCATAAGAAAGTTCCCAAAGGAACCTATTTCAGTTGCCCAACTTATTCGATGGAAAACCTTATCGCCGGAGTTGGGCGCCTACCTTTGGATGCTTTTTGAAATTGGAATTTCCGCCATGGTGTGCGGAGAAACAGCTTCTGGCAAAACTACAACCTTGAACGCTTTGATGGGCTTCATAAGCTCTGACGCCAAAATAATAAGCATTGAGGAAACCCCAGAAGTCAATCTCTTCCACAAAAACTGGATCAGGGAAGTCACAAGGCTTCACACTGGCGCACCAGTAACTATGTTCGATCTGTTGAAGGCTGCGTTAAGGCAGAGACCCGACTACATAATTGTAGGTGAGATCCGAGGTGAAGAGGGCAGGGTGGCTTTCCAAGCCATTGAAACAGGCCACCCGGTTATATCCACCATGCATGCTGGAACTCTAGGCCAGCTTTTTCAGAGGCTTACATCCTACCCCATAGAGGTTCCAAAAACTCACATAGACGGCTTGAACTTGACAATTTTTCAAGCAAGAATGGAGCGGGGTAGACGTTTCATACGGCGGGTAACCTCTGTCAACGAGATCATAGGATATGAGCCTGACGAGGGAAGGCTGAATTATCTGCCAACGTTTCTCTACGACCCAGACTTGGATAAGATACGGTTTATGGGTTCAAGCTTCCATCTTGAAAATAAAGTTTTGGCTTTCAGAGGCTGGGGTAAAGAGAGACTGAGGGAACTTTACGACGAGTTGAAGGCTAGGGCTGAAATTTTGAGTTTTCTCGCCGAGAATTTCCCAAGGTACAGCGATGTCTGGAAAACGTGCATTGCTGTTCGGGAGAAAGGCGTATGGGAGGTTTACCGCAGAGTTAAAGAGATGAAGGTTCCATGGGAATGAAAGTTGCAAAAAGGGGTTTTTCAAACGATTCCACCATTTTGATCTTTCTTTTGGCTCCATCCATTTTTTTCGCAGTCTACTACATGCTTTCCGGAAAGATGTTGGAAGCAATCCTCGTTTTGCCTATAGGCTTAAGCCTTCTGCTAGTTATTCGATATATTTCTAGAAGACATTTCCCGAGAAGAGTGGATTTCGCCCTTACAACGGCCATCTTCCATATGTACGGCTTGTCTATGGGAGAGACATCCCCAGAAGACCTTGTTGAAACTATTGCCGAAAACAGGGAGTACGGTTTCTACAGCAGTGTTTTCCAAAGGATCCGCAGCCTAGCCAAGGATTTCGGTTACGGCATTACAAAGGCTACGGCGCATATGGCTGAAAGCGTTAAACCTCCGTTGAAGGATATTCTTGTAAGGCTGACTCACGTTTTTTCAAGCCTTGAGCCTCGCGGCTATTTGGAGATGGAGTCTTCCATGCTTATTGAGGAGTATTCTGGTTATTACACACGGTCGCTTGAGACGCTTAAAACGCTTGGCGGAATATTCACATCGTTCCAGAGCGTGACGGTCTTCCTAATAATGACTATCGTTATTATGGCGATTTTTATGATTGACCCAAGTGCCATAATTTTCGGCTACATAATCGCCGTGTTTGCCGTTGTAATGATGTACATCCTTTTTAGGGCTTCCTCGCCAAGAGAAAAACTCGTTTATGTGGGAAAGTATCCGCCAAAACTTTACCTTGCCATGCGGTGGGGGCTAATTGCAACGGGAGCCTCTTCAACACTGCTTGCGATTTTACTATATTTTTCGAAGGGGCCGCCCTTCGCTTTCATGACGTTGGGTTTAGGCGTTGTCATTCCTGGAATTTTTGGATACATGCTTGAACGGCATGTAAACCAAATCGACAGAAATTATCCGACTTTTTTGAAGGCTCTTGGCGAAAACTTGGCCTCCACTTCGGATTTGAAGGCTGCCTTCTCCTACATAATTTTAATGGAACTTGGCCCTTTTAAGAAGCTTGTCCGTGAGGCTTTGGCTAGGCTTAAGCTTGGTATAAGCCATGAACAAACCTTGGAGACTCTCGCTTCTGAAGCAGCGTCCTATCAAGTTCACATTAGCAACAGAATCTTTTTGGACGCTCTAAGCCGCGGCGCCAACCCGCTTGAAATAGGCAACGCGCTGGGAAACCGTGTTGTAAGGTTTATTGAATTTCGAAAGTCTAGGGATGTTACAGCTAAGGGTTTTCAAATGATAATAATGATACTGCAACCGCTTACAGTTGCGCTTTTAATTGTTATGCAAGTGCTTGCAGATTTTATGTCGCGGTATCTTGTAAACTTGCCCTATTTTGGTTTCAACGCCATTCCAATCCCCGTAATTGAGGTTGGCAATATAATCATAATCTTTATCATGGCTGTTGTGAACGCCCTAACCATAAAGGAAGTTTCAGGCGGGTATTGGGGCTCCTTCCTCCTAAACTTGGGCATACTCTTGATTGTTAGCGGCGTTACATGGATGGCTGCCCGTATACTCATTGAGTTCGCTTTGGGCTCCATGCCAAGCCTCGAACTGCCCATATAGCCTTTTCACATTTTTCTATGGATTTCAGTTGGCCATTATGTTGTGGACTGCAACTGATTTTTGAATTTGTATCTTGAATATGTATTGTGAGTTCGTGTTCGGAGTTTTTATTCTGATTCGTGATTTTAGATAATGTTTATTATATCTTAAGACGCGCTATTCAAGTGGTGGAGGTAGTGGTGGAGTAGGTGGTGGAAAATATGAGGAAAAAACCAAATATAAAATGCCAAAAATGTGGCCACGAGTGGTTCACAAGGTCTAAGCTTAAGATGGTGACATGCCCCTCATGCAACCAGAAAACTCCGAACATAACGTTAAACATCCGCCGCCGACTAGTTAAAGCCCTCGCAGAAAGCAAACGAGCGATCATCGGCTTAGAAGCCGCCATAGTGCTGATCGCATTCGTCATAATCGCCGCAGCCTTCAGCTTCATGGTTGTGAATCAAGGCTTGTACGCCACCGAAAGAGGCAAAGTGGTCATCCAAGAAGGCTTAAAGCAGGCAAGCACGCCGCTAACCATAGACGGAACAACCTTTGTGAGAACAACGCCTGACGGCAAGGCTGTGGACGTCATAATAATTCCAGTAAAAGCCTTCGGCGTGAAATTCGTGGCTGTCGGCAGAAACCAAACAGTAATAGTCCTAAGAGTCGGCGAGAGAGCGTGGGCAAACGCCTACCTAGGCGTCTTATACACGGGCTACTACAATAGCACTGGTAAGTATTATTATACGGATGATGTTACATACAATCCCACTGGAAGAGAGTTCGACGAGTTTGTTGGTTTTAGGCTTGCAAACCAGACAGCCAGCGGAGAACCTCGCAACGTTTATGTAAACGGAACATACCTTCAAGGGCGAAGTGAAGGGCTCTTTACCGGAGCTGTCCTTGCAATCGCGCATAGCAATGGCGACGAGGCGTTAGACACAAACGAGAAGGGCTTCTTAATAATCACTTTGGCTTCGGATGCTGTGGCGTCGGCTAGGGCTCAAATAAATATTGAGATTAGGCTTGAAAAGAGCGCCACCCTTTCAATTGAGATCACGATTCCAGAGTCAATGCCAGCGAACACCTACGTGCCAATAATCTAGAGGAGGATGGCCTATGGCGAGGAGGCTGTTGAGGAGTAAACGAGCCGTAGTTGGAATTGAAGCAGCAATAGTGCTAATTGCCTTCATCATTGTTGCCGCTGCATTGAGCTATGTGGTTGTCAACATGGGCCTTTTCATAACGCAAAAAACCAAGGAGACAATGCAAGGCGGTGTTGACGAGTCCCAGAGTGCATTGCAATTGGATGGTGTGGTGGTTGGTAAAACGAACAACCAGCGTCAAGTAGAGTGGATAATTTTGCCTGTTAAGCTTTCTGTTGGCAAAGCCGCCCTAGACCTTAAGAAGGAGGCCATCGTGGTTTCGGTGTACTTGCCGAACGCAACTTTGCTAAACATTTACAACGGAGTTTACATGAACGGAACGCAGGCTGAAACCGACTGCGACGTGCTGATAGCAAACCTTAGCCGAATCTACAAAATGAACGAGACAGACATGGCTATGTCCGTGATCTATAACGGCAACAATAACACAGTCCTCGAGTCCACGGAGAAAGCCTTCATAATAATCCACCTAAACAGCACCGTGACAGGCTTTCCGGGAACACGCCATACTGTAGTAGACTATGAGACCGTGACTATCGAGGTTAGGGGCGCTAGGGGTGCTGTCCTAACGGTCGTGCTAACAGTTCCGGGCGGTTTGCTTGAGAATTCATATGTGCGTCTTAGCTAGCACGCGTAGTTTCCCCTTTCTTTGAGTCGGATTTAGAATCGGATTTTGTAATTTATTCAATTTTTCGATTCGAAATTGCAAATTTTACAAATACAGATTATCATTTCATAATACTTAATATAAGTTCCAATAGAATCCCAAACCGCAAAATGGTGAAGAAAATGAACTGGAAAAAACCAATAGCGAAAATAGCAAAACAGAGACGCGCTATGATGGGTTTGGAAGCCGCCATAATCCTCATAGCCTTCGTCATCATCGCCGGAGCCTTCAGCTTCATGGTCATAAACCAAGGCTTGTTCGCGACAGAAAGAGGCAAAACAGTGGTCCAAGACAGCCTAAGACAGTCAAGCACGCCACTAGCCGTTGACGGCTCAGTGCTTCTGAATGCCAGTTCTCCAACAGCGATCAATGCCATAGTAATCCCGTTAAAAGCCTATGGAGTTAGATACGTCGCCATGGGCACGAACCAAACAGCTGTGACCATAAAGATTGGCGAAGAGGCTTGGCCAAACATATACGAGGGCGTAGCCCACAAAGTTGGACTCTACAACGAAACCGGAGGAAATTGGTATGATAAAGAAATATATGAGTGCTCTTTCAGCGACCTCGTTGCAAACGTTAGTCAAGGTAAGGCTAAACTTTTCATACAAAATAGCAACGGCGACGACGCTTTAGACTCTGCTGAAAAAGGCTATCTAGTCATATACTTGTCCACCCCGGCATCTTCGAGAACTCATGTAATCGTTGAAGTTAGGCCTGAAAAGTCTGCGCCGCTCACGGTTGAGTTCTTCGTGCCCGAATCCTTGCCATTAGGCTGGGTAACGGTGGCTGGCTAGGATGTTCGCCGGAAAATTGCCCGCCAAAAAACTGTTTAAGAACAGGAAAGGTATCGTAGGTGTCGAAGCGGCAATAGTGCTGATAGCCTTCATAATAATTGCAGCTGCTCTCAGCTATGTGGTCATTAACATGGGCTTCTACACGACCCAAAAGACTAAAGAAACTATGGAGGCTGGCCTTGAAGAGTCGACAACCGCCCTACAGCTGGACGGTGTGGTAACAGCAAAAACAAATGATACGTCACCGCATATCCTCTACATCCTTGTCCCGGTCAAACTTTCCTCAGGCAAAGGTGCAGTGGACCTCGGCGAAAACTCTGTAGTGGTTTCAGTGTACCTTCCCCGTGCCACATTAATGAACATATACAAGGGCGCAGTATCGGCAACAAGCAGTAATTGGAATGCTTTGATCACCGCTCTTAATTTAGCCAATAACAACGCCAAGTTTGCAATATACAATGGCGACGGAGACACAGTGTTAGAGGCAAACGAAAAAGCATTCCTGGTGATTCGATTAAATTCAACAGACACGAAATACATGCTTGGAGAATATGAAACCATAAAGATTGAGGTCAGAGCAGCCAAGGGCGCCGCGTTAACGGTTGTCCGCACAGCCCCCGGCGGCCTCAAAGAAGACTCGTTCATCGACCTAGGCTAGTGAGGCAAACAGGACGGTGAAGAAAATGGTGTTAAAGAAACTGTGTAAGAACAAGCGCGCCATCGTGGGTGTTGAGGCAGCCATCGTCCTAATAGCCTTCATTATCATTGCTGCGGCTTTAAGCTATGTGGTCATTAACATGGGCTTCTAC
>JAGTQG010000003.1:0-3430 GCA_018396875.1 Candidatus Bathyarchaeota archaeon
TGAGTTGTTTATGTAGCGGTGGACGCGTCTGCTGCCTATTCGGATTTTCGGGTTTTCTAAGGCGTTGACAAGCAACACGGGTATTTTTTCATAGCCCAAGCTTTGGAGGGCGAGCCACCGGTGCATTCCATCCAGTATTACGAGGGTTTTTTCGTCGGCGATTATTGGATACTTTAAGACGCCGTCTTTGAGAATTTCCTGTTTCAAAAGCTCTAAGTAAAGTGGTGAACCTTTCTCGTGAGGTTTAAGCTGCTCGATTGGCAAGAGCACTATTTTGAATTGTTCGTTTTTTATGCCCCTACTTTCTTGGGACAATTGTTGGAACCTCAATCTTTTCCGGTTCATAATCCACAAGTTTTCCAGCCAAGAACTGCTCGTAGGCGCCTAAATCCAGCAGGCCGTGTCCGCTGTAGTTCATGGCGATAACCTTCTTTTCGCCTGTTTCTCGGCAACGCAGTGCTTCGTCTACGACGAATTTTAGGCTGTGGGCTGTTTCAGGCGCGGTTATGAGGCCCTCTGTTTGGGCGAGGATTTGGGCTGCCTTGAAAACTTCTGTTTGGTGGTAGGCGACAGACCGCATGTACCCCTTATGGATTAGGTAGGATATGGATGGCGCCATTCCGTGGTACCGTAGGCCTCCAGCATGGATTGGTGGACATGCATAGCCGTGTCCAATTGTCAGCATTTTTAGGAGGGGGGTCATCTTGGCTGTGTCGCCGAAATCGTAGGTGTAAATGCCTTTTGTGGTGTGGGGAACCGCCTTAGACTCGCATGCAACAAACTCTGTGTCTGTTTTGCCTTTAAGTTTGTCCATCATGAAGGGGTAGCAGAATCCCGCATAGTTGGAGCCTCCGCCTATGCATCCGCAGACAACGTCTGGATATTCGCCTATCATTTCAAACTGTTTTTTAGCTTCCAACCCTATGATGGTTTGGTGAAGTAGCACGTGATTCAGCACAGAGCCCAAAGAGTACCGCGTATCCTCGTGGGTAAGGGTGTCCTCTAGGGCTTCGCTTATGGCGATGCCCAACGTGCCCGGATGGTTCGGGTTTTCCTTCAAGAGTTTTCTGCCAAACTCTGTTTGGTCGCTTGGCGATGGAAACATTTCGGCGCCGTAAAGTTGGGCTATGATTCTTCTTCCGGGCTTTTGCGTGTAGCTGACGCGAACCATGTAGATGCGGCACTTCAAACCGAAAATCATGCAAGAATAAGCCAAAGCAGTGCCCCATTGTCCCGCGCCGGTTTCGGTTACAAGCCTCTTTATGCCCTGTTCCTTGTTGTAGTAGGCTTGGGCTATGGCAGTGTTGGTCTTGTGGCTTCCGGTGGGACTGAAGTTCTCGCACTTAAAGTATATTTTTGCCGGAGTTTTCAGGAACTTTTCAAGTCGCCTTGCCCTATAAAGCGGTGTGGGACGCGGCAATCGTAGATAGGCTTCCAAAACCTCCTCTGGGATTTTTATGAAACGCTCCGTGGAAACCTCTTGCCTTATCAGCTCCTTCGCGAAAATTCTCTCCAAAAGCTTTGGGTCAATGGGCTCCAAGGTTGTCGGATCCAAGGGTGGTGGAAGAGGCTCCGGAAGGTCTGCTTGGATATTGTACCATGCTGTTGGAATTTCGTCTGGATTTAGAAAGATGAAGCGTTCGCTTTCATGTGCCTTAAGGCTCATATTTCTTCACCTATGCACTTTTTTGTACATTTAAGCGCATAATAATGCATTGAACATATTTATACTTTATTGCGCAAAAAAGTACATTAGGCGAAAAGAAACATGTGGAACACAATAAAACAACACCTAGGAAACTACCCTGAACGACTCAAAGTGGCTCGAATCCTCGTAGAAAACGGGTTAAGCGTCAAAAACGGGCGAATTTACCTAAACGAGATTGAAATTCCGAGGGCACGCATAGCAAAAGCCGCCGGAGTGGACAGAAGAACGGTGAACGAAACATTAAAGGCGATAAAAGCAAACAGAGAGCTGCGTCAAATCTTTGAAGGTTTGAGGTCTGCGGGACACTCTTTGAAGGAAATTGCGCGCCACTTAGAGTTGGGCGTCGTAGAAATAACACCCGTGGATGCGCGGATTCCGGGAATATTGGCGAATTCAGCCATGATACTGGCGAAAAAAGGTTTAAGCATTAGGCAGGCAATTGTGGACGACCCGGAGCTTTCTCCAGAACCAAAGTTAACGCTTATTGTTGAGAAAAAGATTCCGGGCGAGCTTATCCCGGAGTTTTTGAAGGTTAAGGGCGTCGCTAAAGTTTCCGTCTACTAGACATTTGGATTTTCGAAGGCTGTTATTATCCATTTTTCTCCTCGCTTTTCAAGCTGCACAGTCACGGTGTCATCTTCTTTTGTTGCCATAAGCTTGTTCCATTGGAGCGTCGGAAGGTCTTTTGGTGTAGCTTCCACCCACTGGTATGTGGCGTTTTCCAAACGGAGAACTATGTGGGTTGTGCCATCCACCACGTACTCATATTTGCCTAACACCTTGGCTGTTACCTCTATTTTGGTTATTACGCCGAAAAGCTTTAGAAACTCCAGCCTTGTGGCGCGCACAAGCTGTTCGCTGGACATGCCTTCCTCATGCATTTTTATGGCTATCTTGCTTGTTTCCTCCGCGTCAACAATGGCAAAGCCCGCCAAATAGATGGTTTCATCTTTTCCGCCAACGCCCTCCCGCCAGTAGATGGGCACGTACCAGACGAGGCGATAGATGCCCGGCGAAATCTGCACCGGATACAGAAGCGGCATTTCAGCGTCATACAAACCCGCAGCGGGTTTTGGAAGCCTCCCCTCCACAAGGTCTTCAGCTGTCATGCCTGAAATGTAGTTGGCTTGTCTATAATCGTAGAAGTGTATGCTGCTTCTGGTGGCTTTGAAAACGCCGGATAAGGTGCGCTTGTTGCCAACGGGGTTCACGCAGACTAAGGCTACCACGTCCCCCGTTTCCGGGTCAAGGATATAGCGGGTGTCCTCAGTCATTTCGAAACGTTCACGGCTCGGCGGAATAAACCACAAGAAGCCTCCAGCCCAATAGTCAAAGCCGTCGCCTCTTCGGAAGTTCCCCATCTCATTTATCATTTCTTCCAGCCAGTTTTCATCATAAACCTGTGTAATCCATGGCGGGATTTCTTGAAGCGTTTCCGCTTGGGGATATAGGCTGCCCTCTTCGTTGTAAACTATTGGAGTTTCATAACGCCTAATCAGGTCGAAGCCCACGTTGTAGCGTGTCACGGCGTATACTGGCTCGTTTGTTTCAAAATTCCATGTTACATAGGCTGTTCCATAACGTTTAGAAATGTCATTCATGTATGAGCCATAGTGAACGTTGTGATGGAGCCACAAGCCTTCGCCGACCTCAAACTCCTTCCTTAAAACCTTGGGAGGAGCTAACGGTTCCGTGGCATCTATTATCACGAAGCCCTTCACA
>JAGTQG010000003.1:4011-67994 GCA_018396875.1 Candidatus Bathyarchaeota archaeon
CGGAATCGGCATGTACCAGACGAACGCCCAGACAAGGAGGAATATGAGTAGGTTCAAAGCCTTCCACCCGTTAATATATCGTGTGGTTTTGTTAAGAAAGTTTTGCCTTAAAATCTGGCAAGTTTTATATGCCTTTAAAAGCTAGGTTAGGGCGTCATGGAAAGGTGACTTGTTATGGTGGATTTTGCCTTCACCGAAGAGCAAGAGCTTTTCCGAAAGGCGGTGCGCGAATGGTGCAGCAAAGAACTAACCCTAGAAAAAGTTAGGGAAATGGACATCAAAGCCGAAATTCCAAGAGAAATCATCAAAGGCTTGGCGGATTTAGGTCTGCTGCTCATGACAGTGCCAGAAGAACATGGCGGCGCAGGCGCAGACTGGACAACTGCGTGTATTGCGGCTGAAGAGTTAGGCTATGCGGATATTAGCATAGCTGTGCCAGTGCTTTTCTTAGTGGAAACCGCGTGGGGCTTTGTGACGGACAAATACTGCACTGAAAAAGTTAGGGAGGAAGTCATACGGAAAGCCGCCAGAGGCGAAGCGTTTATAGGCATAGCTTCCACCGAAGCTGGCGGAGGCTCAGATGTCGCCGCAATAAGGTCAACGGGCACAAAGGATGGAGACTACTGGATTTTGAATGGCGAAAAAACATACATAAGCGGGACAGAAGAAGCCAAAAAACTTGGCGGGGGACACTTCACGCTTGTTAGAACCTCGCCACCGCCGCCCGGAGCAGCCCATAGAGGCATGACGGCTTTCTTTCTGCCAATATACGCGCCGGGTGTAGAAGTTGGCAAACGCTTCGAGGAAATGGGACGCATGGCGATTTCCACCGGCAGCATAGTGATGGATAATGTTAGACTGCCAGACGCCTACCGCATAGGCGAGGAAGGCAGAGGCTTCTATTTAACCATGGAAGGCTTCGACAATGCACGGCTGCTTATTGGGGCTACATGCCTCGGCGCAGCCCAAAGAGCCTTAGAGCTGGGAATGCAATACATCAAGGAACGTAAAGCCTTCGGAAACCCCATCGGCAAATATGAAGGCATCCAGTTTGACTTAGCGGACCTGTGGGCTGAACTGGAAGCGTTGCGGTCGCTTGTTTATCGGACGGCTTGGATGAACGACCAGAAATACAAACATGGACGTTTCACGCCCTTGGAAGTTACAAAGTATATTTCAGCCGTCAAGCTGAAAGTGCCGCCCTTCGCTTTCAAGGTTTTCGAACATGTTATGCTCTGGATGGGGGCTTGGGGCTATACTAAAGACTGCCCGCTTGAAATGGGACTGCGAGGCATAATGTCCTACTATATTGGGGCTGAAGGCGCCATGAACATCCAAAGAATAATCATAGCCAGAGAGCTTCTAGGCAGGGACTACATACCATACAAATAACAACAGTTTGCGGCGGCGTCTCGCCTGATGAGCTACGAAATTAAATGCATAGCGTGCGGAAAAACAGCAACAAATCTCCTCGATTATAAGTGTAAAGGCTGCGGAGGCCCCTTAGACATAAAAATCCACAAAGCCTTCAGCAAAAAGGAAATACGCAAAAAAGACTACAGTGTCTGGCGTTACATCCAATTTTTCCCATACATAAATGCCAAGGAAATCGTCACGCTCGGCGAAGGGTGGACACCGCTTGTCAAGTTTTCTGAAAACGTCTACTTTAAGCTTGAAAATCTTAATCCAACAGGCTCATTCAAGGACAGGGGCTCCACAGTGCTTTTTTCAACCATCCAAAGAAAAATTAAAAGGCTTGGGGGCTTCATTGCTGAAGACTCTTCTGGAAATGCTGGCGCATCAATGGCGGCATATGCAGCCCGCGCTGGACTTAAAGCCAAAATCTATGTTCCAGAAGGCGTTTCTGGACCCAAATTTAACCAGATACTGTTTTATGGTGCAGAAGTTGTTAAGGTTCCAGGCGCTAGAAGCCATGTTGCAGAGGAAGCCCAAAAGCCGGAGAAAGGAAAATTCTACATTGGACACATACTTCATCCAATTTTCCGTGATGGAATAAGAAGCTTAGCCTACGAAATAGCCGAACAGTTTGAGTGGAAAGTTCCAGAGCGTGTTTATCTCCCAGTTTCTGCTGGCACACTTCTCTTAGGCGTCATCAGCGGATTTAAACATTTGATGGATTCTGGAACAATTAAGGAAAAGCCGAAAATAGTGGCATGTCAAACAAGGCAAGTTTCACCACTATACCATCGTTTTAAAGGCTTGCCATACCATCCTCCGGAAAAGGTAACATCCATCGCAGATGCTCTAGTTAGCACAAACCCACCACTTTTAGAGCTTATGCATCGGGAATTAGACAATTTTGGCGGCGACGCCGTGATGGTTGAGGAACACGAAATTCTCCAAGCATTTAAAGAGTTGGCTGGCGCCGGCTTTTACGTTGAGCCTAGCTCAGCCGTGGCTTATGCCGCCTATCAGAAACAATTGCAAGTGGGCGAGGTGTCCCGCGAAGAGAGAACAGTTGTGGTTTTAACGGGGATGGGGCTTAAAATAGCCTTGAAACCAAGCTGAGGCGACTACCTTTTTAGAAAAATTTATATTGTAATGCTGTTTCTCATTGAGTCGCATTTAGGAGGTTGTTGGTTTGTCATCACCCGCACCTGGAATTCCAGTTCTAGTGTTGAAAGAGGGGTCAACCCGTTCAAGGGGCAGGGAAGCCCAACACACTAACATTATGGCGGCTCGCATAATTGCCGAGACAGTTAAAAGCTCCCTTGGCCCGAAAGGTATGGACAAAATGCTTGTGGATAGTTTTGGCGACGTCACAATAACTAGTGATGGACGCACGATTCTTGATGAAATGGATGTTCAGCATCCAGCCGCAAAGATGATGGTGGAGGTGGCTAAAACCCAAGACAATGAGGCTGGAGATGGCACTACAACAGCGGTTATTTTGGCTGGCGAATTGTTGGCTAAAGCTGAGGAACTTATAAACAAGAACATTCACCCAACAATCATAATTGACGGTTATAAGAAGGCCATGGAGAAAGCCCTCGAAACTATTGAGAAAATCGCCATACCTGTAGACCTAAACTCGACGGAATACTTGAAAAAGGCTGCCATGACTTCGATGGCAAGCAAGCTTGTCGCCGAACATAAGGAATACTTGGCTGAACTGGCAGTTAGGGCGGTGTTGCAAGTAGCCGAAAAAGAGAATGGTAAATATAAGGTGGATATTGACGACGTGAAGGTTGAAAAGAAACCCGGCGAGTCGCTACGGGACACACTATTTGTGAATGGTATAGTTTTAGACAAGGAAGTTGTCCACCCGGGAATGCCCAAACGGGTTGAAAACGCGAAGATAGCTCTGCTTGACATGCCACTGGAAATTGAGAAAACAGAGTTTGACGCAAAAATAAACATCGAAAGTCCAGAACAAATGGAGGCTTTCCTCAAACAAGAGGAAGAAATGTTAAAGGGTATGGTGGAAAAGCTTGCCGCTGTAGGCGCCAATGTGGTTTTATGTCAGAAGGGCATGGACGACATGGCGCAACACTTCCTAGCTAGAAAAGGCATTCTCGCAGTTAGGAGAGTTAAAAAGTCGGACATGGAGAAACTCGCCAAAGCCACCGGTGGAAAAATAATAACCAATTTGGACGACATGACCCCGGCGGATTTGGGCTTTGCAAGCCTTGTGGAGGAACGCAAAGTCGGCGAAGACAAAATGACCTTCGTGGAAGGATGCAAGAACCCGCGTTCAGTTACAATCCTCATTAGAGGCGCGACTGAACGCATAGTGGACGAGGCTGAACGCTCACTGCACGATGCCATCTGCGTGGTTCGAGACGTTGTTGAAGAACCGAAAGTTTTGGCTGGCGGCGGCGCCCCAGAACTGGAAATCGCCCGAGTATTAAAGAAATTTGCAGAAACTCTTCCCGGCAGGGAACAGCTTGCCGTGAAAGGCTTCGCAGAAGCTTTAGAGGTTATTCCAGCAACGTTGAGTGAAAACGCTGGTTTAGATCCGATAGACATCCTGTCGGAGCTCAGGGCGAAACATGAAAAGGGCGAAACGTGGTCTGGAATTGAAGTTGTCTCCGGAAAAGTTCAGGACATGAGGGAAGCCGGTGTCTTCGAACCCATAGCCGTTAAAAAGCAGGTGATAAAGTCTGCGACCGAAGCAGCCTCAATGATACTGAAAATAGACGACGTTATAGCAGCTGCAAAAGCCAAAATGCCTACAAAATTGGCTAAAGGCGCCGAAGGCGAAGGCGAATTTTAGGCGCCGGGGTAATGGAAAACGTCCAAAAAAGAGAAGAAAATTTTGATAGGACCCCCTAAACTCACCCGTTTCGAAAAGGCTAGAATAGTTGGAGCTAGAGCCCTCCAAATAGCCATGGGAGCCCCAATACTAGTCGAACCGCCGAAAAGCAACGCCAGCCCCATAGACATAGCCCTATTAGAGCTTGAGGCAGGTGTTCTGCCGATAACTATTAGGCGGACACTGCCAGATGGCACTTATCAAGATATTCCGTTAAAGTGGCTTTTGGAAGGCGAAAAGAAGAAAAGCTCTATAGCTTCTTAGGTTTTCTCTTTTTTAGCCAGCTCTCTTGCAGTTTCGAGGGTTTTCCTAATCCTTGCCCAGTGGGCACCCTGCCAGTAAATTTGTCCACATTTTGGACATTCCCAAAACTCGTTGTAGTAGGCGTATGTAGTTTCCTCAACTCTCCCTGCAACCTTCTCTTTAGGGGTTGGTTTAACTTGGGTGTTGCACTTGGGGCATCTGGACTTGGCCATATCAATATCTAGGTTTATGCCGAATTTTTGGGCTATTTTCGCCAAGTTTTCGGCTTCCGTCTGTCCATCCACGTAGAAGGCGTGTATGCCTTTTGCTGTGGCCTGCTGGTAAAGCTCCAAGTCTCTTGTTAAGAGAATTCTACGCTCTTTTTTGGCTATAGCCATAAGCTGTGCATCATCTAGCTTGTTGGAGTATTTCACGTTATGCCCAAGCATGCGAAGCCAGCGGGTAAGTTTCCCAAGCATTCCGTCGGCAATAAACTTCAAACACTAAAACCTCCGCCGTAAATTATTTCGCCACACCCAGCGCCGGCGACTATTTCACCTTCATCCATGACTAGTTGCCCGCCTACAAAGGTTTTAACTGGTTTACCCTTGACATGCTTGCTGTTGAAAGGCGAAAACTTAGCCTTTGAATGAAACTTTGAAGCGTCTATGTGGTGTTTCCTTTCCAAGTCAACAACCACCAAGTCAGCTTTGCAGTTCTCTTTGATGGCTCCCCGTTTTTCCAGTCTGAAGATTTTAGCAGGGTTTTCAGCCGTCAACTTGACAACATCCGCCAACTCAAGCATTCCAGCGTTAACGGCGGTGAGCAACAACGGGAGAGTTGTTTCAAGCCCAGGTATGCCTACCTTAACGTCCCAAACATTTTGGGCGTTTTTCTCTGCGAACGTGTGAGGCGCATGATCGGAGCCAACGACGTCCACAATTCCACGTCTTAAACCTTCCCAAAGAAAATCCACATTATTCCTTTCCCTCAATGGAGGGACGGTTAATGCTTCTGTTCCGATGCGTTTTAAGTCGTCGGCTGAAAGGAATAGGTGGTGTGGTGTAACCTCGCAGGTTACAGGTAACCCTGCTTTTTTCGCCTTGTAAACTGTTTCCAAGCCCTTTTTTGTGCTTATGTGGCAGAGGTGCACCTTTGCCTTGGTTTTCTCGGCGATTTTTACTACGCGCTTAACAGCTTTGACTTCAGCCTCTTCAGAGTGTGCCTCAAGAAAAGCTTCAATATCGTTGCGTCCTCTTTGTTTAAGTTTTTCCTCCATCTCTTTCAGAAGTTTTTTGTCTTCAGCGTGCACTGCGATGGGCACTTTGGACGCTACAGCCTTAAAGGCTTCTGTTAAAGCGTTGTCGTCGTCTATGTTTAGTCCGCCTACTTGCTCGCCCAAGTAAAGTTTGAAGGCTACGACGCCCTCCCGAATTACATCGTTAATCTCTTGTGTTTTCTTTGGAAATTCCGAGTAAAAGCCCACATTCACTAGGATTTTCGGCCTTGCCAATTCCATCCGCTTCTTCAAGGTTTCAACGTTCATCGTGACAGGTGCATTGTTTGGCATATCCAGAACTGTTGTGAAACCCCCAGCAGCAGCGGCGGCCGTTCCCGTGTAGAAGTCTTCTTTGTAGGCTTTGCCCTCATCCCGCAAGTGCACATGAACATCGATCAACCCGGGTAAAACCAGAAACCCGTTAAGGCCTAGCACAGTGTCAGCTCTGGGCATTTGGGCTTCTTTCCCAATTTTATAGATGATGCCCTTTTCGATGGCTATGCAGCATTCTTGCACTGCGCCGTTCACGTAGGCTTTCAAGTTTTTTAGGACAAGGTCAACAGTCAATGGGTTTTGCTCCCGTTTTTGCTAAAATAAAAGCGTTTATGATAGATAAAATTAGCCTTGACAAGGCTTGTTTTTGAGGATTTCCTCAACCTCGGCTTTAACCCTTTCATAAACCCTTTTTCCAATCAAGCCTCTTTCAAGGGCTTCATCTAATTTTTCCATGTCTAAGACTTTGGTTTCGCCGTCTGGGCGGATACAGACGTCAACCTCCAAATCCACATAGCGTAAAGCGTTTGGATAAACTTCTAATGGCGTGTTTATGTTTATGTAGGCTCCTTTCCACGCGCCGTCCTTCGAGTAATAGTTTGTGGTTACGCGCCACTCGCCTAGCCTTGTTTTGCTTACTGCTTTGTCGCCAGCCTCCTTTGCAGTGCCAAGCCCATCATAGAAGCCATCCGCCTTCATTGTTCGACTATAGCATATTTCGCTGTTGTTCAAAGCTTCGAGGACTGCTTGTCCAAGGTGGAAAACTGCGCCGCTGAGCTTCACGTGCTCCACATTCACGGTCATGCCCTCCGCCGGGAATTCGGCGGCTATCTGCTCTTCAAAAAGCCTCCTAACCGTGTCACGGTTTTGTCCTTTCTCCAAAAGTTTTTCAGCCATTTCTAGGGCTGCCGAAACCACGCCGCCGCAGCTCTTGTAGAAGTGGTGTCCATCCAGCGTTGGCGTAACTGAGGCCCTCAACACGTCCAGCTTTTTCTTTGACACGCTTGGAAACTCTACACTCATGAAATACAAGCCTTCAATCAGAAGGCAAGGCGCCACCGCCGATGAAGCCCTTTCAGCTAAAAGTTTGGCTTTTTCGACGAGAGCTGCCACCTCACTTTCCAAAACATCTTTTGGCTTGTGGGCTGCTGGCTCCCGCCAAATTATGCCCCAGCCCTCTGGTGCCAGCCGTTTTCCTAAAGCGTAAAGCTCAGCCCGTTTGCCGATATCCCGAATTTTTAGGCTTACGCCGATTCGGCCGTTTTGGACTAGGATAGCGCAGTTCCCAACAATTTTCAATTGAGCCGTTAAAACTGGAGTTTTTCTGCCGATGCGTTTCCGCTCAACTTGCACAAACATTTCGCCTTGATTCGGGACGGGGTTTTCCTGTTTAGGGAGAACACCAACAGTCTCGTTTCCAATTTTAACGTAAATCTTCCGTTCATCCTCGCCGACTATGCAACCCTTATATATGCCGTCAACGCTCACGCTCCATTTTCTCGTTATCACGTCATCGAGGTTTTCATGCAAAACTGTTCTGAAGGCTTCTATTGCCTTCCCAGTGCCTAGGGCTACAACACCTTGTAGGTCATGTTTGTCTTTAACCTTCAAGTCTGGGGGCTCATTGTTGTCTGGCAAACCGAAGCGGGCTTTTATGGCTTGGGATGGCTGGACAACTTCAAAGCCGTTTTCCAACAGCAGTTTTGTTAGGGCGGTTGCGTATATGCCCCTAACCTTCGCCTTCAAGGCTCAGCCAACCCTTTCAACCTTGAAGAGGCCATTAACCTTCTCCACTTTAAACTTGACGCCTAGAAAGATTTCAGCCAGCCAAATGTTTGTTTCCAAATGGTCGGAAAGCTCCCTCGCATAATAGATGGAGTATCCCTTAGCTAGGGCTACGTATGGAACCAGCATGTCAGCTAAGTGCACATCAACAGTTGCTTTTGAACTGATTTCACGGTAAAGTTTTTCAGCCGCCTCAACGCCCACCGCCTCGCTTGTTTTCCCCAGCTCACCTATGGCGTCTGCGCCTAAAACTGCGCCTTTGTCGGTTTCAGCCCAAAGCACGAGGGAACTGCCCTTCTGCAACGGGTTTGAACGGTCATTCACTATTTGAATGTCGGCGGTTAAGCCTTTACCACGAAGATAGTTGTTGGCTGCCTCAGCTTGCCGCTCTGCAACCCGCCTGTCCGCCAAGAAAGTGCAGACTGAAACACCTTTAACAGATTTTAGTTTGCCGAACTCTTCCATGCGAAGAGGTTTAAGTTCTTTGCATGGCTCAACGACAAGTGTGGCTTCACCCATGCCTTTCGGGTAATAGCCATACTTGTGGACTGTTATGGCTGCGTTTATGCCCATGCGCCTCAAAACGGGGATGAAAACGTTCCGCATATAGTTTATTGTCGGCGAATGGGAAACGTCTGTTCCACCCTTCGAGATGTGCAGTTGAACAGTGTTTTCGGCGAAAATGCAAATGGGCAGAACTGTCATAATCAGCATGGGGATGCTTCCAGCAGTGCCGATCTCAGCCTCAAACCTTCCGCCCTTAACGCGTTTAGGCTTAAACCAAAGCTCTCTAGAGTTTAAAACTGCGCCCTTGACCTCCGCATCGCAAAGCCTAGCCGCCGTCAAAACAGCCTCCAAGTGTTGTGGTCTCAACCCGGGCTGCGGTCTATTATGCCTAATGTTGAATATGTGGAGCTGCTCCCCCACTATGGAGGCTAGAGCTACCGACAGCCTCAATATAGTACCGCTTCCGCTTTTCTGGCTTCCATCAATCTCGATCAATGTGCACAGCCCCAATCTGCTAGGGTAGTTTTGACACGAGCTTGAACTTGACGCCCTCCCAAACCGCAGCTTTGAGGGTTTCTCTAAACACTTCTCTCGAGTATGTTATGTCTTTGATACCCTTTTCACTTTTCTCATAACGCAGTCCCCTTATTATCGCTACTGGTGTAGCCTCACCAGTCTGCCCCAAAACCATATTTGCAGCTGCTGAAACCAAATCTGCCAAGTTATCAACTCCTCCAAACTTTGGTTTTCCATAAAGGTCCCTGCCGCCAAAGCCTCTTTTAACAGGGTTAATGCCGCAGCATCCTATCGCAATATCCACGGAGCCGAACTTGTCCAACTTCCACTCTGTATCTGCAATAACAACAGCCACATCTTTCCCCGTCAGCCTCTTCACCCCCGACCTGATGGCTTTGGCTGATTCATCTGGGTCTACGGGCGGAGCAGTACAATGTCCCGGCGGAGCATTTGAAAAGTCTATTCCACCCCAGCTTAACAGTTTACCGTTCACGTCTATAAGGAAGAGATACGGATGTTCCTCGATGACTCTGAGTGCTTCTTCGGCGTTGGCGGCGTGTTCAGCGAAGAAAACCCAAAACTTTCGGGCAAACTTTTCCACGGGAATAATCGCAACAATCCTGCCAGCTTTTAGGTATAACTCCATGACCTCCGGCGGAGTTTTATAGAATTTCGAGAGACGCTGAGCTTTGCGGGACGGCTTAACATCTGCAAGATTGTAGACTCGCCCCTCAGCCTTTGAAACAATTTTGGATGTCACAACAATTATGTCGCCTTCAGCTATTCCACCAATCTGCTTTTCAGCTTCCTCGACAATTAACTTTGAAAGGTCCGTTCCACGGCAAATTTCCCCGTTTATCTTTAGCCCGTAAATTTCGATTTTTCCAACCATCAACTGCTAACTGATAAATACTACGTAGAATAAGTTTTAGTCGAAAAGTGAGGCATGAATCATCATGAGCGAAAATAAAGAATACCTTGAAAAACTTGCAGAAAAAGTTGAGGAACTCCTCATAGTCCTAAACAACATAGCCGAAGACCTAAGAATAGTTGCAGCTTCATTGAAGTCCATAGCCGTAGCCCAGCTTGGACAACAAAAACCAGCTCCAACACCGACAACAGCGCCAGAACAGCCTCCAGCCGAGAAGCCTTTAGGTGTAGAGGACGTTAAGATGATGTTCCCAGAAGACTTGGAAGGACTTTTAAACTTTGAGGACAAAGGCGAATACATCAAGATCACGCCTCGCCAGTATTTGGGCGCAGAAAACTTCGCCAAAATAGCCCAAATAGTGCGCGGCGCGGGCGGCGACTACATAAGCGCTGGAAAAGACAGCCACTTCCGCATACCAAAAATTAGGTATTAATCAAGATCTAGTATCTGATTTCGAAATCCTTGAACTCGCCCCTGAAATCCTCCCACCTAACTTCTACGCCTGTAACCCTTGCGCCTGGCGGTCCATGCCTGCAGAACTCTATAAGCTGTTTTACGGCTTCTTCCTCGCCTTCGAAGACGGCTTCCACTCTGCCGTCTGGAAGGTTGCGAACCCAGCCCTTCACGCCACGCATTTTGGCTTCCCGTCTAGTCTCATGTCTGAAAAACACGCCTTGAACGCGTCCGCTCACATACACGTGGGCTCTAACCTTCATAGAGCCACCCATCACCCGCTTATGGTATCAACATTGTAGGTTTTAGGCGTTCACTTTAACTTAACTCTCTCCACGGGTCGCCTTTAACAATGCGCCACTGGCTTTTTAAAGCGAAAAAAGGAGCGAGTTTCTGGAGGCTGAAGGTTTGGAGCCAAACCATGGGAAACTTTTGGTATACGCTCCGAAAACATCGTCTTGCAGGGAAAGGCTGAAAGTGGTGAGGGCGGCTGTCGAGAAAACCGCAAAAACATTGAACTTAGACTTTGAAGTTGTAGCGTTTAAGGGCAACACGCCCATATACGTGTACTACAAAGATGGTGCCTTAGAACCCGTACCGCTTTACTGCGACAGCGAAAGCACAAAAAACCTTGAGCAAGTGTGCAGTGCACTGCGGAGCATGATGTTTGTTTTGTCCTTTCACCCAAAATACTCCGCTTTGAAGCGTGTCAGAAGGGTAATTATGAGGTTTTCCTAAACTTTATGGACTGGTTTTCAAGGGTTATCTCATAAACTTGGTTAACATCGAAGTCTATGCCTAGGCTTTCATACTCCTCCTCAGTTAAAAACAGTATAATCTTTGGAACCGTGAACTGCGCCTTCGCCGGAAAAATGGGCAGTTGCTGTTGTAAAGCTTGAAAAACCTCTTGGACAACCCTAGCCTCCTCACTTTGGGGTTTAATGACAAACTGCGGTGCTGGACGCTCCTCGACAAGCTCTATACGTTTCCCAAGGTTCCCATCCAAATCGCGGATAGACTCAATCCTGTTCACTCTAACCTGAAACATTCGCATCACAAAAGGAAAGAGGCGACACTCCTATTTAGGGATTAACCCTTTGAGTCGCCCTTCACGCTATGTATACCGCTGGACATTATTGCGCTTTTGATAGTTTTGTTTAAGGTTGAGGAGCCCGAAAAACGGGAGGCTTAGAGGTTATTCCATTTCTATGGTGGCTGGCGGTTTAGGTGTAACATCATAGTAAACCGCTGAAACATTTGGACATTTTGCGAGGATGTTTTCAGCCGTTTTTTCCAGCGTTTTCCATGGGATTTCTGAAACCTCTGCTGTTAGAAAGTCTCTTGTTTGAACGGCTCTTATGCTTATGATGTAAGGCTTTTTTTCCGCCAGTTCGTCCACTGCGTAGAGCACTCTCGTGATTGCGGGGTTTTCGCTGATTATTTTCGCCTGCAGAGAAACAAGCCTTGAAATTGGCACTTGGAAGACTTTACCGTCAAGTGTTTCAACCTTTACGCCGACAATTTTGCCGTAGCGCCGTTTGCCCCCTTCCACGCCTGTGGCTTTGTCTCTGAAGACTTTCAAGTGCACGTTTCTTGAAGGCACGTTTAAAAGTCTCGCCACCGTTTCCCGCACATGGGCTGCGGAAGGCTCTTGGGCCTCTTCGTTGTCAATTATGGCGGCGAAGTATTGGCTTGGCTTGTGCTCTGCAAGCAAACCTTCAACAATGGTTGTCGCCTTTTTGAGGGTTTCAAGCTTGTCTAGACGGATTTCGCCAACAACCCGCACCGACAGTCCCGGACCGGGAAACGGCTGTCTCTCGGAAACCTCTGGCGGCAAGCCCAAGTATCTAGCAACCATACGCACTTGTTCCTTATAAAGCGCAAGCAAGGGCTCAACGACTTTGAAGCCAAACTTTTCCACGGGGTTTATGCCGATCTGTTCGAGAACGTTGTGCTGGGTTTTCACTCCGCCAACTGTTTCCACAATGTCGGCACGGATTGTTCCCTGAACTAGGATGGAGCAGCCCTCTTTTTTGGCGGTTTCGCTCAAAACGTTGTAGAAGGTTTCGCGGAACTTTTTGCGTTTTTCCTCCGCATCTCTCAAGCCTTTCATAGCGTTTAAAAAGCGTTCACGAACATCCACAATCTTCACTGGCACGTTGAAGGGCTCCTTTGAAAGGATTTCCGCCACCCTTTCCGGTTCGCCTTCCCGCATGAAGGCGTCATCCAAAATCACGCAGACAAGGTTTTCGCCTATCGCCTTCCGCGTTAAAACGGCGCATGTTGTGCTGTCGACGCCGCCGGAAACAGCCACCAACGCTTTTTGATTGCCTATAGCTCTGCGTATGGCTTCAACTTGGGTTTCAACGAATTTTTGGGGGTTAAAACTCTCCATATAAAATGGCTCCATTTTAGGTGATTAGCTGGTTTAACGCTTCGCGACTCACGTATCTACCACCTCTTGGTATCTTTTGGACATTTAAAACCTTTTTCAACACGTCCATTGAAACCGGGGGTTCAAGCTCCCGGAAATTTGTGAACCTAATGAAGGTGGCTTTCTCTCTGCCCCCTAGAAGCCTTGCATAACTCTCAAAAGAGTCTAGGCATGTTTCCTCGCCATACATTTTCCAAAGCTCAGGGGCTTCGCCGGTCACTCGCTCCAAAAAGTCGGCTACGCCTCTAATCTGCATGAGGGGCCGTTTGATGTAAAAGAGTAGTTTCTCAGTGTAGAGGGGTCCTACATGGTTTCGACGAACAAAAGCGTGGACTTTTTTGCCGCTTTTCGCTCTTTGGCAGAGTTTTTCCCACCATTTCACGTCAGAAATCAAAATGAAGCCGTAATGCTCTTCTGTTGGCAAAGCTGCATCACCAAGGCTGCAACACTTTTGAGGTATTTGACTCGAAAAATAACGCTTTCGGCTAAGAAAGGCCCGTCGAATCTCCAACTTTAACGGGTAGGATGCAAATCCTAAAAGGGAAGCTTTGCCAAATTTTGAAAGAGACTTTAAAAAGCAGAGTCGCGGAGAAATCGAAAAACCTCGTTTATGACTGTTCAAGCCTGTTAAAGTTTTTCTGCAATCCAACCTTAATACAACTTGCCTTCTAGAAAGCGAAACCGACGGGGTTCCCAAAATGGAAGACAAACAATTGAAAGATTTGAGGGCTTTGTCCGATGCGTTGAAAGAGCTGAACGAAAGCTACAATGACTTCTTATGCTCCATGAAGGACACTGTGCTGAATGTGAAAAATGCGAAAAAAGTTTGGCACGACGGACAAAAGCCTTGGCTAATAAAGCTTGGTCTAGCCTTAATAGTCTTTCCGGAACCAGTTGTAAGCGATGTTCTAGGCACCCTTTTGATAGCCGCTGGAACTGTTCAGGAGGGGTTGCGGCGCCGCGCCCTCCACGTGGAGGATATACCCAAAACTTTCAAGAAGGTTTTGAAGGAGCTTCAGACAACGCAAGAAAGCGTCAGGCTTTCTGGAAGGTTTGGTTAAACTCTTATATTCATAGCATGTTATAAGCATAACATGTTTGCGGGGTGAAAGCGTGAAGCTCGTAACAGTCCTATTACCCGAAGCCTATTTAGAGGGTTTAGACGAGCTTGTTAGGGCGAACATGTATCCAAGCAGGAGCGCCGCCATAAGGTCGGCGGTTAGAGACTTGCTCAAAAAGGAGCTTTGGGAGAGAAGGGAAAGATAGCCTAAAACAGCCTTGTCCTAATAGCGCGTGGTTAAACACTGCCACGCAAGATTCCTAATCTTTTCGGCTGATTCTGCCGGATTATCCGCCATCGTTATAGCTCGCCCAACAATAAGGAAGCGGGTGCCAGCCCGCAGCGCCGCCTCAATTATTCCGCCTTGAGGCCCTATGCCCGGCGAGTATATAGGGATTCTTCCATCCAACACTTCGTTAATCTCCCTTATCTTTTCAGGGTATGTGGCTCCGACAATAACGCCGTCTGCACCCCATTTCAGCGCCTTCAACGCGAACAAGTAATATTGGGGTTTGCTCCATCCAGTTTCGGTGTCTATAACCATTTGACCATAGCCCTCACTGGCGCCCTTGTGGCTCATGTATGTTAAGAGTAGCACGCCCTTCTGCATTTTCTTGGCTGTTTCGAAAACTGGTTTTATGCCTTCCTCCCACCCCACGAAGGGATTAGCTATTAAAGCGTCAAACCCCGCCGTGAAATAGTATTCGGCGATAACGCGGTTTGTGTCGCCTATATCATTAATCTTTGAGTCCACTATTGCCACAAGCCCCTTTTCATGGGCTTTTTGCAGAAGCCTCTGCAAACCATCAAAAAGTCCAAGCGGCAGAATTAGATGATAATTGATTTTCACGGCACAGATATAGGGGTGAACTGTCTCCAAAATCTTTTCTGCCCTTTCAAGAAGGGCTTGGCGGTTTTGGGGTTTTTCGAAGGGAAGGTCCAAGGCCAAAACAATGTTTGTTTGCTTGTTTCGGGCTGTTTCCTCTATTTTTTCACGGAAAGCCAAGCTTGGGGCACCCTAGACTTGTTTGGGTGTGGGGCTAAAAACTTTTACTGTTTGAATTTCGCCTCCGCAAACCGTCTTGATATACTCTAAAGCCGTTCGGACAGCCTCCTCCAACTGTTGTGGGGTTACGCCCGGCGCTCCATAGCCAACCAATAGGACGTTCTTTGTTTTCATGGTTATTTTTGTCTGGTCAGCATCCCTATGCGGGTAAATGCACAGCACACTTTTTGCGTCGGCTAAAACAAGCATATTGCTTTTGAGGGCTATGGGCTTGTCCATGCCTATTCCGGTAAAGGGTTCGCCTTCCTCTGCGAAACGCACATTAAAAGGTGGATTAAGCGTGTCCATGTCAAAGCCGCTTATGGGGATCATTGTTTTCATCGAAGCCAAATTGTAGGCGTCCACAGCGGTCGAAATTGTTGGCAGCTCTCCGCCGCGCAAAACACGCCGCAGCAACGCCTCGCCAGACGGTCTTGTCTTCGTTGGGTCTATGCCAAGTTTCCAGTAAAAGTCTCGGTAGGCGCGTACAACTGGGTCGTCTTTAAGCCTTTCAATGTCGTGTTTTGCTTTGACTTCAGCGTAAACCGCTTGTTTAAGTTTGCGGATTTTCTCGTTTTCCCTTTCAACGACCACGTTGCTTATTGTGCCTATGCACAAGGCGAGTTGGGGGAATTTGGCTGCCACCTCGGCGCACCAGTAGACTTGGATTTGCATTTCGATGCAAGCCTCGTTGAAAATGTTAAATATCCATAAGATTTTACGTTTTTCCTCCATGATAGGCGAGTTTGCAGCCCTCGGCGCAGCCCTATGCTGGACTTTTTCAGCCGTGTTTTACCGACGGGCTTTGGCTTCAACTTCGCCTATCCAAGCTAACACCGTGCGGTGTCTTGGAACAAGCCTTGTCTTAATCATCGTTATGGTTGTTTTGGGAAAAATTGGGGTTTTATCTGGACTGCCAATGCAAGTGCTGTTTCTTACGTGCTTCAGCGGCGTCATCGGTTTAGGGGTTGGCGACACCCTCTACATGTCAAGCTTAAAAACCATAGGCGTTTCAAGAGCTGTCCCAATAACATGCACCTACCCGCTTTTCAATCTTGTTTGGGCTTATCTTTTGGCTGGTGAAACCATAACCATCCCAGTGGCGGCTGGAGCATTCACAATAGTTTTGGGAGTCTGGCTTTTAACAAGCGAAAAAACGGACAAGGTCAATAACAAAGCTGTTGGGAAACAGCAGATGCGTGGAGTGGGGTTCGCCTTATCCACGGCCATAGCTTGGTCCATAAGCATTTCAATGATTAATCTCGCCGTAAAAAACGCTCAAAGCATTGAGCAAGCCTACACAGTGAACACTGTTCGGCTTTTAGCGGTTGCGGTGCTGCTTTTCGCCTATTCACTGGTCAGCAAAAGGGAATTCGCCTTCATAAAGGTTGGATGGCGGAACGCGGCACTGCTTTTGTGCGGCGGCTTAATAGCCATAGGTTTAGGATGGTTCTTTTTAACCTACAGCTTCCTCCACATACCGGAATCACAAGCAGTTCCAATTTCCTCCACAACACCCCTGTTTTCAACATTGGCCGGTGTGGCACTCCTCCACGAAAAAGTGACAGCCAAAATATTTTTAGGCTCCGTGCTCGTCGTCGCCGGAATCTTCATAGTGTTCATGGCCTAACAGGCTTTGCAATAGACTTGTGAAAAAGGTTTATATGGTTGAACCTTGAATCCTCGGTGTGGGTCGTGGAGACCCAACTTAGTGAGATTCAAGAGATTTCTAAAAAACGAAGTAGAAACAGCCTCCTTCTTCTGGAATCGAAGAAAAAATTGCTGGGAAACTCCTATAAATCCGAATTTGGACGCTTCAGCCGAAACAAAGCCAGCATTTTGGAAAACAGATCAGCGGCGGTGGTTATGAAAAATGAGCAACGGTAGCCGCAGCGGAAGGAGGGCTGTTCTAGTCCTTGAAGACGGCTCCATCTTCTTCGGCGAGGGCTTTGGGGCTGTAGGCGAAGCCCAAGGTGAACTTGTCTTTAACACTGGGATGACAGGTTACGTGGAAGCCTTAACCGACCCATCCTACGCTGGGCAGATTTTAATGATGACATACCCGCTTGTTGGAAATTATGGCGTATGCCTGGAAGACTTTGAATCTGATGGCATAAAAGTGGAAGGCTTCGTAGTTAGAGAGGCATGCACAACTCCAAGCAACTGGCGGTCCGAAAAGTCTTTGCCAGAATTCCTCGAAGAACATGGAGTGCCCGGAATACAAGGCGTCGACACAAGGATGCTTACAAAGAAACTCCGCGTTTACGGGACAATGAAGAGCACGCTTGTCGTCTACGAGGGGAAAGACGACCCGAACATTCAGGAACTGGTTGAAAAAACGAGAAGGCAGCCAGCCATAACCGAAATTGACGTAGTGCCAAAAGTATGCATCAAAGAGCCAAAAATGATAGAAGCTGGACACAGCCTAAACGTGGTTTTAATTGACTGCGGCGTAAAATGGAGCATAATCCGCCTACTACAAAACTTTGCAAACATAATACTGGTTCCATATAACACGCCAGCCGAAAAAATCCTCGAATACGACCCAGATGGCGTGTTGATTTCCAACGGTCCAGGCGACCCGATAAGGGTTAAGGAAACCATTGAAACTGCAAGAAAACTTGTTGGAAAAGTTGTTTTGTACGGCATCTGCCTAGGCCACCAAATAATATCGCTGGCTTTAGGCGCAAAAACCTACAAGCTTAAGTTTGGCCATCGGGGGGCAAACCAGCCGGTTAAGGATTTCGAAACGGGACGGGTTTTCATATCAACCCAGAATCACGGGTTCGCCGTGGACAAGGAAACCCTTGAAAAGGCTGGTCTAGTTTTGACCCAGATAAACTTGAACGACAACACCGTGGAAGGCGTCAAACACAAGGAACTGCCAATAAAAGCTGTGCAATATCATCCTGAAGCTGGCCCCGGCCCCCATGACACATTCTTCTTCTTTGAAGACTTTGCCAAAACAATGAGGGAGTATACATAATGCCGAAGAGAACGGACATTCATAAAATTTTGATAATTGGTTCAGGCCCCATAGTGATCGGGCAGGCATGCGAGTTTGATTATTCTGGAAGTCAAGCGTGCAAAGCCTTGAGGGAAGAGGGCTATCAGGTTGTGCTGGTGAACTCTAACCCGGCCACAATAATGACGGACCCGGAGATGGCGGATAAAGTCTACATTGAACCATTAACCGTTGAGGTTTTAACGGAAATCATTAATAGGGAACGCCCAGACGCCCTGCTTCCAACCCTCGGTGGACAGACAGGCCTAAATTTGGCTGCGGAGCTTGCTGAAAGGGGCATTCTGGACCGTTACGGCGTGGAATTGATTGGAGCGAAGCTTGAAGCAATCAAACGGGGCGAGGACCGCCTTTTGTTCAAGGAAACCATGGAGAACATTGGTATTCCAATCCCGAAAAGCGCACCAGCCTACTCAGTTGAAGAAGCGTTGAAAATCGCTGAAGAGATAGGTTACCCTGTCATAATAAGGCCAGCTTTCACCCTCGGAGGAACGGGTGGAGGAGTAGCCTACAACAAGGAAGATCTCGTCCAAATAGTTTCTAGGGGCTTGGCTTACAGTCGCATAGGTCAAGTCCTAGTAGAAGAGTCGGTGGTTGGATGGAAGGAATATGAGCTGGAGGTTATGCGAGACTCAGCTGACAACGTGGTCATAGTATGCTCCATAGAAAACATGGATCCCATGGGCATCCACACAGGAGACAGCATCACCGTGGCACCAGCCCAAACCTTGACTGACAAGGAATATCAGACGCTAAGGGATGCTGCCATCAAAATTATACGGGCTGTCGGCGTAGAAACTGGTGGGTCAAACATACAGTTTGCAGTTCACCCGAAAAACGGCCGCTTTGTAGCCATAGAAATCAACCCACGTGTGTCAAGAAGTTCAGCCCTTGCGTCAAAAGCCACAGGTTTTCCAATAGCCAAGATTGCCGCCAAACTTGCCGTGGGCTTAACCCTCGACGAGATTCCAAACGACATTACAAAGAAGACACCAGCCTCTTTTGAGCCGACAATCGACTACGTGGTGGTTAAGGTTCCAAGATGGCCCTTTGACAAGTTTCCCGACGCTGACAAGACGCTGACAACCCAGATGAAGTCTGTTGGCGAGGTTATGGCCATAGGCCGCACCTTCGAAGAAGCCCTCCAAAAGGCGATTAGGTCGCTGGAAATTGGCCGCTACGGACTTGGAGCCGACGGAAAAGACGAGCCTATGCCGGATGTTAAAACCCTGAGGGATTATTTGAGGATTCCAACTCACAAGCGGGTTTTCTACATAAGGCAAGCTATAAAGAGCGGCATGAGCATAGACGAAATCTACAACCTAACATGGATTGACAAGTGGTTCCTTTATAAAATCAAAAACATTGTCGAAATGGAGGAAGAAATCGCAAAATACACCATTGAAACAATTCCGAGGGAAGTTTTACTTAAGGCCAAGCGATTAGGCTTCTCAGACAAACAAATAGCTCACCTTCTGGGCACGGATGAACTCACCGTCAGGGCGTTAAGAAAGAGGCTTGGAATTGTTCCCACATACAAAATGGTGGATACCTGCGCAGCGGAGTTCGAGGCTGAAACCCCCTATTACTATTCGACCTACGAAGATGAGGACGAGGTTAGAAGCGCTGGGAAAAAGAAAATTGTGATCTTAGGCTCTGGACCCAACAGAATTGGCCAAGGAATAGAGTTTGACTACTGTTGTGTTCACGCTGTTAAGGCTTTGAGGGAAGAGGGCTATGAAACCATAATGGTGAACTGCAACCCGGAAACCGTGAGCACGGACTTTGACACTGCGGATAAACTCTACTTTGAACCGTTAACCTTTGAGGACGTGATGAACATTATTGAGAGGGAAAAACCCGAAGGCGTCATAGTGCAGTTTGGAGGGCAGACACCGCTTAATTTGGCAATACCCCTAGAGAAGCAGGGTGTTCGCATTCTTGGAACACCTCCGGACGGCATAGATAAGGCTGAGGATAGAAAGCGGTTCGCCGAATTTGTAGAGAAACTTGGAATACCACAGCCTCCAAACGGGACAGCCATGAGCGTAGAGGAAGCCAAACAAGTGGCAAGGCGTTTAGGCTACCCGGTGCTTATCAGGCCATCTTACGTGCTTGGCGGGCGAGCCATGGACATAATTTATGACGAGGAAACTTTGCTGAAGTTCATTGGCGAAGCCATAGAGGTTTCCCCGGAGCATCCGGTTTTAATTGACAAGTTTTTGGAAGACGCCATTGAAACCGAGATTGACGCAGTATGTGACGGCGAAAACGTCTACATAGGCGGAGTTATGGAGCACATTCAAGAGGCAGGGGTGCACTCCGGAGACGCTGCCTGTGTTTTGCCGCCTTTCAGCCTAAGCGAACAAGTCGTTCAAACAATGATAGATTACACCCGCAAACTGGCCAAAGAGTTGGGCGTGGTGGGTCTAATAAACGTCCAGTTCGCGGTCAAAAACGGAACAGTTTATGTGCTTGAGGCTAACCCTCGCGCCTCCAGAACTGTGCCTTTTGTAAGTAAGGCTACTGGTGTCCCGATGGCGAAAATTGCCGCCAAGGTTATGGTTGGCAGAAAGCTTAGAGAATTGGGCGTTGCTGAAACTCCAAGGGTTAACCATGTAGCCGTTAAGGAGGCCGTGTTTCCTTTTGCAAAGCTTCCAGGTGTGGATGTGGTGCTTGGGCCGGAAATGAGGTCCACCGGCGAAGTTATGGGCATGGACTGTGACCTTGGAATGGCCTATTATAAGGCAGAGTTAGCCGCTGAAACCAAATTGCCCATAAGCGGGACGGTTTTCATAAGCGTTAGAGATGAAGACAAGTTGCGCATAGTTCCAGTAGCCAAGAAACTGGCTAGGCTTGGCTTTAGGATTTTGGCGACTCGTGGAACCGCTGAGGCGTTAACCTTAATGGGAGTTGAAGCTGAAGTCGTTCCAAAAGTCAGTGAGGGACAACCAAACATTATCGACTACATTAAGGCTGGAAAAATCAACCTAATAATTAACGTGCCGAAGGGCAAGGGACCCAAAGATGACGAATTTCACATCAGGAGGACAGCTGTTGAATTTAAAACACCTTACATAACCACTGTTGCCGCAGCTCACGCAGCTGTTTTGGCTGTTGAACAGGTTAGGGAGGGCTCATTTACAATAAAGTCTTTGCAAGAATATCACAGCGCTGTTGCGAAAGGCGAGTTGGCGCCACAATTGCAAGTCCGCAAGTTTTCATGGCGTTAACAATTCCACGTTTTCTTAAACGTGGCTGGAGCGGTACAGTTTTATATTTGCATGTTTATGGGTGAAGATTGGGCGGACTGAAGGAAAGGCGTTTACATGTCTGTATCTCCAAGCGTTCGCGAGGTTCTTGCTAGGCGAATTGCCGGCGAGATTATTCTCTCAAACAAGCCGGGTGCCACCATGCGGAAGTGGCGGGAGCTTTTCGGCATTTCGCAGACAACCCTTTCAGATAAGATGATGCTTTCGCCCTCCGTGATAAGTGATTACGAAAGCGGGAGACGGAAAAGCCCCGGCACAAAGTTTGTGCGACGTTTTGTCTGGGCATTGCTGAAGATTGACGAGGAGAGGGGTAGCCGTTTCATCCGCGAGTTCGCCAAGCTTACGAGTTCGCCGAGCATGGCGGTTGTTGATTTGCGGGAGTTCCCCATCCCCGTGCGGGTTGAATACTTGTGTAAAGCCATTAAAGGCGAAGTTGTGGCGTGTCCAAGTCCACCAGTTAAAGAGGTTTTTGGCTACACAGTTGTAGATGCAAAGAAAACTGTTGAAACGCTTTCTGGTTTTGAGTATGCTCAATTGTTCGGCGCCACAACTGAACGGGCGCTGGTTTTCACGAACATTGGGAATGAAAACTCGCCCATGATGCTCGTGCGCATGAGCAGCCTAAAACCGCGGATTGTCGTTTATCACGGTGTTAAACCTGACGAGTATTCGGTTAGGCTTGCGGAGTACGACCACATACCCCTAATCTATTCGGCGCTGCCAACCGTCGAACAGCTTGTGAAGTCGCTTAGGAAACTGTACCGTGTTGCGTTACGCGTGAAACTTGGCAGAGCGGTCCGCCCACCCCCAAAAGTAAGCACATAAACCGCACGTGATGGAAGGCGCAAGCCTTGATTAAAGTTGGGTGTTGCGGCTTCCCAACTTCGATGAAACGTTACTTCGAAAACTACAGCCTCGTCGAACTGAACAGCACTTTCTACGAGTATCCGAAGCTGGAAACCCTCCGGGGATGGCGAGAAAAAGCCCCGGAAAATTTTGAGTTTACGGTTAAAGCCCACCAAGACATAAGCCACAAAGCCAAAATGCAACTGGACGAGGCAAGCAGACAAGCCTTCGAAACCATGAAACAAATATGTAAAACATTAAACGCAAAAATACTGCTGATACAGACGCCTGGCTCCTTCCGTCCAGACAAGCTTGGCGAAGCAGAAAAGTTCTTTGCAGGCGTGAACCGTAAAGACTTAACCCTTGTCTGGGAAACCCGTGGACCAGAATGGGAAAAGCCAGAAGTCATGGAAAAGCTGAGCCAAGTTTTAAGCCGTCTAAATGTGGTGCATGTAACCGATCCATTCCGAGTTCTTCCAGCCTACACAAGCCAAACAGTCTATTTCAGACTGCACGGTTTGGGCAAAGAGCTCTACTATTACCAGTACACAGATGAGGAGTTGCTGTGGCTCGGCGAAACCGCCAAAAAGTTTGAGGCGAAAGGCAAAACGGTTTACTTGCTCTTCAACAACCTCGCCATGTTCGAGGATGGCTTACGCTTCATGCAATACCTTTCAACGGGAAAATTCCCAAAAATAACGGGCTCCGTGGGACTCGAATCCATAAAAAGCGTGATTGAGAAGACTCGCTATCCCGCCGCCAAAAGCATGCTCGTCAAGAAGGTTGGCTGGAGACTTGTGGAAATCGAGGAGGGCAAACAGGTTAGGCTTGAAGAGTTGCTGGCGGAGTTGCCATCAAAAACCTACAAAAGTGTAGACGAGGTTCTAAAAGAGTTGAAGGCTGCCAGAAAGTTGGATTAAGCGGCTAAGCCAATCCTAACTCGTGAAGTTTAGCCCTTAACATCCTAAAATCCTCGATAAGCATCTGCTTATATTTAGCGCTATAGAGCCCCGCCGCCGGATGCAAAGTTGGAAAAACCACAACAGTCAAACCTAAAACGTTTGCTTGGTAAAACTTTCCTCTGACTTCTGTTATGCCATTGAAGGGCAACCCAGCCTTAGCGAAAATGTAAGCCGTTGAGTAATTTCCAAGCGTGACAATAAGCCTTGGCTGGATAGCCCTTATCTGCCTATCCAAAAACGGCGTGCAAGCCTCAATCTCAGCGGGGGCTGGTTCACGGTTTCCGGGCGGACGGCACTTCAAAACGTTCCCAATGAAGACTTGACCTCGCAGCAGACCAGCCTCAGCCAACAAGCTGTCCAAAAATTTCCCAGCAGCCCCAACGAAAGGTCTGCCCTTAATGTCTTCCCAGTATCCCGGAGCCTCCCCAATAAACATCACCTTAGCGTTTGGATTGCCCTCGCCTGGAACCGCGTTTTTACGGTTTCTCCAAAGGCTACACTTTGTACAAGCTTTGATCTCCGAGGCAACGGCTTCTAAAACAGACGCCCTTGACAAGTTCATGCCTTCCAGCCGGTTTAGTGGCAGATGCTTGTTGTGAATTTTGGTTTCCAGCCAAGAATCTCTCTTATCCTTCTAGTTGAAACTATGGGTTCGCAAGCCACATTGAAAACTTGACCATAGGCTTTGCTGTTTAATGTTGCCAAAATGAAAGCTTGAACTACATCTTTAACGTGTATCTCGCCTTCTCCCGGCGGTTCGAAAACATATCCAATCCTTAGGGCGGTTACTGGCAACCCGTATTCGCTGGAATATAGGAGGCACAAGCGTTCCGTTGCAAGTTTCATTATTGCATAGGCTGGTCTAGGGTCTCCTTTGAAAAGTTCTGGTTTACAGACGCTTTCTTCATCTACAACTTCCACATTTCCATCTCCATAAACTGCAGTGCTGCTTGCAAACAAAAAGTGTTTAACACCTCCAGACTTTGCTTCCTCTAGGAGATTTAGGGTTCCCCTAATGTTAACATCAAACAAGTCTGCCAAGGGAACTTCATGCCTCCATGTGGCTCCGTCCCAATTCAAGGCTAAATGGTAAACCACGTCTACGCCTTTAACAGCCTGCCTTACAATATTTCTGTCAGCCATACCACCATGTAAATCGTCGCTTCAACACCGAGGAACTCCAGATTATCCTTGCAATCCACCAGTTCTCCGTATTGGATGTCGAGAACTCTGACAATCCAACCGTTATTCAGCAAGGCACGTACAAGCCTAGAACCAATAAAACCTCCTCCACCAGCAACAAGTGCTCTCATCGTGGTCCCATTTCACTTCTGGTAATAACGGAAATATTATTTTCGCCATTTGAAACGCAAAGTATGCCATGGCATCAACTGCCTTTAGCGACAGCCATCTCCATAAATGAGCCACAAGAGAAGGAGGATTAACAAAAATCTATGAGGGGCTAGGCGTTATTGGTTGACAAAACAGTCAAAATTCATGAGAAACCCTAGAGGGGAGGGGGTAGACACTTTAAACTGTTTCACGCAACCATTTTCCCTTCGCCCCAACCTGAAATCCTAGAGGGGCTATCAATTTTGCAGTTCGCCGTCAGCAACAAAATTGACGTCTAAAGCATACGGGTTAAGGCTTCTGCGCCCCGCATTCCGGGCTGTATGCCTAGGCTTTTGGCTTTTGTCGTGGCGGCTTTAACCTCAGCGTTTAAAACATCTTCGAAGGTTTTTACACCGCTGACCATGGCGGCAGCCACGCCTAGGCGTTCCGCCGCTTCGATGTTTAGGAAACCGCACATGACGAAGCCTTTCTCCGCCACAACAAGCAGTAAAGGAGGCGATTCTGGAAGCTCAACCTTGACGCCTAAACAAGCCTTGTCGCCAACTTTAACCGAAGCCACATTAATCAAAGTTTGCGTCACCTCTCTGTCAAGAAGTTGTAATTCTTAAATAAGGATTGCCACAGAAAAGAAGCGAGCAAGATGTTGACAAAACTTAAGATGAAAGTGCAGTCAGCCATAAAAGCGCAAGCAAAGGCCGCAAGCAGAATAGGGTTAACACCAAACCTCATAAGCGCGTTAGGCATAGTTTTCGCGTTTCTATCCGCACTAGCCTACGCAAATGGACGGCAAAACATCCCTTTAGCTGTTGTTTTGCTATTGCTTTCAGGATACTGCGACATGCTGGACGGCGCCTTGGCGAGACTATGCCAAAAAACAACATCCTTCGGCGGCTTTCTAGACTCGCTTTTAGACAGGTATGCAGACGCCACTATCTATGTTGGCATAATGCTAGGCGGGCTTTGCACACTTCACTGGGGACTAGCAGCGTTAATAGGCTCATTGCTGGTGAGCTACGCCCGCGCCAGAGCCGAAGCCGCCGGCGTAAAAATGGAGGGGGTTGGCTTAGCTGAAAGAGCTGAACGGCTTATAATAATCGCGGTGGCAAGTATACTTGAAATTTTCTGGAAAGGCGCCCTAGAAGCTGGCATAATAGTGTTGGCGGTGCTTACAAACCTAACAGTAGTCCAGAGGGGCTACCACACTCATAAAGCCTTAAGGGAAAGAAGAGGAAATGAAGCCCTAAACCTTCTTGCCTAAGCCAGTGCGAAGCTTACGTTCCTCTCTAGCGCGAACCTTCACAATACCATAATGCACAGCGCACGAAACACAATAATACTTGGTGTCCACAGGTGCAGAAATGAAAGCGCCTTTTTGGCGAAGCTCCCTAGCCAAAGCTGGATCCACTAGGGTAAACCGTCGCGTAACCTTTTTGGCTTTATCCCTAGGTATAAGCTGACCGCAGTTTGCACAGTGAACGAAGTCGCTTCTCCCCTTCGAACCCTTCGACCTTCCACGGCTCTTCCGCTTGTAAGGCATAACCCAAACATCTCACTAAATCCTTTTCAACAATGAAATTGCTGTCCTTGCTTATATATCTGTCCTCAGCTTAAGCAAATAGGCAATGTTAGCCTTCGAATCAATCCTTGGAATTATTTTGCCCTTTGAAGACGTGAAAAGCGTTGTGACACCCGGACCGTGCCCGGACGTTACACAGTTCGTGTGGACAACTATGCCGACTGAAACTGCGCCTTTGCGATAGATCCGCCCATAAGAGTGGTCTGCGTCCAAAATTGCCACCAAGTCGCCGAGCCGCAAGTCGTCAAGCCCGTACTCGCGGCGAGTCGCCTCATCAAAAAGCTGGATGTCATAGTCGCCAGAATACGTCTGGTTTGCGCCAAGCCCCGAACCCATAATCGCCGCAGGAATCACATGGGTAACTGGAACCTCAAGCTTGTCATCCACCGGTTTGGGGTTTATGGCCTCCAGGAAGCGGGGGTCCATATTCATGACTTTTATGTCTGGAAAATCTAGAAGCTTTAAGCCGACGCCGAAAGCCTTCACGAGAACCTTGTCGCCCAACATAAGCTTGTCGAGAACTTCTGGCTGAAAGTCTACGAGCACATGCTCGATGCCGCCATGCTTGCCGGTGACAACCCCCTTCGCGCCTTTTGCATCGCCGGAAACAACAACAGCCTCGTTCCCAACGCATGAAAGCACGTTCAAAGCTGTGTTTGCACCCTGCCCATACCGCGGATCGTTCTCTTTGTTTTCTATGCTTACACCCGGCTCAACGTGATCTGCCTCCCAGCCACAAGCCGGGTCGCCCACTCGCACATTATAGGTTATGCCGCCAACACCAGGCAAAACCATTGGAACACCTTCAGCTGAAATGTTGTACACGCTTCTCCCGTACACGGGACTGGCTACCTCGCCTACCACCGAAATTTTAACAAGCCTATCAACATTTGTTCTGAGCATACAAATCTCTCCAACATCGGGTTAAAGACGGCGAACGCAAAATAATAAGCTTCCCCTTCCGGGAAAACGTGTGGTATATGGAATATGACAAGTTTTAAATGCCACTTTCTAATTTCTGGTTGAGTGAGCAGCTAACGCCGAAGAAGAAGGCTAGCCGGTTGGAAAAGGATGGCTGAAATAGGTTTAAGACCAAAAATGCTTGTAAGAGACGTCATGAGCAGCCCAGTCATAACAGTGGAAGAAGAAGCCGCAGTGGTCCACGTTGCAGAACTTATGGAAAAACATGAGCTGGGCTGCATAATAGTGGTTAATAAAGAAGGGAAACCCATAGGAATAATAACCGAAAGAGACCTTGTCACGAGGGTGCTTGCCAAAAATCTCAAACCAGACTCTGTTAAGGCTAGGGACGTGATGACCTCGCCTCTGATAACCGTAGAACCAGGCGAAACAATAAACGAAGCAGCCAGAAAAATGAGCAGACTAAACATCAGAAGGCTCGGTGTCGTTTACAAAGGCGAACTGGTCGGGCTGATTTCAAGCAAAGACATTTTGGCAGTAATGCCGGAGCTCATAGAAACCATATACGAAAAAGCCTTGATAGAGGGAGAGAACATGGCGCAAGCCACATCAGAAGAAGAAACAAGCGAAGAGGAGGAAGCAGCCTTAAGCGGGTATTGCGACCGCTGCGGGGGATGGTCAGACAACCTAAAAGAGGTAGATGGTGCTTTTCTGTGCGAGGACTGCCGAGCAGAGTTAGTTGAAGAAGAGTGAAAAGGGGAGATTGCTTGCGTGTCGGAGAAATAGCCAACCAAAAGCACCCATCCATTTATGAAGATGAGCTTGCCACAAAAGCCCGCGCCCTAATCCGCGACTTCTCCCTAAGAATTCTCCCAGTGGTGAACGCTGAAAAAAGGCTTATGGGAGTTGTTTCCAGAGCCTCGATAATGACAATATCCTCATCGGTTTCGCCAATAAAAGTTAAAGGGATAATGGCAAACCCAAAACACTCAGCCACCATGGAAGACGACGCCTACCAAACAGTCCGCGAAATGATACGCCTAGACGAATGGTGCATACCAGTTGTAAACAACCACACGGAAAAACTTTTGAAAGGAGTCCTAGGGCTGGAAAACTTTATAGAAAACATCATAAAAATAAGCCCGGAAAAATTGGCTAAACCAGTCTCCGAAATAATGTCAACAAAAGTTTTCGCATGCACTCCGGAAGACGAAATAGACAATGTTTGGCGACTGATGCAAGAAAAGGCTCTAGCCGGACTCCCCGTGATAGCTAAAGACAAGCTTGTGGGCATTGTGACACAAAAGGACCTCCTCGAAAGCGGAGCCCTATTACCTACATTCGAGTCTCATAAGGGCAGACATCGAACACCGGCAAAAATTTCAGCAGTAATGAAGACAAACGTTATAGCCGTGCAACCTTCCATAAAGGCGATTCGCGTCGCAAAAATAATGGTTTCAAAGGACATTGGCCGTGTTCCAGTTGTTGACAAAGATGGAAAACTGGTAGGTATAGTGGACCGTGAAGACATAGTCAGACTTATTGTGAAGTAACGGTGAAGGTGGAGACGAAAAATGAGTAGGGAAACTTTTAGGCGAACTTTGAGAGATAAGGGCCCAGTCTCACTTAAAAGCTCAACGGCTAAAAAACGGGAAGGAGAAATACTCCACATCGCCAAAAGCCCCGTCGTAACAATGGCACCTACAACCCCCATCTACGACGCTATCAAGATAATGGCAAAGGAAGGATTCCGAAGAATCCCCATAGCCGACCCGGGAACAAAAACCTTAGTGGGGATAGTCACAGCAACAGACATAGTTGATTATCTTGGCGGAGGCAAAAAGTTTGAAATAGTTCAACAAAAGTTTTCTGGAAACATCTTCAAAGCCCTAAACGAGTCAATAAAATTGGTAATGACCCAGAAGGTTTTCGCCGTCAAAACAACTTCAGGAATAAGCGATGCAATACGGATAATGAAGGAGAAAAACGTTGGCGGTTTACCTGTTGTCGACGAAGAAAACCGTATTAGGGCGATAATAACCGAAAGGGACATAGCGCGCATGTTCGCTGGACGCATAAGCGGGGTTAAAGTCTCAGAGCTCATGACAAGCCAGGTGGTAACCGCTTTACCCCAAACAACAATTTTCGAAGCAGAGAAAAACATGGTTACCCACGGCTTTAGGAGACTCCCAATAGTTGCCGACGGCAAAGTAGTCGGCATAATAACAGCCATGGATATAATACGCTTTTTCGGCACCGGCGAGGCTTTCAAACATCTCAAGTCTGGAATGATAACCCAAGTGCTGAACACCCTAGCACTTCAAATAGCCACAAAGGAAGTCTTAACCATCGAACCGAACGCGGATGTGGGACAGGCAGCAGAAATAATGAGAGAGAAAAACATCGGCGCGTTGCCCGTAGTCCAAAATGGAAAGCTTGTGGGCATAATAACTGAAAGGGACTTCTTCAAAATAATAGAATAGCAACCAAAGGCGCTTGAAGTGTCAAAAACTGCGCCTTGCCTTAAAGTGCCGAAGGTTTACGGCGAGAAGATTATAACAACAGCCTACAAACTCGGGATAATTGACAAGGAACTGGAGATACAAAGGAACAGCACTTACATCTATGTGCCATTGACAAGAAAACCCCAAGTAGACGAGCTTGAAAAACTTAAGGAGCATAGCTCAATCATAGAGGTTTCAACGTGCATTTTTCCCGAAAGGCGGAAACAGCCCAAAACAATCCATGAAGTTTTAGAGGACAAAATGCCACCACACTTATTGGCTTGTCTTCCCCGGGCTATGGACTTTGTCGGCGACATAGCCATAGTTGAGATTCCGCCAGAACTTGAAGCCTACAAGGCGGAGATAGGAAACGCCATACTACAAGTGCATAAGAATGTGCGAACGGTCTTAGCTAAGGCTGGAGCCATTAAGGGCGAGCACCGCCTAAGAGAGTTCACAGTTATCGCTGGACAAGCCAAAACAGAAACCATCCACAAGGAACATGGATGCATATTTTATATAGACTTGGCGAGAGCCTACTTTTCGCCCCGTTTATCCAGCGAGCACATGCGAGTAGCATCCGCCGTCAAGGAAGGCGAAACCATCATAGACATGTTCAGCGGAGTCGGACCCTTTGCCATACTTATCGCAAAAACACATGTAAACGTTAAGGTCTACGCCATAGACATAAACCCAAACGCCATTGAATTCCTCAAGAAGAATGTTAGGCTAAACCGCGTCGACAGTAAAGTCCACCCAATACTTGGCGACGCTAGGCAAGTTGTTAAACAGCAACTCCGCGGAGCCGCAGACCGCGTTATAATGAATCTGCCGGAAAAAGCAATAGAATTTACAGGAACCGCTTGTGAAGCACTAAAACCTGAAGGTGGAATAATCCACTTCTACAGTTTCGTTAAAGGCTCAGAAGGTCTAGAAAATTTGAAAGCCCAGTTTACAGCAGAAGTGCAGAAAAGTGGACGTAACGTCAAGAAAATCCTTTACTCAAGGTTTGTCCGTGAAACAGCCCCTTACGAGTGGCAAGCAGTCATAGACGCTGAAGTGCATTAAACCTCAACGGTTATGGTTATTTCCACCTTTTGCGAGGGGTTCTGAAGCGCCGCCACCAAACTCCTTGAAAGGTTGCATGCCGCTTTGTTCGCCTTTATCGCCAACGTTCTACTGCAAACGTAGTCGCTTTTCCTAACAACCAAATCCGTAGGATGCCCCAAAACAAGCCTCGAACACCCGAATGCGGATATAGACTCAGTTATCCCACCAGCGTCTATTTGAATGAAAACTTTCGCTCCATCCCTACGCAAAAGCTCCTTAAACTCGGGTTTAAAGTCTGGAAAGCCTTTGTCGGCTGAAACCACAACAATACAGTCCCCCTTAATGGACAGTTCTTTCTCCTTTGTTATCTCAAGCGTGGTTGGATGAGTAGCTCTAATATTCTTATGACCAAAACCCGTTATGAATTCAGACATTCGCATACAAAAGTCTCCTAAACGGTTTACAGCTCTAGCTTCAAAATTATTGCATCATGTCCAACCCCAAAGTAATCTTGCTGAAAACCACATATACGAAAACCAAATTTATAGTAAAAGGGTATAGCTGAAGCACACTTGTAGTGGACCTCAGCAAAAACAAATTTAACATTTCTACGCCTTAAAGCATGCAGCTCCTCCCTCAGAAGTTTCTCACCAACACCCTTTCCTTGAAACTTTTCGTCAACAGCGATGTCTTCTATAACAGCCATAACACCATGAAACTGTGCTTGCACATATCCAATAACATGTTCGTTCAAAACAGCGACAAATGAAAGATCAGGATGCTCTTCAAGCACGCTTGCAATATGTTCCTTATAAGTTTCCTTGGCTACATGAGGGTTCGCCAAAAGTGCAAGTTCCAAAACCTCCGGCAAATCGCGCTCAGCCATCGTTCGAATGTGAACTTCGGACACTCTGCGCACATCCCAAAGGGCTACAGTTCTTTTGCAAGATAAACAGCAGTTTTCCCACTCTCGTAAAGTTTATCGTTATAACCGCACACCCTGAAACCATTTTTCAAATAAAGGTTTAAAGCGGGAACATTGTCAACCGTAGTGTCAAACATGAGAACTCTCGCCTCTTTCTCTCTTGCAAAATCCTCCATAGCCTTCAACAATAAAGTCCCAACGCCTCTTCGTCTACAACCTACGTCCACAAGAAGATTTATGGCGTAAGCGCTTCTATTCCACTTGTAAAAGTGGACTCTTGAAAAACCAATTACTTTACCATCGTCTTCCGCCACAAACATTTTGTATTCTTCATTTGGATTTTTAACAGTGAAAAGTGCTTCTAAATCCTCGTTTACAATTTCGTCGTTATTTTTAATAAGCACTTTTATTGCTGACAAGTCCTTTATTGTGGCTTGTCGAATCTCCACCATTTCACTCCAGAACCTCCACTGAATCTACTTTACCGTCACCGTCCAAATCAAGACCTTGGATAACAGTTGCAAAGGGCTCGTCATCCCTATACTTCTCCAGCGTTTTATCCCAAAAGTTTGTCAACGCCAACACACATGCTTTCGTGCCAACAGCCTTATTCCCAGCCAAAACTATAACCCGCTTACCAGAATCCCATGGATTAACAATTTTTGCCACAAGCCCAACACTGTCAGCTGTATAAACCCTTCCAGTCTTTGTAGAAACAAGTCCGCCAAACAAGAAACCTTGCTCAGACGGTTGCATGTTAAACCTTATAGGCAAGTAGTCGTTAAGCTCCTGAGTCAACAAATTTGTTCCCGGACCACCAACAAGGATCAGGTTGTTTTTCTCTTCCTTCTCAGCCTTAACGTCCACATCCAATTTAACAATAAACTCTTCAGGCATGCGTGCAAACTGCCCCAAAAAGAAGGCTAAATGTGAGGCGTAGTGTCCATCCCTAGCGCTTGTTCTGAAAGGCCCGTGGGGCAAAGGGCTGCCAACGACTATTTTTCCGTCAAAAACTCCGTTCTCTCGTAAAAACTCGCGGAAAAACTTTTGCAGAGGCTCGCTCACCCATGCTGGTGCAGCATATTCGATAGTTTTATATCCGTAGGAGGTTTCCACACCAAAAGCGGTTGAACTTGCACGATAATATTTGGCTATGGCGCCTTTCTTGCTTTCCTGCCTTGTAACAGCTACGACGCCAGCCTTAACAAGTTTCCTAATATGATAGTAAACCTTCTGTTCATGAACACCGAGCTCCCGAGCTATCTGAAGCGGATACATTTCCTTTTCAGAAAGCATAACTAAAATTTTCCAGCTAAGCCTGCCCAAAACCAACTTCAACTTTTGAGGGTCCTCAAAAACCATAATTTCCTTAACCATACGCTTTTTTCCATCATCATAAAGCAACAATTTTCTAGCCATGGTAACTCACTAGCCATAAAGACGCAACTATTATTAAAATCTTAATTACAGTAGTCGAGCAGTAAAACTGGAAAATTTAACTATCACCATCACCCACAAAAGTTTCTATAAGCTGGGCGCATAATGATTGGATGCTACGTCACCGGAATCCTTCCAAGACCAAAAAAGCTAATCGAAGTCACAAGAGCCTACGACAGAAAAAAAGTCGACAAAGAGACGCTAGAGAAGGCTTTCCAAGAAGCAACAAAAGAAGTCATTGAAGCTCAAGTTCAAGCAGAGTTAAGCTACATAACCGACGGCATGCTCAAGTGGCAAGACTTACTGAGACCGTTTACTGAAAACCTAGAAGGTTTAGCCGTTGGAAGTCTTGCTCGATGGTTCAACAATAACGCTTTCTACAGAAAACCAGTGATCCTCGACACCATTAGGAGAACAAAAAATATAGTTGCCTCGATAACATACATCCAGTTTTTACCAAAAGACCTCCCATGGAAAGCTATATTGCCGGCACCCTACACGTTTGCAAAACTTTCAGAAAACAAGTTTTACAAAAACGAAAGAGAAGTAATGTTTGCGTACGCCGAAGCGATAAGGGAGGAAATCAAAAACTTAGCGGAAATCGGCTTTCAGTATATCCAGCTAAGCGATCCAGCACTTGTCTACAATCCCTTAAAAGAGAAAATTCCGAAGGATATGCTGGTGGATGTTAAAGAGGCCCTAAGAACAGCCATGAAAAACGCGAAAGTAAGATCATGTTTACACACTTTTTTCGGCGATTTCTCAGAAATTCTGCCAGAAGCCTTGGACTTTCCAGTCAACGACCTTGGAATAGACATGTACGAAACTAACGTTGACAAGCTTAAGGAATACACTTTTGACGGTAAAGGTGTTGCATTGGGACTTCTGGACGCCAGAGGCTCCCTAATAGAGGATGAAGATGAGCTCTTAAGAGTTGTTAACGAGCTAACAGAAACCATTTCCTCAAAAACTTGTGATATTTTCGTTTGTCCAAACTGTGACTTAGAGTTTCTGCCATGGGAAAAAGCTAGAGAAAAAATAGAGGTTATGAGCCGTGTCGCAAAAACTCTAAAAGCGAGGATGCACGCCCATGGATAAGATTTTCCCAACACAGGAAATAGGGAGCTTAGCCAAACCAGCGTGGAGGGTCAAAGCCTACAGAGGAGAACCTCTTTCACAGGAGGAGATTTCAGAAGCCATCGAGTGGGGGCGAAAATTAGGCGTAGAGGACACTGAGGCTCTTGCCAAAATTTTGAAAAAACGTGAAAAAACGGTTGAAGATAGAAAGGCAGTGCTGCAATGGTCTGCGCTTTACGCTATACGCCTTTTTGAAACCGCCGGGCTGGACATTATTTTTGATGGAGAGCAGTGGCGTTCAGAAATGTACGAGCATGTTATCCGCAACACGGAAGGCTTTGAATTCTTGGGATACGTCAAATCCTTTGATTACAGATACTTTAACAAAGCCGCATGCATAAGCAAACCAAAATATGTCAAACCATTCTACTTGGACGAATTTCTCTTTACAAAAGAAAACACTAGAAAAATTATCAAGGTGCCGTTCACAGGACCGTACACGCTTGTAGACTGGACTTTTAATGAATATTATGAGAAAAAAGCCGCAAGCCAAGCAAGAGATTTCAAGCAAAGGAAAGCCTCTGCCAGAAGAGAGTTTCTTTTTGACCTTGTGAAGGAGGTCGTAAGACCTGAAATAGCAAAGCTAATAGAAGCTGGAGCCACATGGATTCAAATAGACGAACCAGCAGCAACCACAAACCCTTCCAATGAAGAGATGCAACTTTTTGTAGAAGCTTTCAACGAAACTGTAAGAGGGTTTAACTGCACCTTCAGCCTCCACAACTGTTACAGCAACTATGAAGTGCTAGCCAAATATGCCAGTCAACTGCGAAACTGTAGCCAGCTAGCCCTAGAATTCGCCAACAGAGACAGCACACAACTAGGAACGGACAACAAAGTAAGAGTTGGCTACAGAGAACTCAAAATATTTGAGGAACAAGGTTACCATGGAAACTATGGATTAGGTGTAATAGATGTGCACACAGACTTCATTGAACCACCAGAACTTGTCAGGGATAGAATACTATACGCTGCAAAAATAGTGGGGGACCCAGGCAGAATTTTCGTCAGCACAGACTGCGGTCTAAGAACCCGAAAATGGGAGGTAAGCTTTGCAAAATTGAAAAACATGGTTTTGGGTGCCGAACTTGCAAGAATGACTTTACAATGAACTCTTACAAAAACTTTTCAAATAATCAAGAAACAAACAAAAATAAACACCGTTTAAAATCGAGCCAAAATGGAAAAGCATTTTTACAAAATTTTTAGATTGAAAATTTTTCCATTAAAAATATTTATTAAAACAAAAACCCAGATACGAGGCTTGAAGTAAGTCAAGAAAGACGAGGCAACAAAATTGTGTGGAATATTCGGCTGCATTATTAAAGATGGAAACGCTGCGCCAATAATACATCAAGCTTTAAAAAGGTTGGAATACCGAGGCTACGACTCAGTTGGCGAGGCAACGGTACATGAAGGAAAACTTTACATAAAAAAGGACAGCGGCAAAATAGACGAAGTCCATAGAATCCACAACCTCGACGACTTGCCCGGAAACATTGGCATAGGCCATACAAGATGGGCAACTCACGGAGCCCCCCTACAAGTTAACGCACACCCGCATATGGATTGCACGGGTCAAATAGCAGTTGTTCATAATGGCATTATCGAAAATTTTGCCGAGTTAAAACTTGAACTGGAGAATAAAGGACACGTTTTCGTTTCAAAGACAGACACTGAAGTCATCGCCCACCTAGTAGAGGACGCTTTAAAAAACAATCCGTTCCTGAGTCTCGCGGACGCTGTTCTCGACGCTGTGCGAAAAATTGAGGGCTCATACGCCATTGCGGTGATCTCGCCAAAAGAGCCCGATAAAATTGTGTGCGCAAGAAACGAAAGCCCTCTTGTCCTAGGACTGGCAAACAATGCAATATACTGCGCTTCGGACATTCCAGCCTTTCTGCCATTAACTAACAAAACAGTTGTAATAGAGGACGGGGAGCTTGTAATTCTATCCCTAGAAGGCTTCGAGATAAAGAAAATCGCAGATGCAAGCCCCGTGATACGGGAACCAAAAATAGTGGACTGGACCCCTGAGATGGCTGTCAAACAGGGTTATCCCCACTTCATGTTAAAGGAGATTCACGAACAGCCAGCTTGCTTACGAAACACCCTACGTCTCCAAGAGCATTATCTAGATTTAATGGCGACATTTTTAGACCGAGCCAAAGAAGTTTTTCTCGTCGCTTGTGGAACATCTTACCATGCATGTTTAGCAGCTTCCTACATGTTTTCTAAACTCGCCTACTTGGCTACGTACCCGGTTATCGCGTCAGAATTCATAGAGCAACATGGCAAATCCGTAAACATTGACAGCACAATTCTTGCAGTAAGCCAGTCCGGCGAAACCGCAGATACCATTGCAGCTGTAAACGCTGCACGCCAGAGGGCAGCCACAGTTTTAGGATTGACAAATGTTATTGGCTCAACATTAACGAGAATCTCACGGGTTTACATATGCCAGCAGTCCGGACCAGAAATAGGCGTTGCTGCCACAAAAACCTTCACGGCTCAACTTTTAGTTCTTGCACAACTAGCCCTCAGACTTGCCAAAAAGAGGGGAAAAATATCCCAAGATGAAATGGACTTTATAGAGGCTAAATTGAAAAAACTTCCAAGCATTGTCGAAACAGTAATAACAACTCAAGAGGAGAAAGTTAAAGCCATAGCGAAAAAATACAAAGACGCAAAGGTCTTCTTCTTTTTAGGGCGGGGAATCAGCACCGCCACCGCCTACGAAGGCAGACTTAAGCTCATGGAAATAGCTTACGTTCCTTCAATAGCATTTCCAGCGGGCGAAAGCAAACACGGTCCAATAAGCTTAGTGGAAGAAGGCTTCCCGGTGGTTTTCATATGCCCTAGGGATGATACTCGCAAAACCATTATAGGAAACATCATGGAAATGAAAGCGCGAGGAGCCTCCATAATAGCCATAATAGAGGAAGGAGACGAGGAGATAAAACGCCTTGCCGACGACCATATAGAAATCCCGAAGGGTGTTCCAGATGTTCTATCGCCCATACCATTCGTCGTTCCATTGCAGCTTCTGGCATACTACATGGCTGTGGAGAAAGGATACGACCCAGACAAGCCTAGAAACCTGGCAAAATCGGTGACTGTAAAATAAAGTTTTCAAGCCTTAAGCTACAAATGTGTTTAAATCTCCTTTTAGCTAATACTTGGCTTGGTGTATTATTTGGAGAGAGACTGGGAAAGACTTATTGAAAACTTGATAAGGGAAGGAGTTCTCCGCAGTCCAAGAGTAATTAAAGCTTTGCGCTCCGTGCCAAGAGCAAAATTCCTGCCGGAAAATATGCAACAATACAGCGCAGTAGATACACCCCTTCCAATTGGGTTTGGGCAGACGGTTTCAGCGCCACATAGCTTCAGCAATATGCTGGGCTAGGCGAAACATGGTAGCCATCATGAATGAAGCCCTCCAATTGGAAGTGGGTCACAAAGTCCTTGAAGTTGGAGCCGGCTCGGGGTGGCATGCCGCTACAATAGCGGAGATAGTGGCACCCAGCGACGCTCCCAGAAGCGAGTGGGGGCATGTATACACTGTGGAAATTATTGAAGGCTTAGCTGAGTTTGCCAGAAAAAATATAATGCGAGCAGGATACGGAGATCGTGTAACAATAATATGCGCTGACGGCTCCATGGGATATCCAGAAAAAGCACCATATGATAGAATCTTAGTAACAGCTGCCGCGCCAGACATACCGCAACCATTAATTGAACAGCTAAAAACAGGAGGAATCATGCTTATTCCCGTCGGAAGTATACACTTCTTCCAAAACTTGATAAAAGTAACAAAAAATGTTGATGGAAAAATTAGAAAGGAAAATCTCGGCGGAGTAGCCTTTGTACCTTTAACCGGACGATATGGGCACAAAATTTAGGAAAATCTTCTAAACTTTTTGGATTATTGTCTAGTTTTTAATCAGCACACCAACAAGGGCTGCGACCGCTCCAAACTCTGTGAAAGCAATAGCAGAGAAAATGGCTAGTGTATGTAAGACGTTTGAAAAACCGATGATGAAACAGGCCAGCATGGGTGTTAAGCAAAGAATAATTCCAGGGATAAGCACCATTATGAAAGTGGATAGATTGGTGTAAAGGCTGCTGGGCGCCAGCTTCACATTCCAAAACTTTCTTACAAGTAGGAGCAGTTCTATCATACAGCCAGCAGCCACAGAAACAGCTTGCATCATCCCAAAAGATGTGATGTGTACGAGCTCCCTCCTCAAGTACAAAAGTACAACTGTTAACACAATTACACAACCAACATATGTTAAAGTTGACAAGAATGTCTTCGCCGCCACCACAGTTCTCCTTTTCAATGGTAAACTTCGCGTATAAGCTGAGGCCAATGTCTCAGCTGAAAACAACATCGGAGTCACCATGAGCGCCAGAAGCGAAACTCCAGCCAAAAAGCCAAGAACAAATTCCGAGCTTATATTTGAAAGACTTAGAAGAGATAAAACACTAATTACAGTTTGCAAAGCGGGCAACATTAAAATGCTTGCGTAGGAGGGTGATCTAGAGGCCACCCTCAGATCCTTAATAATGAGCCCAAGAAAAGCGGATCTAGGTCGGATAAAAAGGTCCTTAACAAAAGTTTTAGAGGCAACTATGATTCCACTTGAACCAATGCGTTTAATTGCCAACCCCAGATAGTTTAGCCCAAAATATCCTAAAATTGCGTGCAAAGTTGTGGAAAAAATCAAAACAACAGCGGTCACTGGGTTAATTTTATGGGGGAGAACTGCAAAAGCGACGGTGAAACCTAACGAGAATGGGTATACCAAAGTAAGTGTAAAAGAGTAAGCAGCGGACAACTGCGCCAAAGAGTGAGCAAGAGCCTGCAAAATTTGTGTTGCAAAATTCATAATTAGGTAAATCCCAAGAGAGGGGAAGACCCATATAAGCATGTAGATAAATCGCATAACAGTCTTATACTTCGAGCTTCCCCCTCCACCAACAATTTTTGAGTAAAAAAGTTTTGCTAAGCCAATGGTTAAAGCTAAAGCAAAAATTACTGTAAGAGTCACAACAAACAAAGCGGCTAAGCCTCCAAAAAACGAGTTCACAACAACAGAAAACGCCACGGGAAAAACTATTAGGGAAGTTATCAACGGTATGTCAAAAATTCTTAAGAAGGATAGCAGCGCAATTTTGGAGACATCTTTTCGCGAAATTGGAAGGCTACTTAAAAATTCGAAGGCCTTCGTTGCCACAAGCGAAGTTACAGCCTGAAGCCCAAGCATTACTAGAAGGAAAAATAGGGACGCCATAAAAACCGAAACGCACCCAACAATGGCTAATTCCTCAGCCAGCTTTAACCCCCAAACAAAGTATGACCAGTAGCCCAGTGGCATAACTGCTAGAAAAGCCACAAAAATTGTTACAATAATCTTGCTAATCAACATATTCATTTCAGTCTGCCTTGCCATCTTACCAATTTTCTCGTTGTCCATTCGAGGGAGGGTTGCGCCTAAGCGGAGGGAGAAAAGTGATTGAAAGCATATCTCCCTATAAACTATGCTGGAGACTTTCCACAGCTCCAAAAATTTTTTCGTCAATCATCCTTCCCCTAAAGCTGCAATTAAATCCCTTATTCCAGCCTCCTGTTGGGTAACTTTAAGGAATACGTCCTCCAAGGAGCTTTCCGCGCTTCGAATAAGCTGTCTAAGCTCGCCTACGGTTCCTTCGCCCACAAGTTTGCCCTTGTTGATGATTCCAACTCTATGGCAGATTTTCTCGGCAACTTCCATTATGTGCGTTGAAAAGACAATAGCCCCGCCCCTGTTTGCGTGACGGACTATAAGTTCTTTTAAGATTCTGGAAGAGCGGGCATCCAGCCCTATAAGAGGTTCATCCAATATTAAAAGCGGTGGTTCATGCAGAAGAGCCGCAATAACAGACACTTTGCGTTTTGTCCCCATGGAAAGCGTGGCGATTGGAGTATCAAAATATTCTGTGAGCTCAAAGGCCGAGACAAGCTTGTGGAGTCTAAGGTTGACATCTCTATCTAAACCTCTTACAGAGGCAATAAACTCGAAGAATTCACGCGGAGAAAGCGACTCTAAAAGTATGGTCTCCTCTGGGACGTAGCCTATAAGCTTTTTAACTTCAATCTCGTCGGAAATGGGCTTTCCAAAGACTTCAACTTTGCCGTAAGTTGGCTCTAGTATTCCGGCTAAAACCTTTAAAGTGCTGCTTTTTCCGGCTCCGTTTGGGCCTAGCAAGCCGTAGATTTCTCCGCGTTTAATTTTAAAACTTAAACCGTCCACAGCCTTGGTGGAGCCGTACATTACGCACAAGCCGTCAACATTAACAGCAAGTTCGCTCATTCTTATTCCTCTAAAGGTTTTCGGCAAGCTGGGACTTAAGGTTTAGTTTACCGGTTCAAATCTCGCTGTAAAGTGTCCCAACAACTTGGGAGCATAGACTCGCTTTAAACCCTTTATCTGGTCCCTTTTTTGGTACAGCCTTATCAGACTCTCAGCCACATATTTCAAATGATTGTCCGTGTAAACCCTTCTTGGTATTGAAAGCCGCACCAGTTCCATGCGTGCTGGGACAAACTTGCCAGTTGTATCGTCAATTTTTCCAAAACATGAGCTCCCAAGCTCCACAGCTCTGACACCAGCCTCGATGTAGAGCTGGATAACTAAAGCTTGCCCTGGAAACTGCTCCGGTGGAATATGCGGCAGAAATTTCTTGGCATCTATATACACGGCATGCCCACCGGGAGGCTCCACTATAGGAACACCACCATCTCGCAGTAAGCTTGCAAAATACTCGACTTGCCTATGCCTATATGCTTGGTACTCCTCGTCTATTGCCTCATACAAGCCTATAGCCATCGCTTCAAGTTCTCTACAGGCTAAACCACCGTATGTTATGAATCCTTCAATTATTATGGCTAAGTTCCTGAATTTCTCATAAAGCTCCTCGATGTTTGTGCATAAAAAGCCACCAATGTTTGTAAGAGCCTCTTTTTTGCCGCTGAAAGTGCAACCATCAGCATATGAAAAAATTTCCCTTGCAATCTCCTTTATGCTTTTATTTCTATAACCCTCTTCACGCATTTTGATAAAGTAACAGTTCTCAGCAAACCGGCAAGCATCTATGAAAAACGGAATTCCATATTTCCTAGCAATCTCACTGACCTCTCGTATATTCTGCATCGAAACGGGCTGTCCGCCCGCACTGTTGTTAGTTATCGTGAGCATTATAAGTGGAATCTTTTCTGGAGTTTTCTCTTTTATAAATCGCTCAAGTTTTTCAACATCCATGTTGCCTTTAAATGGCAAATCTTTCTGAGTGTCGTAGGCTTCTTCTACCACAAGGTTAACTGGGATACCTCCTCTCAAAAGCACATTAGCTTCTGTTGTGTCAAAGTGCATATTGTTGGGAACATAACACCCGGGAGAAACCATAGTTGAAAAAAGTATGTTTTCAGCCGCCCGCCCTTGATGGACGGGGACAAAATATTTGAAGCCAAAGATATCCTTAATTGCCTTTTCCAATGAGTAAAAGCTTTCGCTTCCAGCGTACGCTTGCCTTGTTTTAATCATTCCAGCCCACTGCTCATCGCTCATAGCTGAGGTTCCGCTATCCGTTAGAAGATCAATAAAAACGTCTTCAGCCCTAAGCATGAAAACGTTGTAACCAGCTTCTCTGATAAGTTTCTCTCTAACTTCCCGCGGATGAAGCCTTATCCTTTCAACCATTTTTATCCGGAAAGGCTCGGGCAAACTAGGTAACATTTCATCCATAACAATTTCTCCCGACGTCTTCTAGACCCGGTATAACCAACAATTACAAATAAAAGTTTAGATTACCCAAACCACTTCTCCAACGTTGTTTTACCCTTAAGCTTCACATAGCCCCTATGAATTTTCTCAACAGCCTTTCGCACACGGTCTTCAGAGAAATCCCTTTCGCCACACAAAAAGTCCACAACACCTTCAACGTCAGGCTCTTTCCACTCTATTTTATAACTATCAGTAACCTTGGGATGCAGAAAAATCTCCTTAATTTGACGAGGGTCCACGGGAAACTCTGCATCTTTGATATGGGGCAAAGCGTTTTCTAAGCTTCCGTATTCTTTGATAAGTTTCAAGGCGGTTTTAGGTCCAAGTCCCTTTATGCCTTCGGGGTTAAAGTCTGTTCCCACGAGTATCCCTATGTCAATAAGCTGTTCATGGGTGATACCGCATTCTTTTAGAACACGGTCTAATTCTACAACTTCCGGCACAACCTCAACATAGACGTTTTTGCCCGGCAGCTTTCTCCGACCAGAAATAGTGACGTTTCTCACAAGTCTTGGAGCGCCAAAAAGCAAACTATCATAGTCCTGGCTTGCGCAGAAGTCTGCATCCCCACGTCTGACAACATGAGCTGCTTGGGCTTCACCTTCGCTTGGTGCTTGGATCCACGGAATCCCCAGCAAATCTAACAGGCGTTTACTATCCTCAGCCATATAGTCTTTAAGACTAGCAGTGGCTTGCGCGTACATTCGCGCCTCTTCAATTTTCCCCTCTCTTAAAGCCTGCTCATACTTAACCAAGGCTTCCTCTTTGGCTTTCATACGCCTCTTAATTTCAGCCTCCTTCAAAGCTGGTGGGGTGCCATCAAAAACGTATATTGGCTTAATTCCTAATTCCACAAGGTTGCTTGTCCTATAAAGTAGACCACTCAAATGGCTTGTAATGCGTCCACTATTATCCTTTAAAGGAGTACCATTAGGTTGCCGTATTATTGCCAAAAACTGATAGAGCGCGTTGTAAGCGTCAATTGCAATGGATTTGCCACTTAAATCCTCAAGCTTGATGGGGGTTTTAGGAACCAAATCACGAAGGTTAACGCCCAAATTTCAATACGCCCAGTTTAAAATCTACAAATTAACAATAAAAGTTTTACATTAGACAGAAATTTCAATCCCGGGAATCCTCACCCGTTCATACACTTTGTCCGCTATTTTTGTGACAACAGTAACCCAAGCAAGATAGATAATGGCGATGACAAGATATGTTTCGATATATCGGAAATATATCGAAGCAATCCTGCGACCAGTGGAAGTCAACTCTGGTACACCAAGAATAAGTAATGCTGCGGTGCTCTTTGTTAAAGAACAAAACTCGTTGCTCCACGCGGGTATAACCAGTCTTAAAGCTTGAGGAAGAATAACATAAAAAATTGCTTTGGTTTTTGAAAGTCCCAGTGAGAGAGCTGCCATCATTTGATCCTCAGAAATGACAGCTATAGCCCCTTTGATGTATCCTTTCTGATACGCTGCACTGTTCAAAGCAAAGACAACAAGCCCAACAGTAAAGGCATCAAAAGTGGTGTTAAGCAAGGAGGGAATAGTGAAATAAAAAAAGAACAACTGAACTATGATTGGACTTCCCCTGAAAAATTCAGTATAAGCGCCGATAAATAGAGACACGACTTTTCCTCCATACAAGTCACCGATAGCTAAAAGAACTCCTAATGCAAGCCCCGCAAACACGCCAAAAAGCGTAATCTCCACGGTAACAATGAATCCCCGCAAAATCTCCCACAGATATTGCAGTAGAAAGTCCATTTTTACTCTCTTCTTGTCCGCTTAATAAGCCGCATCATGAATTTCCTTGCTCTTTCGCTCGTAGGATTAGTAAAGAAGTGTTCAGGTGTTCCAGTCTCAACTATTGTTCCTTCGTCGAAAAATATCATTTCGTCGGCGACTTCCCTAGCGAAAGGCATCTCGTGACTAACTATCAACATAGTTGTTCCCTTTTTGGCTAAGTCTCTTAGGGTGTCTATTACCTCGCCTGTTAACTCTGGATCCAAGGCCGACGTAGGCTCATCAAGCAGTATAATGTCCGGGTTTCTTGCTAAAGCTCTCGCTATCCCCACGCGTTGTTGCTGCCCACCAGAAAGCTGGGCGGGGTAATAATTCGCCCACTTCTCCATTTTAACCTCTTCAAGGGCTTTCATAGCCCTTCTTCGAGCTTCTTCCTTCGGCAATTTTAACACATGTCTTAGAGCTAGTTCAACGTTTCCTAAAGCTGTCAAATGATGGAAAAGGTATATGTGTTGGAAAACAAAGCCTATTCTTGCCCTAGCTTTGTTCAAGTCGACACCGTGCTTTGTTAGGCATTCGCCTCTCAGAAAAACGTCCCCTTTCGTTGGGGGTGTTAGCATAGCCAAGCATCTAAGAAGCGTACTTTTTCCGGAACCACTTGGTCCAAAGATTAATTTTATTTCACCTTCCCTAATCTGCAAGGAGACATCTCTTACCGCTACAACGTCCTTGTAGATTTTCCAGAGATTTTTACATTCCATTACTATGTCAGTCATCTTCGCTCTAACCCCAATTGTTTCTTCTTCAGATTCCCCCATCTATCAAGAAACGTGGCTATTGGAAACGTCAACAAAATGTAAAGGAGAGCCGAGAAGATGTAGGGGGTAACGGTATCTAGAGTTGCCTTTCTAATCCAATCCGTGTAAGCCATCATTTCGATTGCACCAATGAGATAAGCATAAGCTGAATCCTTAACAAGGAGGGCGTATTCGCTTCCAAGTCCTGGTGTAGAGTAAATAACAACTTGGGGCAGCATTACAAAAAGAATTGATTTTGGTTTCGAAAGCCCAAGAGACATTGCAGCTACCAGTTGCTCGTCTCCCACGCCTCTTATTGCTCCTCTAAAAATTTGGGACTGATTCGCGGCGCTCCTCAATCCTAAAACAAAATTTGCAGTAAAGAAGACATTTTTGAAGGGGAAGGGGAAGTATAATCCAAAGCCAAAAAAGAACATAAACATAAGTACCAGTTCTGGTACTCCTCTGAAAAACTTTTCAAAGGCATCTATAAAAATCTGAACACTTTTCGATCCATAGACGCGTAGGAAGGAAAGGGGTAACCCCACAAAAAGCCCTATAAAAAAAGAAGTTATTGAGATAGCTATTGTGGAAGGTACCCCATTTAGTATGAGCATCAATTGTTGAAGCGGGTCCAACACCCAATCACGCTAGAGATTTAGTAACATTTCCATTTTTGCTTTAACTGGTCTAATTTCGCAGACGCTATAAGCTCTGCAAGCACACCATTTATCTTTGCTACGAGTATATCAGCATCCTTATGAGCTACAAAGGCAACCGGGTAATACGGCCGTCTATAAATGACAACTATGGGCTCCTCACCTTTCTGTTCAGCCTCGAGTATCCAGTTAGAGGTGATCGGTGTCTCTGCGTAAACGCAGTCGATGACGCCTCTCTTCATATCCTCAAGCGCCAAAAGAAAATCTTGATAAGTCCGCAAAGCATTCGGTGCCACTTCTTGTAACTCCTGTTCTTGAGTTGTCCCCGACTGCGTTCCACACTTTAGTCCTAAAGTAACTAAACTTGAAAGGGAATCTAATTCAGTTATCCCTAAAGCTTCAGCCCTACTCTTCAACATGATAACTTGACCCTCAGTGATGCTGTGAGGCATTGTAAACTGGACAGCTTCAAGCCTTTCGGGTGTCACTGAAAAACCGCTAACACCAAGGTCTATATCCATAGCCTGCACCGAAGGAATTATGGCATCAAAATGCATGTTAACCCATTCAACCGTCAAGTCCAGCTCATCTGCAATCATTTCCATTAACTCAATTTCAAAGCCAATAATACGTCCATTTTCATCCAAAAACTCGTAGGGCGGCCAACCTGGTTCTGTGCCAACTCTGATTTTACCCGTTTTGGTAACCCTTTCCCAAATGGGGTCTTCAGGACCAGATGGCCTTGGTAGGATATGTGGACTTAGATACAAGCCTGCAACAAATGCTATGATTACAATTATGATAACTCCGATAGTGGTTGTGTACTTCACTTTACATCCTCCTAAATTTTCCGTTTTAGACTTACACGTTATATATTTAAACTTAATGGTCTAAACTTAACATTTTGGGCACCTCTCATCGCAACCACATAGGATATAAGGAAGCACGACAATTTACAACCATTAAATCAATGAGGGAAGAATGAATGGCTGAAAAAGTAACCACAATAACATTGGTCACATGTACAAGCTGCGGCAAGCCCATTCCACCTGGAGCTGAAGCTACAAAGTTTCTTTGCCCAAACTGTGGAGAAATTTTGATAAGACGATGCAAAAAATGTCGAAAGTTTGGTCGCCCTTACAGGTGTCCAAAATGTGGTTTTACAGGCCCGTAAGGAGGTGAAAGGGTGGGTAGTGTCGTAATCACATATAAGATTTTCCCGACTGATACAACCGTTAGTTTTGATGATTTAAAAAAGAAAATTGAGGCTTCTCTTCCCGAGTTTGCCACAATATACGGGTATGGTGAGGAACCTATAGCTTTTGGCTTGAATGCCTTGCTGTGTGCCATCAAAATTCCAGAAGACAAAACTGGGGTTCTGGAGGAACTTGAAAAAAGGCTTGAGCAGATAAGCGAGATAAGCCAAGTGCAAACGTTGATGGTTAGAAGAGTGAGTCGGTAAAGGGTTAAACCTTTATATGGGAACTATATTGTTTCGAAACAGAGCAACCTAATTATGGAAGTGTTTTGAGTGAGTGAGAAAGTAAATGAAGTTCAGCTACGCGTCGGGGACGCGAGACAGAGAGACGTAGGGAGGGGAATAGCGCGCATAGACCAGAGAACAATGCAGAAACTGGGCATAAGTGCGGGCGATGTCATAGAAATAGTGGGCAAAAGAACAACATCGGCTATAGCGTGGCCTGCATACAGCGAAGACCAAAACCGTGACATTATACGCATAGACGGATTTACAAGGAAAAATGCAGGGGTAGCTATCAACGAATATGTTATAGTGAGGCCTGCAAAAGTCAAAGAAGCCTTGAACGTTACATTGGCACCCGTTGACATGCGCTTAAACGTGGACGAAGACTTCACAAACTTTGTTAAAAACCGTTTGATGGAAAGAACACTCGTCGAAGGAGACACAACCCTTGTCATGATGCTTGGACACGCTATACCGTTTGTTGTAACAAAAACTCGACCCCACGGCATAGTTAAGGTCACGGCTGACACAAAATTGACGATTCTAAGTGAACCTGCTCCGGAAGGAAAAGGTGTGCCCAGAACTACTTATGAGGATATAGGAGGGTTGCATGAAGAGATTCAAAGAGTAAGGGAGATGGTAGAGCTTCCACTTAGGCATCCAGAGCTATTTCAGAGACTTGGCATAGAACCACCAAAGGGAGTGTTGCTCCACGGACCACCTGGATGTGGCAAGACATTGCTAGCCAGAGCTGTGGCAAACGAGTCAGAAGCTAACTTCTTCAGCATAAATGGACCAGAAATAATGAGCAAGTTTTACGGGGAATCTGAAGCACGTCTCAGAGAAATCTTCCAGCAAGCCCAGCAAAACGCTCCAAGCATCATATTCATTGATGAGTTGGATGCAATAGCACCGAAGCGTGAAGAGGTAACAGGTGAGGTGGAAAGGAGAGTTGTAGCACAACTCTTGGCTTTAATGGACGGCTTATCCGGTAGAGGAAACGTCATAGTCATAGGTGCAACAAATAGACCAAACGCACTAGACCCTGCTCTTCGACGTCCAGGAAGATTTGACAGAGAAATCGAAATAGGCGTACCTGACAAACAGGGCAGATATGAGATTCTGCAAATCCACACACGTGGGATGCCTCTGGCCGAGGATGTAGATCTTAAAAAGCTCGCCGAAATGACTCATGGATATACCGGCGCTGATTTAGCGGCTCTTTGCAGAGAAACGGCGATGAAAGCGTTGAGGCGGTACTTGCCACAGATAAACCTTGAAGAAGAACGTATACCACCCGAAGTTCTAGAAAGGATGGAGGTTAAAATGGAGGACTTCTTAAACGCTTACAAGGAAATTACGCCCACGGCCATGAGGGAAGTATACATTGAAGTGCCGGCAGTTCACTGGGACGACATAGGAGGACTGGAAGATGTAAAACAAGAGCTTAAGGAAGCTGTTGAGTGGCCTCTTAAACACCCGGAAATCTTCAAGAGAATGGGGATAAAGCCTCCAAAGGGAATACTGTTGTATGGTCCCCCCGGCTGTGGTAAAACACTTTTGGCTAAGGCTGTCGCAACGGAAAGCGAAGCCAACTTCATAACAGTGAAAGGTCCAGAAGTATTCTCAAAATGGGTTGGAGAATCAGAGAAAGCCATAAGAGAGGTGTTTAGAAAAGCCAGAATGGCGGCTCCAGCAGTAATATTCTTTGATGAAATAGATTCCCTTGTGCCTCGCAGAGGACTAGGATTCGCTGACAGCGGTGTAACAGAGCGGGTAATAAGCCAGCTACTCACGGAGATGGACGGCATAGTAACACTGGAAGATGTCGTCGTAATAGCAGCGACAAACAGACCAGACATGGTTGATCCAGCAGTGCTCCGTCCAGGAAGATTTGACAGACTAATATACGTACCAGAACCAGACGAGAAGGGACGTCTCCAAATATTCAGGATTTATACAAAGAACATGCCTTTGGCAAAAGATGTGAACCTAGAAGCCTTAGCCGCTATGACTAAGTATTATTCGGGCGCAGACATAGAAGCAGTGTGCAGAGAAGCAGCCATGATGGCTTTGAGAAGAGACATAAACGCAAAAGAAGTTACAATGAAAGATTTTGAAGAAGCTTTGAAGAGAATAGGTCCATCTATAACCCCCGACATGGAAAAATGGTACAGGAGTTTCATGCAGCAAATCAGACAAGTGCAAAAGCCGGCTACACCTGTGGCTTAGAGGGAAAAACATGCCAATGAAAATTTGGAAGCCGCATCCACCCCATTATGCAATACTAGAAGTTCTCAGAAAGAAGGGAGCCATGACGGACAGCGAACTATTTGAGTATATAGCAGCAGAATACAAAGACATGGGGTTTAGAGATTTTAACCAATTACTGTTACGCCTTGAAATTGCAGGAAAAATACGCACAACATCACTTGCTCGTGGAAAAAAGAGAGTTGAACTTATAACGTAACGCACTAACAGCAACGTGTTTAGTACATGGAAAATTTTTCAGACGTAATAATTGTTGGAGGGGGACCCAGTGGCTCTTTTTGTGCTTTTAATCTTGCAAAAAGAAAAATCGAAGTAACCATCTTTGAAGAACACAGCGAGGTTGGTGTTCCATGCCATTGTGCAGGACATTTAAGCATAAACGGTTTGAAAAATCTTGGGCTTTATCCACTGCCCAAAGAAGTTGTTGAAAACACTTTTTCGGGTGTCAAAATCTACTCGCCAAAAGGACTTGAATTTTCCATAAGGTTTAACTCACCACTAACATGCGTTGTCAACCGTGCATTGTTCGACAAATATGTTGCAAGCTTAGCTGAAAAATCAGGCGCTTATTTCTCTTTAAAGTCAAGAGTTGAGCGTCTAATAAAAGATGAAGGCGCCGCAAAAGGCGTTGAGGTAAAAGTGAACGGTAAGACCGCCAAAGCTTATGGAAAGGTGATTGTGGACGCTGAAGGAACATCTTACAGGGTTCTAAGGCAGACAGGATTGTTTCCACCAGATAGGTTTGTCAACTGTATTAACGCTGAAGTTGAAAATGTAAGAGATATAGAGTTAGACACCGTCGAAATTTTCCTTGGAAATGCTTATGCGCCTGGTTTTTATGCGTGGCTTATCCCCCTCGAGAGAGACAAAGCAAAAGTTGGGCTTGGCGCCAGAATGGGAAATCCAAAATCACTTCTCCAGAAGTTAATGCATAAACATCCAGCTGCTTCAAGAAAGTTAAGAAAAGCAAAAATCTTGCATAAGAGCTTTCACCCAATACCATTAAGTGGACCTGTGAAGGCTTACTCTGACGGTTTTCTTGCAATCGGGGATGCTGCAGCCCAAGTGAAACCTACAACGGGTGGTGGACTAGTATTTGGGTTAAATTGTGCAAAAATCGCAGCAGATGTCGTAGCAGAAGCCATAAAACAAGACGACTACTCGGCGAAGTTTTTGAGTGTTTATCAACGGCGTTTTATGAAACTTTTGAACTTTGACTTGAAAATAATGAAGGGGGCTAGAAAGACACTTGACAATGTTTCAGATGAAAAATTGGATGACATCCTAGAATTTTGTAACAGAATTCATGCAAACTTAGACTTTTCAGATTTAAGAGAAATAGACTTTCAGGGACGAACGCTTCTCAGCGCATGGCGAAAACCAAGGCTATTAACAGCGCTCACATACTTCCTAGTTAGCAGCTTAGCTGAAAACTTAAAACATTATCAAGTCAAACAAGTAAATAATCTAAATGGTTGAAGCTCTGTGAGCGAGTTTCGTTATAAGCAAGTCATAGTCTTTCGAACAGATTTGAAGATGAGCAAGGGCAAAATCGCAGCTCAAGCTGGACACGCAGCTGTTTCGGCTGCCGAAGAAGCCAGAAGACATCATAAAGATTGGTTTGATGCATGGTTGGATGAAGGGCAATGCAAAGTGGTTGTGAAAGTCAAAAGTGTAGAAGAACTTCTTGAACTAGAAAAGAAAGCAAAAAACCTGGGACTCCCTCATGCGCTAATTGCAGACCGAGGACTCACTGAAATCCCACCAGGGACGATAACATGCTTGGGAATAGGCCCGGCGCCAGCTGAAAAAGTGGATGAAATAACTGGAAAACTTCCACTCCTTTAATTTGAGGTTTGCAATTGTTTGTTTCAAAGCTGGAAAAAAGCCTCGGGATTGAAGTTTACATCACTAGTTCCAGAGGTATTGGGGGAGTCATTAAACGCTTTCCCGAAGACTTTTTAGTAGAAGAAATTCTACGAGACGGCAGAAAAGCGGAAGTTGAAACATCAAAAATAAAGGGGTACACACCACAGAAAAAAAGCGCGCAACAGCGATTCCTACTCTGTGTTTTGGTTAAGAGAAACTGGGATAATTTTCAAGCGATCAAAGCTGTTGCACGTCAGTTAGGCATAAGCATGCGTCAGATAAGCATCGCTGGGATAAAAGATGCTGAAGCCCTCACTGCACAGCACATAGCCATAGAAAACGTGAACGCTGATGAAGTTAAAAAGGTGCAAATTAAGAATTTAGAGGTTCTACCGGTAGGCTATTTGCATGTGAAGCTTTCCCCTTACTACCTTCTTGGAAATTCATTTACTATCACCGTGCGCGCCGTAAGCCACACAAAAACAGAGATACAAAGGCGAGCATTAAACGTAGTTGAGGAACTTCAGGCATTAGGTGGTATGCCAAACTTTTATGGACACCAGCGCTTTGGCACGATCCGCCCCATAACACATTTAGTTGGAAAAGCGCTGGTCAAAGGGAACATCTACCAAGCTGCTATGCTTTTTCTTGCAAAACCAAGCCCCCATGAACATCCACAGTCTAGGGAAGCAAGAGAAGAATTATGGGAAACAAAAAACTTTAAAAAAGCTATGGAATGCTTTCCAAAAAATCTTCATTATGAACGGTTGATGTTGAAGCACTTGGTGAAAAAACCAAAAGATTTCGTGGGAGCTTTTAGAAGACTGCCGTTAAAATTGCGGAGACTTTTTCCACAAGCTTATCAAGCTTATCTTTTCAATAAGATCTTAAGCAGAAGAATAAATCAAGGTTTACCAATAAACAGGGCTGAAAACGGCGACTATGTCATAGAAGTCGAGTCTTCAGGGCTTCCTAACCCGCTAAAATACTATGTTGTGAATCAAGAATCAAAAGATGAAGTAAACAAAATGATGGAGTCTGGGAAAATGCTGCTAGCCATTCCATTAGCTGGTTTCAAACAAGCACTCTCCAAAGGAGTTCAAGGAGAAATTGAGAAGGCTGTCCTGGAAGAAGAGGGAATTTCGCTGGAAAACTTCAAAATAAAGGGAATGCCGGAGTTAAGCCTGAAAGGTGGTTTGCGTCCGGCGCTTGTACACATAAAAGATTTTTCTCTGCGTGAAGTTTCCAAAGATGAGGTTAATAAACAAAAGCGGAAGGCAGTTATGAGCTTCATGCTTTACAGAGGCGCGTATGCCACAATTCTCTTAAGGGAGATTATGAAACCACGCAACCCGCTTAAGGCTGGTTTTTAGACTTAATTTTCAGAGCACACTCCGCATTCTCTAAGAACTCAGCCTTCCTGGTCGCTGGCAAAACAACATTTGCAGCATATTGGTGGCCGTCAGCCATTCCAAAACCTTTGGACGCTACTTCTAAAAGATCAACAGCCCCGGGAAGCTTTCCTTGATCAATCATTTCCTGCATGGGCTTTGGAACTCTGACAGAAGCTTTAACGAAGTTTTCTTTAAGTTTTCCCCATTTTGGTATCTCTGGGGGTACGTTGACAAAACCAAGAATGTATTTGTCAGGCTTTATTAAACGTGTTTGGTAGGATAAAAAGGAGCAGAACTGCCCAATTACTTTTGTTCCCATGCCTTGGTACATGTCTCCTGCGTCAAACCATTGGATATGTTCGGTCTCTTTAAGCCCCTCACGATAAAGTCTCCCCAAAAGTTTTCGATTAACGTTCTTTCGCCTCTCCTCCAAAACGTTTATTTTATTCTCTAAAGCCTCATCGATTCCATCGAGACATGCTTTTATTCCCATATCTGGGCCATCCTCGTAATAGCCAACGGCTCCAAGAATCTGAAGTTTCGAAAAGAGAATGTCAACTTTAACATTTAACCGGGAGATTTCAAGGCTTTTACCCACTTTTTTGACAACACCGTTTTCTAAGGTTTCTTGCAAAACCATACTGTTTAAGGCTTTAAATTCCCCCGGAATTTCGCTGCTTCCAACAAGAGCCAGATAGCCCAAATCGCTGTTTGCGCTGTTTAGTTCTTTTGCAAAAAGATAGCAGCATGTAGCTCCAGAAAAATCTGTTTCGCCTTTAAATCCAAAATGCTCCAAGTTTAAATCTAAAACCATACTATCATTTGATTGTTTCGGGTCGTGGTGGTCGAGAATTATAGTTAAGTTTCGACCACAGTTTAATTCTGAAATTAAGTCAGCATGGGATGATCCAATATCAGCATAAAAAAGGACTAAGCCTTCTTTTGAATGCAGATCGGCTATAACTTCCCTGTAAACCTTTTCTAAACAGAAGGTTTCCGTGAGTAGCCCTTCACGTTCCAACGCCTTTTTCACTATCGCAGCAGAACATAAACCATCAGCATCATCATGGTGAACAATTAGGGCCCTATCTGGCTTCCTTTCCCTTAACAGAGTAATCACGTAATTAGCCTTTTGTTTAAAACCTTGCATAGACATACCGTTCACCCGATAGTTTTTAGAAGATCAGAACGGGTAATTATGCCGACGATTTTCTTCCCTCTCGCCACCAAGACACCTTGCCGCCTCTCAAGTAAAGGACGAATTGTACTTATACTTGTGTCCTCAGAAACTATTGGTAATGGCGGATCCATAACGTTTTCAACCTTTTCTTCCGCTATGTTTGATCCGAGCTTCCGTATTATTCCCTCTTCAGTCACCGTGCCAACCACCTCGGTTCCCTTGAGCACTGGCACTTGGGATATGGCGTGCCGCACCATTATCTCGCTGACCTTCAAAACGCTGTCGCTGGGTTTCGCGAAAATCACCCCGCGCGTCATTATATCTTTGCATTTCTTCTCTCCACTTTCTGTTAAAACCCTCAAGATTTTGTTAACTGTTGAAAGTCTGGGATCAACTCTTCCCTGCTCTATTTTCGCTATATGCGCTTGCGAAACACCAACGAGTTCCGCAAGTTTTTTCTGGGTTAGTTTCGCCTCAAGTCTTAATTTTTTAATTGTGGAACCAGTTATGATCAAAATATAACCACCGGTTATTTCCAAATACAAAATCAATACAGCAAAGTATATATTTGCTTTCCCATATACAACTCAAAACTCATCCACTGGAGGTCAAAATTGAGGAACATAATAGTTGAAAGGCTGAAACAAACACCTCTCGAAAAACAGAGGCTTGAAATTGTTGAAAGAAAAGGCTTGGGCCACCCAGACTACATTTGCGATGCCATCATGGAGCAAATTTCTCTCCACCTAAGCAGAGAATACATGAAAAAAACAGGCACAATACTGCATCATAACGCAGACAAATCCCTTCTTGTGGCCGGACAGGCTGAAGTTAGATTTGGAGGAGGCTGCATAAAACAACCGATGCTTTTCATTTTCGGTGATAGAGCCACGACAGAGTTTGACGGCGTAAAAATAGATGTTGAAGAAATAGCCATAAACACTGCGAAGGAATGGTTTAGGAAAAACCTGCGTTTTGTAGATCCCGAAAAACATGTAAAATATCAAGTAGAGCTAAAACCAGGTTCAGCTGGTCTTGTCGACATCTTTAGACGTAAAGGGAAAGTGCTGCCCGCCAATGACACTTCTGCAGCTGTCGGCTACGCTCCAATGACCAGAACGGAAAAAATAGTCTTGAAAACGGAGCAGTTTCTAAACTCGAGGGAATTTAAACAACGTTTCCCAGAATCTGGTGAAGACATAAAGGTTATGGGATATCGAAACAATAACAACCTTAACCTCACAATTTCAATGGCTTTTGTAGACCGTTACGTGTACGGCGAAGAAGACTACTTTGAGAAAAAGGCTAAAATTCTGGAAGAAGTCAACAAGTTTGTAAGGTCTAACACAGACTTTGAGAACATAAACATTCAACTGAACACTTTAGATGCCCGCGGTAGAGGAGTTGACGGAGTTTACTTAACCGTTTTAGGAACCAGCGCAGACAGCGGAGATTCAGGACAAGTTGGCAGAGGCAACCGGGTGAATGGCTTAATTTCGCTAAACAGACCGTTCTGCTCGGAGGCTGCCGCTGGGAAAAATCCGGTGAGCCACGTCGGAAAAATTTACAATGTTCTAACATTTAGGGTTGCCCAGCATGTTTATGAGGAAACACCTGAGCTTGAAGAGGTTTATATATGGCTTCTAAGTGAAATCGGAAGACCCATAGATCAACCCGCTGTGGCTGCAGCGCAAGTCGTAATGAAAGACGATAACTCTTCCATAGACAAGGTTAGAAGTAAAATAGCTGCAATCTTGGAGTATGAGCTTGAGAACATCGATAAATTCTGCGCAGAGTTAGCCGAAGGAAAAATACCTATTTGCTAACGGTTTTCTTACCGAACTAACAGATAAACGGGTACTGATGGCCGTGCAACGTGAATTTTGAATTCTTATTCAGAATGTTAATCCAAAATTGAATAGTTTTATTAACTCCATACGTGACAAACAGAGAAAGGGCGATTAACGATGGAGACTGAGCTTGAAGAGACTTTGATGAGCGATGCTTCAGTAGAAAAAATTGAGAATGAAGAGGAACAGCCGATTGAAGGAGAATGCGTGCAAACTGAAGAGGCCGACGTTGAGAAGGAAGAGCAAAAAAGAGAGGAACAGGAGGATAGAAGTAGTTTTGTGCATGGTTTGTCTGTGGGTTTGGGAATTGGATGCATTGCAACGTTTGTAATAATGTGGATTACTGTGTTCTTTTCTCCAATGCTGCCGTCAACAATAACCTATGAATCATTATTGTCGGTGTTCATTTATCCACTGATATATTTGCTGGCGGTTGGTCTTGTAGCGTTAACAGCAGGCATCGTAAGAGAATATTACGTTAGAAAGGAATAAACACTTTTAAATCACGTTTCGGTTCAACTCTAGATAATTTTATAGCCTAAAAATCCAGCTTTAATTGTGAAACTTATGTCCTACAAATTTAAGCAGATCCTAGAAAAGATCGCAAGGGAAAAAGCACCAGGTCCAGCTCCAACTTTTTCAGCACTACATTTGTTGCAGGCTATGGAGCTTGTTGCAGAAAAACCCGTTGGACGAACAAAACTTTCAGAGGAGTTGAACATAGGGGAGGGGGTTGCCCGCACCCTCATCACTCGTTTAAAGGAAGCTGGTTTGATTTCAACATCAAAAGTTGGATGTAGTCTAACAACGAGAGGACGAAAGCTATTAGAAGAGTATCGAAAGCTCGTGGCCAAACAAGTTAGGATTGAAAAATGCGAGCTGATGAATGCAAAATACAACTTTGCGATTTTAATAAAAAACCGTGGACACAAAGTTAAAACGGGAATGGAGCAACGTGATGCTGCCGTCAAAATAGGGGCAAAATGGGCGGTAACTATTGTCTTTAAGGATGGCCGTCTTACAATTCCAATGGTAAGTGAGGATTTTTTGAGAGATTACCCCAAAACTGCGGAACAAGTTGCCAAACTCATGCAGCCCGAGGAAAACGACGTAATAATAATCAGTGGCGCTGACTCTCCAGACGTGGCTAGGCATGGGGTAACCGCTGCTGCTTGGACGCTTCTCGATGATTGTTAAAAACGTCAGTACGTGTATTTTTCTCCGCCAGCAAGCACACGTTCCAACGCCATGTTAAAGTTAACCATTCCCTCGTTAGTTTTGGCTGAGACTGGAACAAGCAGGAACCTTAAACCAAGTTGGTGTATGGCTTTCATCATATTCCTGCTCAAGAGTCGCTTTGTCCCTTCAAGTTTCTGCTCAATCGCGTCTTCTAAAGCTTTTGGATTTGCAGACCAATCCACAATTTTGTTAACATCCTCCTCAGAAAGCAAGTCACATTTGGAAAGCACATGAATTTGCGGCAAAAGAAAACGGTTGTAGACAGCTGCTGACAGAAATAGGTTTGAAACATAATTTAGAGGGTTAAGCGAAAAAACAGCATCAAAGAGATAAACTATGGCTTTTGGTTCCTTCGTGAGTTCATGGGCTATATAGGGTCCACTAGCTCTAAAAGCAAATAATTCCATCTGCCCTGGAGTGTCAACCAGAACAATATCAGATTTTAAATCTTCAATTTCTTTTGAAAGATTTTCAACTTCTTCCGCTAATAGATCAGCAGCCATTATTAAGGCGCCGTTTGGCCCTAGTCCATATTGGTCCATGAGCTCTTCTATGTTTACATAATCCCTAGCGTCAACGTCAGGCGTGTAAGGCAGATTTAAAGCACCAGGATCCAGGTTCACGGTGGCAACATCTTGTTTTGAAAGTCTTAACCATTCGCTGAAGGCCGCGGTGAGCAGAGACTTTCCAGACCCAGCGGTTCCAATAATAAACACAATGAACATCTTAAATTTCCCCTGATCATGGATAAATTTCTGCGTATAGATTGCAGACAAAGAGTAGACTAAAAATTTTTCTTTAACGTTCGCCGCCAGAAAGCGTTGGTTCTTCAATTTTATGGGAACTTTGAGATGAAAAGAGAAATATAACGCCAACGCAAACTAGAATCAAGGTTATTGCACAGATTGCTATAAAAAATGTGGGTAAGATTATTACAGTCACTACGGGGCTATCGGCTCCTGAAAATTCATCATCTCCGGACCAGCTGGCTCTGAATTGGCATATGCCAGCCTCTTTTGAAATCCACGTACATGAAAATTTTCCCTCAGCGTCTGTATATGTTGTGGCTAATACGTTCCAAGGAGAGCTGCCTACTTTGAAGTATATTGTTACCGATTTGTTCTGTAGTTTGGGTGTTAACTGCCCCAAAAGAGTAAGCGTGCTTCCTTGTACGCCAAAATTTGATGGAATAGTTAAAGACACCGTTGACGGTTGTAGCTGCTTGTAGCTTGCTGAAACTTGTTGAGGTGCCCATTCTTCGCAGTTTTTAAGCGGAATTATTTGGCATTCAGCCCTTAATAGGTCATCGGGACATTCGCCGACTCTCCATCCATTTATCCAGTTATCTCCAGTGCACTCAGCCACATAGAAGCGACTACCGTTATAGGTGACAAAGTGGGCAGCCGCCCTGACATATTTTGGTGGAGTGGGAAGACAAACCCCAATATTCATATGCGCATGATTAGGATAATATAGAAGTACAACATCCAATCCTCCCGCCTTCATGATTGAGGCTGCAACATAGCTAAATAGGTCGCAGTCTCCAATGTTGTCGACCATTGTTTCAATTGGATATTTAGCGGGTGACATAGCCTTGTAGGGTATTTGGTGCACAATCATTAGAACACCGTTTGCAAAATCTTCAGGAGTGCTATATATCTCCCATAATTTGTCCGCAATGGGCTTTAGTGGAAAAGGTGTAACGAATTTGGCGAAATCTTCAATAGAAATTTGGCTGTGATCCATTCCACGATAATACTCGTAAAGCGATTGTGGAATAGCAACGTATAACCTGTATTGTTCTGAACTATTGAAGCTTTGCAGAAGGGAATAGGACACGGTGTAACAGTTGGTGGAGTAGCAAGAGGGTATGTACAGGACCGCAACAACTATTGTCGTAATTGTAAACGTTGTAAGGAACTTTTGTTTCATTCGTCATAGATTTTCAAATTCAAATTAATTGCTCTTATGAAACCTTAATCATTAACTAAAACAAGGATTGATGATTGGTTGCTCTGGACCCGGATTTGCAATCATTAAATATCAGAGTCTAGCCTGCTCCTCATTGCAACCATGAGAACTCATGTTAAGGGGCTTTAAAAGTTTTAACTTTTCCGCCCTTTTCTTTTATCAGTTCTGAAAGCTGAATGATAGCCTTACCCAAACGATCCTTCGCAATTTTTGAGTCCTTAGCGGTGGTTGAAAAGTGTATTTCAATGTAAGGCTTTTTCTCCTCGCCTTTTGGGTGGGATTTAATGTAAACGTATGGGTTGTCATGCATAGTCAAGTCAATTAAAGGCGCCAAAGTGGACTCCATAATGTTTTCTGCATAAACGCTTGCCTCAAAAAACATTGAATCTCCAGCCTCCTTTTTAAGCAAAGCAGCGATTGATTCCTCAAAAATGGCTTCCATTTCAGCTGGAACACCAGGTAACGCAATTATGTCCGTTCCCTCAATGCTTAGACGTACTCCAGGAGCTGTACCCACGGGATTTGGCAGGGGATCAGCCCCTTTTGGGAGTTTTGCCATCTTAATTCTGTGAGGAGTCAACTCTGCAGAGTCAAGTCTACCGGCTTTGGCGTATGCTTCATACTTTTCCTTAACCATTTGTAAGGCCTTGTCATTGAGCTCCAAATTGCGATTTAGGGCTTTTGCTATTCCTTCTAATGTTTTATCATCAAACGTCGGACCCAAGCCTCCAGTAGTTATAATGAAACGGGGTTTCCTTTCTAGGGCCTCGCGTGTTGCGCTGGCAATCTCGTTTACATCGTCACCTACAACGGTTATTCTACGAACACTCAAGCCCAAAGATGTAATTCGCTTAGCCAACCAATGAGCATTCGTGTTCAGGGTTTTGCCAATTAGAAGTTCGTTACCAACGCAGATTATTTCAACCTGTGTGCCCATATTCCTCGCTCTGATTTACACATTGACAAAAATAACTTTTCTTTTTATTTTTGTGTTTAGCTCGCCCTACTTTTTACGGTAATATGGTTGGTTTTTTGTGGTAATGCGGCTGTTGCTCAATAAGAAAATGTTTACACCATACGCTGAGTAATAACGAATCTCTTTTGTGAGATTATTTTTTCTTGCTGCTTAGCCACCATTTCAGATATTCTTTTCTTCGCCTTTCTTTTTCTTCTTCATCACTTTCGGTCGAAGGGTGTAGTTTTTCTTTTAGTTCGATGAGTTCTTGTTGGGTGACTGATAGTCCGCAGCTTTGGCATACGTAATGCTTGGTGGAAGCTATGTAACGCATTTCTCCACCACATTCTGGACAATAGGGCATTTTTAATCACTATCTGCACTAGAGAAGAAAAGCCTACCAGAAATAGCTTTCGATTGGAGCTAGCTCACGTTATGAAATTTGTTAAGCCCGCCTCGACTGCGAGTTTTACTGCTTTATCCATTTCCTCCCTTGTTAATCTCCGTCGCAGTTCTGGAACCTCGTAGGCCCGCCATTCTGGTCTGTACTGAAACATTACGTTTACACGTGTTTCTTTGCCTAAATTCTTGGCTATCCAGTTTAGCGTTGGCTTTGTGCAACATTCAAGATGACCCGGCAAAACCAAAACTCGAATTATGAGTTCGCCATACTTGCTGGCGATTAAGTGATTGTCTGTGCAAACCTCCCAATATTTTGGAGCGCTTGAAATTCTTTCGGCGCAGTATCCGGGACCATATTTGAAGTCCAAGAGGTATACGTCGGCAAAACCCGCCAAAAGTTTGGCTGTTTCTGGGCTGTAATAGGTGTTTGAGTTCCAAACCACTGGAATGTTAACTTTGACTTGCTTAAACGTCTCAAGCCACTGTTCAAGCCAAGGGGTGGGTTCCCCACCAACAAGGTTTGCGTTTCGGCAACCACTCCTACGTAGAGCCTCAACTTCATCTGCTAATCTTTCCGGAGTGTAAACTTCGCCTCTCTCTATCCACTGCGATATTGTCCAGTTTTGGCAGTGCTTACACCGCATCGTGCAACCCATCGTAAAAATAGTTCCAGAAGGAACAAGCTCCGGCTCCTCACCCATGTGCTCAAAAATGCTTGAAACAGTAATGCTTGCACCGCATCCACAAAAGCCCCGTTCGCCTTCAAGCCTGTTCACTCCGCATCTTCTAATACAAAAATGACATTTTTCAAGTATGCGCCTTGCTATCTCAATCTTAAGGTCCAAGTAAGACTTTTCTGGAGTTGGCAAGCTTTCCAGGGTTTTCTCCTTCGCATCCAAAGCCCTTTCAAGTTTATAGAATTCGTCAGTGAGCGCTTCATGCTTTCGCCATAGCTCTTCTGTGGAATCTTCTTCCTTAAAATCCGCGGGAAGTTTTTTGGCTATCTGAAATTTAGCGGGCTTTTTGTTTTGCATTACAGCGAAATATCTAGCTAAACTTTTCCTAGCCTTTTCATCGCTCAACACAGCCACGGCATCTGGACGTAAAATCCTCCACATAAGAGCCACCATGTGTTATTGAAGGAGAATTTTAAAACAGTGCGTAGGGGTAGGCGTAACCGCTTGGGTGCAACTTTCCTTTTATTGGGATTTCCCGTCCACACACGGGACAACGCATGTCCTTTGTCAAATTCCATTTAGTAATCTCGAAACTGAAACGCTTAATCAAAAGCTCGTTACAGTTTGGGCAATAAGTGTTTTCAGCGGGGTGCCCAGGCACATTGCCAATGTAAACAAAGTTTAAGCCAACACTTTTAGCCGCCGCGTAAGCCTTCTCCAACGTTTGAATAGGCGTTGAAGGAATATCTGTAAGCTTATAATCTGGGTGAAAGCGAAGCAAATGGAAAGGTGTGTCTGCACCTAGATTCTCCTTAATCCATAACGCAAGCTTTACAATATGATCTATTGAATCACCTATTTTTGGCACCACAAGATTCGTGATTTCAATGTGAATTCCCTGTCGCTTCATTTCCTTTAAACATTCGAAAATAGGGTCAACAGATGGAACTAAAGAAAACGTTTTGTAAAAATCCGGGTCACCACCGCCCTTAAAGTCCACAGTTGCAGCATCAAGATAAGGCGCAATGGTTTTTACGGCTTCAGGCGTCATGTAACCATTTGTAACAAAGGTGTTGAAAAAACCTACTTGATGGGCAAGTTTTGCAGTTTCGTAGGCGTATTCAAAAAATATTGTTGGCTCCGTGTATGTGTAGCTTATTCCTTGGCAACCGTTATCTCTAGTGGCCTTCACAACCTCTTCCGGAGGAAAGTTCCTTCCTGAAATCTGTTTTTCCTGACTTATCATCCAGTTGTCACAGAACTGGCAGCGAAAGTTACACCCAACGGTGGCTATTGACATAACAGATGCCCCTGGGTTAAAGTGTGAAAGAGGTTTTTTCTCGATTGGATCGACACAAGCGGATATGGCTTTCCCATAGACAAGCGAGTAAAGAACACCACCTTCGTTTTTTCTAACAAGACAAAAACCTGTCCCACCATCCTTTATTACACATCTCCTGCCGCATAAGTTGCACTTAACCTCCTTGTTTTTAAGACGCTCATAAAGCATTGCCTCACGCATGGCTATTCCTCCAAAACATGAAAGCCATTGCCGTTAAAACCAATTTTAATTGCTTTCCTAGAAGCCCTAAACCCCTTTTTGTGACCATTAGTTGTTATAAGACCAGCCTCCCGAAGCTTTTTCAAATGAAAAGATATGGTGGTCGCTGAAACCGATTTCGATAAAATTTTCTCTATGTCGCTGATGGTTTGAGCTTTAGGATACTTTCTTAGCAGATACTGAAATATTTTAGTCCGCGTAGGATCACTCAAAGCCTCACATATTTTATGTCCATCAAATTGTTTCCCCATTCCAATTCACTATTTTCATATTAAAATATTAATACATTTAAGCTTTCCGAGGCATGCGCACTTAACCCACGTTATGTTTTGCTTGCTTTTATTTCAAAAACAAAGGGTGCCGTGAACGTTTTAATATCCAATTCTACACCAAGCAAGCCCTCCAAGAAACCAGCCCAGATTTCAGGTTCACCAATGAAAGGTGCTTTAATCATTATGTACTTGTCCTTAACATAGAAATCTCCAAAGCCTTGAACACGCAAGCGTTTAAAGACTTCCAGCCATTTTTCCAAGTCTGTTGCTCTGATGCCGAGAGTCGCCTCTATATACACTTTTGAGGCCTCTCCCATTTTTCGTCCAACTTCCCGCCACTTCTCTTTTGGGATATTATGGACCAAAATGTTCACAAGCTCAACGTTTAGGAAAACTATACGGCTTATCCCACAATAATACTCGCCTGGAAAACGCCAATCATAAATCATCATACTCCTATAAATATCCAGCATTTTAGAAATCAAAGGTTTTATACCTGGCTCTTTTCCTTCGCGAATTAGTTTGTCAATGAATTCCCGCTCCTCTTCGTCAAGAATTATTGTTGTTCTCTTTGCCGATCCTTTACCAATACCCAAAATTTCACCAACTCTTTTACCATTCTCTTTGCGCGTACATGGTATATTTCTTGGCATATCTTATATGTTTTGTTTCCAGAAAATAACCCAACATTTAAAGCTCTCCGATACAACTATCATAATTGCCGATGAAGAACCTAAACGCTGAAAAAGGATGATGCACCCTGGGGTATCTGAGGCCTTAAGAGATTAACTTTCTTCTGACAAGAAAAACTAGTAGACTGAAGCCAACCAAGAAAAGAAGAAAGCCCGTGGACATAGACAATGCATAATCCAGGTCTAGTCCCCGCCACAAGACAAGAACTGCATACGTTGGTCCCCCGAACATTAGAATTGCCGCAAGCAATACGAGAAAAGTCTTCCATAGTTTTGAATTTAAATTTAATGTTTGTTTTTCTTTGATGTTCAAGCCCTTCATCCATCCGACAGTAGACATTTCACTAAAACGAGTTTTTATTTATAACCCTTCCTTCACTTCATTTCCCAAAGCCTTCATTAAAAACTTGAAAACTGAAAAGCCTGCTCCGCGATCTGCCCTAAAACCTGTGGTTGCCCCCAAAAGACACACACCTTCCATGCCGCGTTCCTTGGCCATCCCAAGCATCAGTCCAGTGGCGCCGACTATCCTACCCTTCGCATACAAAATGGCACCCTTCTCCATAAATTCAATAGCCAATCTTGGAGAAGTGGCTGCAACATACACTAGCCCAGCATCTTCTACGGATGGAACGCCGCCCAATGTTATTATGAAGTTACAGCCATGTTTGGTTATGAAGTTAAGCACTCCACTGCAGAGCTCGTAATGGGCAACAACATCCTCAAAAGATGGTTGCGCATCCCCAGTCATAATAATAAAGTCGTTCTTATCCATCGGAGCCGCATAAAACTCATATTTTGGCAAACGGCAAACACCGTCAGAATCAACCGAAACATAGTCTGGAAAATAGGGCGCATACATCTCAGCAAAAGGCTTAGCCCCACAAAACTTTATCAAAAGATGAGCAGCAATCTTGCCAACATTTCCAAAACCAGGCAAGCCCTGAACAAAAATTGGATTCTCAAGCACGGGATTGAAAATCTCGCGGAAATAGGGTTTATCCATAGCTCCGCCCATCAACAAAAAGCCCAATCAAGATAAAAAGGTTTTAGTTTTCCCTAAAAGGATTTAAGAGAGTTTTGTTCAGCATACAAGTAGCGGGGTGGGGTAGCCAGGATTAACCCGCTGGGCTCATAACCCAGAGATCGGTCGTTCAAATCGACCCCCCGCTACCACTTTAAACGCAAAAACTGTTTACTAAAACAAAGAAAAGGAGGGTTGTGGATTTAAAATGTACAGGCTATTCTGCAGCCTTTAGGTATTTTGGCTAGGTTTGCAAACCCGCCGATGTACCACACGTTAAAGTCGGCGTCGTATAGCCAGACA
>JAGTQG010000030.1 GCA_018396875.1 Candidatus Bathyarchaeota archaeon
GGCCGCGTGGTCGGCGTCTTAACCGAAAGAGACGTGCTTAAACGGGTCGTGGACGAAGGCAGAAACCCAGATAAAACCCTTGTCAAAGAAGTTATGTCCAAGCCACCCATAACCATAAATCCGGACGCGGATCTTGAGGACGCTATAGAACTAATGTTTAAACACAAAATCAAAAAGCTTCCAGTAGTTGAAAACGGCAAGCTCGTTGGGCTCGTCACATTTACAGACCTTGTCCGCGCCCAACCGGCGTTAATCCGCGCCATAAAAAGGTTTATGGAAGTTTACGAGGTACCCAAAAGCCTAAGCAAAGTCGTTAAATACTACGTTGTATAAGCCTGCTAGTTGCCTTAAGCGATTTATGGATGCTTCATTGCCGTTCAAATATTCTTGAAAAGAAAGCCCTTATTTCGTCGGTTGACGTTGTAACTTCGACGGTGAGTCTTCCTAGGTCAGTAACTCTATAAACTCTCTTTCTCCCTCTTTTGACTACTAGTTTAATTAGGCCTTCTCTTTCCATCGAGTATAATTTTGAATACACTGTTCCTGGGCTTAAGAGCAAGCCAAACTTTTTTTGGATGAAAACTAAAACGTCATAGCCGCTGAAGGATTTATCTGTGAAATGAGCCATGATTATGATATCCAAAAAATTTGTTACGATTCGTTCAACAAACTTCTTCTTTATCTCGGAAAGTTGGGAGGCACTGGCGTTTTTGAAAACCATAGATGCCAAACTGTTGAGGGAGGATATCATCTTTGCTTAAAAGTTGGAATAACTGTTCGAATTAGAATTCGATTTCAAACCAAGCTCTTATAATGTTTACGCAGCTTCAATCATATATACTGCATGGTTCAGGATTGAATAGTCATTAAACGGGATGACATGCCTTGAGTCGCTGGAAGACCGTGTTAGCCGCTGTAGGCTTTAACCTTCTCTTTGAGTATTCAATGAGAGGCATAAACAACTTGGCTGTTCGCCCATTGCTGCCCTTTTTCCTATTTCTGGTTTACTTCCCATACTTTGCACTCTTGGAGGACTTGATCGCTAGACACCGCCTAAAAGATTATAATGTCGCTATTGCTGGCTTCTTTTTTGGAACAGCTTTTACGCTTTTTGTGCCTGCAACCCAGTTTGTTGAACCGCAATTGTTCGGTGTAAACTGGACAGCGCTTTTGTTCGTCAACATTTTCTGGTGGGCTATCCTTCAAGGCGTGTTAACATTCTACATTGCGACCCGCCTTTTCCCGAGAGACTGGAACCACAAACCTTTTTCAAAGGGACAGAAGACAACTCTAGTCTTGATGCTGATTTTTGTGGGCTTGCTTTGCCGCATAAGCATACAATCAAATGTGCCCGCGGTTCTGCAAATCCGTCCAGAAGCATACGTAACGATTACTGTTCTGCTGATTGTAACCGCCTTCATTTTTAAGAAGACGGTTCCGAAGCAAGAAACACCAATCTCCATTCGGACGAGAGAAAAAGTGATAGACTTGGTTGCTGTGGCGACGATGGTGGTGTTTGCTTTTTGTGCGGTTTTCTTGACACGAGATCCCATTCACATAAACGTTCATGAGGTGAATGCGACGGCTGTTCGCGTAGTAACTGCGTGGACGATCTTAGCCGACTTAATAGTTTTGGGCCATAGAATCTACACGCGTCGTCCAATACCGGTTTAGACTTGAAACGGCGAATGGAAGCCTTTGATTCTGTTGATGCCCTTTCTCGTTTTGATTGTAGCTAATGTAGCTAGAACAGCAGTGATCACAAACAGCACCGCTGCCGAACCTGAAAGTTCTGGAATAACCTCTGTTCCGAATATTTCAATTTCATGTGTGCTATGGGTGTATGTTACGTGGAAAATGCATTGGGCGTGATTGCAAGTCTTCGTGTAGTTGACACCCTCTATTAGTTGGATGCCGTCCATGTATAGGGTGAAGTCTCCCCAAAGAAGGTTTAGTGGAACGGTTATGTCGCAGAAGCCTCTCGTTCCCGCAGGCCCAGTTATGTTAAAGCTTATTGATTTGGCGTTTATGTTGAACTGGAACTGTGAAATAGAAGAGTTGCTATACACCTCCACTTTTATGTTGCTGTAAGCCGTGAACTTTCTCGTTATGGGTTTTGTCGGCGCCATAAGCGGATAGTAGTCAATGTTATTCGTGTTTATAACGTATGGCGTATCCCATAAACCGGAATTATCAAGTTCCGTTGCGTTAGGGCATTTGTCTTCGTATCCACTCCAGTAGTTTCCGCCAATAGGATAGGTATTATTCCAATAGTTAGCGATGCCGGACCAGTAGTAGGTTACGTGTTTAGCGTTGTCCACGAAGTTGTTGTGGAAGAACAGGTTGTTTTGGCCGTAGAGGTAAACTCCTTCATTGTTGTTTATTATGTTGTTTTCGAAAAAGGTATTTTTCGAACCGCCTGCAAAAATTCCTTTTTCCCAGTTTTCCATAATGTTGTTTTCGGCAATTGTGTTGCGTGAACCTGTTACATAAAGACCATATTTGTAAGCGGTTATGTTGTTTTCTAAAATGTCATTGCATTGTGCTCCGAGGTATACGCCGTATTCGCCTGAACCTAACACTTCATTGCCATATACCGTGTTGTTTGATGAGTATTCCAAGCTGATTCCTCGTTTACCATTTTGTCTAAGAAAGTTGTTGGAAACGTTGTTAAAATCGCTATAATACATGTAGACGCCAACATAGGTTTCCGTGATGTTGTTTTTTAAAACTGTATTGTGTGAAGAACCGTGGTCAAGTACTATTCCATGCCCGTTCCAGTTGCTTGTTGCCACATTGTTGTTGTATATGCGGTTGTTTGATGAGTGGTAAAGTGCGATGTTACCGTAGTGATACGAGGAATCTCCGTTGTCGGTAAGGTTATTCCCATAAATTGTGCAGTTGTTGGAGTAGGCGAGTATGATGCCCTCTAAGTTTTTTTCTATGTTCAGATTTGCTACTGTTATGTTTTTGCAGTTAATTAGGGCTGCAAACCCGGCGTCTAATGGAAGGGCATCGTTTTCTTTACTAATCCAATAGTAGACTGGTTTACCATTAACGGTGTTTGAAGTGTCTACGTCATTGTATAAGTATGCCATCTCAGCCCGATAGCTGAGTCCAAAGTTTATGCGGCTGTTGTTCACCATAACATTGCCTTTCAAAGTGTTAGGAGTATAGTCGCCATAACCAGCTCCCAGAATAATTCCCCAAGTGTTTTCTGCAACATAATTATAAGACACGTTACAGCCCCCAATCTGTGAGGAGATGGAGATGCCCCGCCCATTCGGATACTTGTTTCCCGTCACTTTGTTTTCGGAAAAGTTGTTAAAACTGCCTGAAATTACGACTCCCACATCATTGTCTGTTATATTGTTCCAATATGCGCTGTTTCGTTGGCCGTACAACAATATTCCATAATTTCTGTTGGAGGCTATGGTGTTGTTGTAAATCAAATTGTGGTGGCCGGTGTTCTCAACATCTGAACCTTGTATGCTTAGACCTATGCCATTGCGTTCAATAATGTTTCCATATATGTGGCAGTAAGAAGAGTGGTAGATGCATACGCCAGTGCTTGAAGAGTAAACCCTACAGTTGGATATGGTTATGTTCAGAGAATAGTAGGCGTGTATGCCAAACGAGCCTGGCCCAGCGTCCACATTCAAATTCTTTATTGTTATGTTGCTTTGATATTGAAAGCTTATCCCATCAGCGCTTGCCACTTGAAGAGTGAATCCCGCCCCGTCAAGGATTATGTTGCTCCGCTCTATGACTAGGGTGTCGTAGTTGTTGCCGGTGAAAGTGTAAGTGACGTTAAACTCGTCGCGGGTTATGTTCGCAGTTGACGGGTCAATAGAGCCATCGACTCGAATATAAATTGTTCCGCCCGCTTCTACCGGAGGCGTTTTAAGCGTGTAAAATGATGCGGAAACAAGCATAAACAGCATTATCATCCATATTTTGCCGACGTTTTTCATTCTCGCTTCATCACCTAATTTTGTTTAGAAAAACGCAACTTGAAATTCGCCGAACCCTTCAAAAGAAGAGTTTGGCAAACTCAGCGAAGCGTTTTTCTCCGCGTATACAAGTTCTATGAAGACTTTTATGCCTTTCGGAAAGGATCAATACTCGGTTAGGGCTTTCTGCTTCCACTCCTCCTCTTTTTCAAGCTTTTCCAAAGCCTCTTTTCTGATAAAGCCGCCCACCTGTTCCTTAATCTTCTTCGCCAGCTTCGGCCCGATCAGCGGAAGGTTCATCAGGTCTTCGATTTGAGCGTGTTTTAGATCCTCTATTGTTTTGTATCCGGCATTGTATAGTATGCGGCCTCGCACTCTGCCTACGCCTTCTAGGCGGACTATTGGAAGAAGCTCTTTCTTTACGCCTTTTTCCACTCTTTCCATGAGTTCGCTGGCTAGGGGTGGTATTTCCTTGTTATTGAATAGCATTGCCAATTCGTGGGTGGCGTACAAAAGCCACTTGGCGCTTTCGATTGTTCGGTATAGGTCGCCGGGCTGCACGCGGTATTTCTCTATTATTTCGTCTTCGCTGGCTTCTTCAATCCAAGCTTTCAAAACCATGGCTGTTTTCACCTCGCCTAGAAACTGTTCGTAGGCTATGCGGTCTTCCCATTCGTCTGGAACTGGCACCGTGAACTCGTCTCGGTGTTCTTCGAGGAAAACCGCTACGCTGTCAAGTTCTTTTGTTGATGGTCTGAGGACTGGTCCCATATCTGGGGTGTGGCAAACCATGTGGAGGAGGCTGAGCTCGGTTAATAGTGGAGGCTTCTGCCTTAAGGCGTCGCGGATTATGACGGCTGAAACGGGGTCTATGTAGAGTTCGCTTACGCGTTTGCCGAACCTTGTGGCGTAAATGTTGACGCCGCTCACATCTATCATTTCCTCGTCATATAGAAACTTGAGGATTTTTGCAATCACGCCCTTAATGGCTGCCACATCATACTGGTAGGCGTAGAAGGTTTTGCCGAAAAACTCGTAGATACCCGCCTCAGTATGGGCGTAATCAGCCGCAACTGTAGCTAAAACGTGGCTGCGCAAGACACGTTCAACGGCAAGCCTAGACCATATGCGTTCGGGCTTGGCCATCACGTAGCTTTCCATCAAATAGTCGGCTTCGTCGGCCGTCCTAGCCACTATAACTGCTTCGCCTATCTTGTCGTATTTTGGCCTCCCAGCCCGCCCACACATCTGCTTGTACTCTAGAACGCTTATGGGGTAGTAGCCGTACCCCGGCTCATAACGCCTATAATCGTATATAATGACGGTTCTGGCTGGAAGGTTCACACCGAAAGCCAGTGTAGGTGTGGCGGTTAAAACCTTAATCTTGCCTTCACGAAAGGTGTCCTCAATTATTTTTCTGTGTTCGCCTCCCAAGCCAGCATGGTGAAAAGCAACGCCACGCTTAACAAGTTCGGCCAAAAGCTCGCTTATCCTTGTTTTTTCGCCAGCGCCTAAAATTCGCTCGGCTTCGCGTTCCAAAGCCCTTTTAGCCGGTTTTGAAAGCACCTCCTCTATTTTTTTGGCTGTTTTCTTCGCTAAAGCAACAGCGCTTTTCCTTGTAGCTGCAAAAATCAAGGCTTGTCCGCCAGTTTTTACGGTGTGCAAGGCCAAGTTTATGGCTGGGTTTTTAACTTCCTTCTCGATTTTTCTGGCGTCGCCGTCTTTGAACTGAACTTCGTTGTGGAGCAGAACGCCTTCTTTTAGGACTATGGGACGCCACTCGGTGGTTATGTAGCCCGCCTTAAGCCATTCTGCAATTTCCTCCACATTGTTTATTGTGGCGCTTAAAGCCAATATTTGGATGTCTGGGTTTGTCTGCATAAGCCTCGCCAAAACCACTTCGAGGGTTGGACCACGCTCCACTTCGTTGAGCAGGTGCACTTCATCCGCCACCACGAGGCTGACTTCGTCCAACCATTTGGCTTTATGCCTCAAAAGCGAGTCCACTTTTTCATTGGTTGCCACAATAATGTCGTAATGCTCAAGCCACGGGTCAGAACTGTCATAGTCGCCTGTGGAAATGCCAACGCTCACCCGCTTGCCGTCAGGCTTGGTTATGGCGGAATACTTCTTAAACTCCTCATACTTCTCGTTGGCTAAAGCCCGTAAAGGCGTCAAATAGAGGACTTTGCCATCCCCTTCAAGAACATGTTTGAGTGCACAAAGCTCCGCCACCAAAGTCTTGCCAGAAGCCGTTGGACTAGCCAAAACAAGGTTGCGGCCCTCCAAGGCGCCAGCTTTTATAGCCTCCTCTTGGGGTGGGTAAAGCTCCACAATTCCAGACCTAAGCAAAACCTCTTTAACCGGCTCAGGAATCGGCAGTTCTACTATCTTCACTCAAACACGCCTTTTCAATCTTTCTACTGCACACTAGAGACAAACACGGTTTAAAACGTTATTGAAAAACTTTGAACCTAAAATCTGGGGGGAGGGTAGGGAAAATAAAGCTGGAAAACACCCTAAATTCCATGGAGGGCTATGTATTTGTTGTTTGAAGCCTGCCACAAATATGCGTTCAGAACCGTTTGTGTTGCGAATAGCTTTTTCTATAAGCTTAAACCTATATGAGTTGACAAGCTTAAGTGGACTTGAAGGGTTATGGTGGAAAACGTCCGCGAACTTCTCAAAGCCCATGAAGGGCTAAAACACGAAGTTTACCTAGACATTGAAAACTCAAGTTTCGTTGCTCCAGAAGTTGTTGAAGCCATGCTTCCATACTTTAATAAGCGTGCCTATGGCAATCCAACGCTCACACACAAGCCGGGATGGGAAGCCTTCGAAGCCATAATGGAGTCAGCCCAAAAAATAGCCGGCTATCTGGGCTGTAAAAGCCTAGAAGAGGTTAACTTTACTCCGGGTGAGACGGAAGCCAACAACCTCGCCTTGCTTGGTGCAGCTTCTCAGATAAGAGCGAAACGTGGAAAAATCGTGGTTTCCGAAATTGAACCGTTAAGCGTCGTGCATGTGGCGGAAATGCTCTCTAAACAAGGCTTTTCGGTTGTTAAGGTGCCTGTGGACGGCGAAGGCTTCGTAAACCTTGAAAAACTTAAAGAGGCCGTGGACGGCGAAACAGTCCTCGCAAGCTTCTCGATGGTGAACCATGAAATCGGAACAATCCAACCCATAAAAGAGATAGCCGAAATAGTCAAGGATAAAAACCCAAACGCCATAGTGCACACGGACGCCTCAGACGCTTATGGCAAAATTCCCTTCAAAGTGCAAAGCCTAAACGTGGACATGGCGACAATAAGCAGCTACAAAATCCTAGGACCACGCGGAATAGGCGCGCTATATGTCAAGGAAGGCGTAAACATCGAAAGAATACTGGAGGGGCAAATTGGCACCCAGAAACTCTGGCCTGGAGTGGAGAACACCCCGCTAATTGTTGGCTTTGCAAGGGCTTCCGAACTAGTCTTCGAAAGGTTTGAGGAAAACGTCAGTCACATGCGGAGGCTCCGCGACAAACTTATCAACGGCATAATAAATCGAATACACGATGTCAAACTTAACGGGCCGAAAGGCGAGAAAAGGGCGCCCGACAACGTTAACATAAGCTTTCTGCGCTGTGAAGGCGAAGCCCTAACCATCGAGCTAAGCCTAAACGGCGTTTATGTTTCAAGTGGAAGCGCCTGCACAAGACGCCTACTTCAACCAAGCCACGTGTTGACCGCTATAGGCAGAAGGTTCGAGGAAGCCCACGGCAGCATCCTCATGAAAGTTACACGCCTCCACACCGAAGCAGACATAGACTACGTGTTGGAGGTTTTGCCAAAAGCCGTTGAAAGGCTTAGGGGCATAACGGGCTCAACGGTGGTGGAATAGGATGTCACGCGTGCCTTTACCCTACAGCCAAAAAATCTTGGAACTGTTTAGGAACCCCAAAAACCTTGGAAAAATGGAGGACGCCACAGTTTCGGCTGTAGCAGGCAACCCCCAATGTGGGGACATGATAACCTTTTACCTTAAAATCAACGAGGAGGATGTTATTGAAAAGGCAACCTTTGAAAGTTATGGGTGCGCCGCCAACATCGCCACCTCAAGCATAGTGACAGAAAGGGTCAAGGGAATGAAGCTTGAAGACGCTTGGAAAATCACCTGGAAAAGTGTAGCCGAAGAAGTAGGCGGGCTTCCAGCCGTCAAATTTCACTGCGGCATACTGGCCGTCGGCGCCTTGAGACGGGCCATCCGCGCCTACTACAAAATGAAGGGACAAAAGCCGGAGTGGCTTCCAGAAGAGCTAACATTCGAAGAAAAACAAGCGCTGGAAGAGGAGGAGTTGGCGAAAATCCTTGCAAAGAAAATGAAGATGGCGGAAGAAGGCAGCAAAAATGTTTGACCCATACAAGGTTAGGGAAGACTTTCCAATCCTCAAGCGGAAAATAAACAATCATCCACTCATCTATTTTGACAATGCAGCAACATCCCAAAAACCAAGGCAAGTCATCGAAGCCGTGAAAGAATTTTATGAAAAACACAACGCCAACGTCCACCGTGCAGTGCACACCCTATCCATGGAGGCAACAGAACTCTACGAAGAAGCCCATGAAGAGGCGGCTAAATTCATAGGCGCCAAAAGCATGGAAGAAATAGTCTTCGTTAGAGGCACAACAGAAGCCATAAACCTCGTCGCCTACTCATGGGGGCTCCACAACCTCAAACGAGAAGACGAAGTCCTCGCAACACTCATGGAACACCACAGCAACATAGTCCCATGGGAAATCCTATCAAAAATAAAAGGCTTCAAGGTCAAGTACGTCGACGTCAACCTCGACGGCACATTAAACTATGAATCCTTAAAGGAGTTTTTAACGCCAAAAGTAAAGCTTGTCTGCATAACCCACGTTTCAAACGTGACAGGCGTCATAAACGACGTCAAGACAATTGCGAAGCTAGCCCACGAAAACGGTGCCCTAGTCCTTGTAGATGGAGCCCAATCCGTACCCCACATGCCAGTGAACGTCCAAGACTTGGACTGCGATTTTCTGGCTTTCTCTGGACACAAGATGCTTGGACCAACGGGAATAGGCGTCTTGTATGGCAAACGGGAAATCCTCGAGAAAATGGAACCATTCCACGGCGGCGGCGAAATGATTAGAGAGGTCTCCTTCAACCACGAAACAAGGCGATGTAAAATTTCATGGAACGAGCTTCCATGGAAGTTTGAGGCTGGAACCCCAGATGTTTGCGGAGCCGTTGGCTTAACTGCCGCCATAAGATATTTGAAGGCTCTTGGGATGGACAACGTGAAAACCCACGAATGCGATTTAACAGAATATGCGCTAAAACGCTTAAAAGAATGCTTAAAGGTCACGGTTTACGGACCATATGACGCAAGCCTAAAGTGTGGAATAATACCCTTCAACGTTGAGGGATTCAACTCTCACGACGTAGCCCTACTCTTAGACAGTTACGGCATAATGATTAGAAGCGGCTTCCACTGCGCCCAACCTCTCCACCAAAAACTGAGAATTTCATCATCGGCAAGAGCCAGCTTCTACATTTACAACACACGGGAAGAAGTAGACCGCTTTGTCGAAGCCCTAAAGGAGATCGAGCAAACCCTATGAATGCAAACCCAAGCCTAGGAGAGTACATAGCAAGAATAGAGGAGGCGTGCGGCGAAGAAAAGGACATCATAGTCCACTTCAAATATGAGAAAAAAGACGAAGCCATAGCAAAAATGCTCAAAAAAGCAAGAATAGAAAAAACGGTCGCCGGAATAATCTTCGATCTAACCTACAAAGGCTATTCTATACGCCTCTACAACACCGGAAAAGCCATATTCAAAAAAATGAAAGAAAAAAGCCAAGTGCAAGAGGTTTTGGCTGAACTTTTATTGTAGTTTTGTGGCTAATTAAATGTATTGAATCGCAAGAAGTAATATTTAAATCGCATACAAACAATATTCTACTTGAAACGGAGGGAACGCACCTTGTCATACACTAAACAGAAGCTGGAGGAAAAGCCAGTAGTAGCTGTAGGATTCGGATACCAAGGCGGAAGAAGAAGGCAAACTAACACCGCAATAGTCACGGAAGAACAAACAAAAACAGCCATCAAAGACACAAAAATATCAGTCTCAATAACGAAGACAGCCACAGCCGACGAGGACAGATATGCAGAACTGAGAAAGAAATACCGCATAGACAAGTACGATCTTCACCCCGGCTATGTTTTCCCAGAGTCGGTGCGTTCCCTCATACCAAGAAACACTCCCGAGTATGTGGACAGAGGTTTCAACTACGTTGAACGAATAGTACGCGCCTTATACTACTTCAAACAGTGCGCCCTAGTTGGACCCAGCGGCACAGGAAAAACCCACATAGTCTACTTGGTTGCAGAACTCTGCGGACTACCCATATGGGAAATAAACTGTGGACTACAAACATCTTCCTACGACTTGTTCGGCAGATACATAGGCCTTGGAAAAGAGAACTGGGTTGACGGCCAAATAGTGATGTGGTGCAGAAACGGCGGCATCCTCTACTTAGACGAGGCAAACATGATGAAACAGGACATCGCGTCAAGGCTTAACCCAGTTCTGGACACTAGAGGCCACATAGTCTTAACTGAAAAAGACAACGAAATAGTGCACAGACATCCCTACGGCTACTTGATTATTTCCATGAACCCTTTTTCAGCGGAATTCGTTGGAACAAAACCACTGAACGCAGCCCTTAGAAGACGCATGTCGGTGTGGATAAACTTTGACTACCTAAGCGTAGGCGACAGAATAGCCCAAGAGGAAATAGAGCTGATTGCAAAAAGAAGCGGTGTAGACCTAAAAACCGCCGAGAAAATAGTCCGTGTAGGCGCAGAACTCCGAAGACAATACAAGAACGGCGACTTGCCCTACGGGCCATCTCCGGGAGACTTGATAAACTGGGCAACATTGATAGCCGATGGGTGTCCACCCATAGACGCGGCCGTTGAAACAATAGTCGGAACAACCAGTGATGACGTGGAAATCCAAGCAGCAGTAAAGCGCATCGTTGAATCCATATTCAGTTCCCCATAAACCGGATAAACGGGTTAAGCCTTGAACTTTTTTGATTTTGCTTGGTCGACCGTTCTTCGAGTAACAAATAAGCATTACGGCGAAATCAAAATTCTTCTCCATGACGATTTGAGATATCCATACTTGGGTAAAGATGAAAGGGGCTATGTTCTACATTTGATTAAGCCTAAGAGCTTGAACAACAACTACGTTGTCTTTCAAGGATTAAGGTTCAACCTTCAAAATCCAACCAACAAGAAGATTATATGGTATCTGTTCAAGGCTTCTGTCTACCATTTGAGCTTGCATGCACTTTTTTCCGATCTAACCGTTTACTCAAAATGGGCTAGGGGGAAACAGCTCAATTTAGCCGCTTATGTTGTCAGCCTAATAGAAGACGCCATAATAGACAAGAACATGAAAAAGCATTTTAGCTGGATGCTTCCTGAAATGGTTTATGCAAATGTGGTTTCCTATCTCAGAATGAAAAGAACCGAGGAGCTTTCTAACGACATTTCAAGGGCTATGACTTCAATCCTTCTCAAGTATAACCTTGGAAGGATCAAAGGCGAAATTGAAAGCGACATGCAAGTTGATGTCGAAGCAATAACATCGATGCTGCAGAGAATCAGCGAGAAACCAAAAGTTGATGAGAAAATAGACTATGCAAACAAGATTTATGATGCCCTATCCATTTACGGTCAAGCTTTTGAGGTACCATCTCTTTTGCACACGGAAAGCCATGGTACAAACGATATGTTCTACAACGATCAAATACCTAATGAAAAGGAAATTCAGCCTCTTTTAACCGAAGCACTGCAAACCGCCGGATCGGAACACGCCAACACACTTGACTTGGAGAATGAGGGGGAGGCTCACCGAGCCATAACAAGCTGGTTGGAACGTGAAAATTCTCAACTAAAAATTTTGAAGGAATATGTAGATGCTGGGAAAAACACACAGTTCGAGGATTTCACATTTCCAACAGAAGACTACGCGGAGTTTCAAAGAAGAAAAGAACTTCTAGGCAGCCCTGTCAGACGAATACTTCATCAACTCAGGCTCTTAAAGAATGTTAGCGGCGAAGACTTTAAACAGGAAAGCGGATTCGTAGATTTGCAGGAGGCTATACAGGTAATTGCAAGCAAAAGTCAGCGAACCGACATATTTGTTCGCGAGGAGCTACAGACGCGGGAGGATGCTTGGTCGATACTTATCGACGCCAGCCACAGCCTAAACATGTTTAAGGGAGAAGTGAAAGGCATAGCCCTATGCTTGGCAGAAGTTGCGCGTCTGTTGATTTTAAACCAAAACTCTTGGGGCATGTACGCCTTCAACAACAAATTCTACATAATAAAAGATTTCAGGGAAAGATATGACGCTCGAGTACGCGCTAGGATAGGCGGCTTAAATTACGGAGGTTTCACATATCTGCCGGACGCCATACTGCTTGCAGCTCAAGCATTAAAAGGTAGGTTGGAAGAGGCAAGAGTGCTTGTGGTGGTTTCAGATTTTTTCCCCGCTGGGTACGAGAATGTAGAAGAAAGGCTCAAGGAAGCCGTTAAAAAGGTGGAACGGATGGGCATTGGCATTATAGGCATAGGTGTGAACAGCAGCGCTGTTAAACGTTACATTCGAACAAATTGTGTGGTTGAAAACCCATACGACCTAATCAAAAAGTTCACAAGAGCCTTTATAGAGTTCAGCGCCAGCTAAACCTGGATCTATATTTGCTTCATTACCGAAAAATCTGCCACAAATCTGAATTTCTCTTCGCCTTCCATTGTTTTCTTTGGTTTAACAGCTATTTTTTCTGGGACGCCCTCATGGATGTATGTCACATAAACCACGTTTTTTCCGAAACCGTATCGTTCAAGCTCTGCTAAAGAGTTTTTAGCCTTTTCAAGTTTCTCCAACTTACCTTTCAATTCCTCAACGGCTTCAAAAATTATTTCCACTTCACCGAACTCGTCGGCGCAAAGCATCAAATCCTTAAAAGTAACCCACTCGGACGAATAAGCAGGTTTCTCCTCCTTCTTTCCGCCTTTTCTGCCACTTGTCCTCAAAACCTTCTGAAGCTCTGAAACCTTTTTAGTCCATTCAGGATTTTTCGAAGACTCTGGGCTTCTCAACAGCGTACCTAACCACTGGCTGTAGTCGTCTAGCAAAGCCTTGTGTTGGCTTATTTCAGCCTCAACCATTTCCCTAATCTCTCTGATTGAATAGAAGGTTCGAATTTCCGTGGCTGGATCGTCCAAATTTTGTCTCTCACTCCTTAATGGGACTGGTTTTCACTGTCTAATGTGGTTTTGACAGCATCCAAAGATTCCTTCTCTGTTTGGGCGGTTTCGCGTTCTCCAATAATCGCCCTTACAACATTCTTAAGTTCTTTCTTTATTCTCCCAAAGAGATTGACTCGTGTGCTTATTCTCTTTCTGTAAAGCGTTAACGCCTCTGCAAGTTCAGGCATTACCACCAGCAAGGTGGCTAAAACTATTTCTGGAGAATATTCAGCCAGAAAGGCGGAGTATACTTCACCCTTTTCATAGACTAAAATTAGGTTGCATTCATCGTTTAGAATGGCCTTCTTCACTTTGCCTTTGATTGGGATTTCCCGCGGCGGGATATAGAATGACACCTTTAGTTTCTTCAAAATTTGCCTAAGCGTGGTGCATAACTCTCTTATCAACCTATCTTCCTCCATTAAAAACTCGCTAAGCTGGAGGGTTTCTTCACTTATGCTTCTTAAAAGCTCTTGAAGTTTCTGCTCAAAATCCGCTTTTTGTTTTTCAAGCTCTTCAACGCTGGATGTTTCCTCACCTTCGGAAACCTCTAAAGGATGAAAGAAATAAGCCTCATCTGCAACCTCTTCCTGAACCTTTCCCTCTGCCCCCACGTTTTCGCCTGCCTTTGCATCCTTATTTTCCATGCTAACCACCAACATACAACGTCATAGTCCAACAGCAAATGAGAAGGGGTCTTGACAAGATAATAGAATTAGTATGTGGCGCTTTGTTACGCACTAGAATCTAGAATGATGTATATCACAAAACGGGTTACGAGGCTTTACAAAAACAAAAGTGCCAAGAAGGTATAACACTGCACCCAACCCCTGTCTCAGAGGACTTGGCGCTGACCAGAACCAACTTGCTCCTCCGTCAAAGTGCAGTCCTGCAACAAACCATGCGAAAACAAAATCTGTAAATGTTTCCGCAGCAACGGCTATCCGTCCAGGAAGTCTAACAACATGCGAATCAAAAGTCAACAGCATATAGACGGGAAAGTTAACCATTACAACAAAAAGAGTCAAACCTACATGTATTCCAAAGTTTTCCATAAAGAACCTAGCGTAAACGTTGGCCTCTTCCCATGGAGCACGACAAAAAGTCATTGTTGAAAAATAGTCGAACAAAATGAAAGCAAAAACCAAAACGGTCCGTCTAAACCAATGGTTGTTGTTAGGGATAAGAAAGTGTCTCAGCTTTATAGATACGCCTAAACTTTTAATTTGCACCCCTTCCCCTCTTTCGAATGTTTATTTTCATGGATGTTAGCTTTAAGCCTTAAGCCTTAACGAGTGAATGTGTATTTCTAATTCAGATTTCTAATTCAGAAGTATAAAATATTGTATTGACTGAATCGAGTTCTGGCTTTGACTCGGAGTTGGAGTAGGCGCTTTAAAAGGGGTTTGAATGGAATTATCCGTCGAAAAACCTGAAAGCATCGTGAAACTCTATGACGAAAACAGTGGATTATGGCGTTTCATAAAAGCAGACAAGGGACCAGCAAAATCCATAGAAATAATCGAAAAAGCCCTCCGTGGGCTTGGACTGTCAAAAAACGAGGTCAAAGTCTACATCTATCTAGCTAGAACAGGTGAACACAAGGCAAGCGACATTTCTGAGGCCTTATCTCTTCACAGAACAGAAACATATCGAATCCTACGAGACCTGGAGAAAAGGGGGCTCGTATCTTCAGTCTTTGAAAAACCATTAAAATTTATCGCAACGCCCTTCGAAAAAGCCTTGGACATACTAATTGAAACAAAAAGAATGAAGTTAAACATGCTTGAAAAAAGAAGGCAAAACCTCATCGACCTTTGGCTTTCACTACCCAAACCGGAAGTCGAACCAGAAAGAAAAGAAGTTTTCCAGATTCTCGAAGGAGAAGAACAAATAAGCCTAAAAGCGGATGAAATCTTAAGCAGGGCTGAAAAAGAAATCCTAGCGTTCATTTCGGAAAACGACATTGCAAACTTCTACCATTCAGGGTTACTGGATAAACTTGAAAAGGTTTCAAGAAAAGGTATAGACTTCCAACTCCTCACGAACTATTCCCCCAAAACATGCTTCTTCATAGAAAAAACCAAACTGAAAAGAGCGAAATATTCAAAGTTTAACGCAGAAGAAATCCCCACCTTCATCATAGCAGACAACGAACAGATACTCCTGTTGATCCGAAAAGAGAACGGCAAAAAGAAAACCGCCGCCCTTTGGACAAACTACGACGCCTTTATAAAAACATTAAAAACTCTTTTCAACGAACTGTGGAACAACAACCATTGAGAAGACATCTAAACCTTGCCCTTATCTCTAACCAAGCAGACCTAGCAAGCATTCTTGCTTCCCTGTCTATTACCGCAAGCAGCACAACATAGAAAACACCGCAAAACACCGTCACACCAATAGTTTGTCGCACTCTAACTTCTACAACTTCCGATGGCAATAAATTGGTTCGCAACCAAAAGAGGAGACAACCCATAACCGCGGAAGCAAAAACATATCTTGCGATGTTTCCCCACGGGATAACTACTTTAACCATCCTGCGGACCATGGCATACAATACAAGAAACATGGCAAAGCGTGCCGCAGAATTTATTACGGCCACTGAAAAAGCAGACATTATAGGGTCGTTTTGAGTGCACGTTGTCAGTGCGAAATAAGTTAGCGGTATAGTTATGGCCGAATGGAAATAGGGCAGCGAGAAGGACAAAAACATGCGACTTTTTAAAAGCCCTTTAAAGGGTATTTTCGCCTCTTCATCTATTTTTTCAAACCCGTAGAGGATAAAACCAAAAATCGTGGACACCGTTATCACCAAAGCATCCATGGCCAAAACAACCAAAACATACCATGCATCAGCATATTTGCTTCCTAAAATTGAAAGGTACAAATTGGGTGCTGCAATAGCCCCGGCGGCCATCGGAATCGCAAACATTAAAACCGTTTTTAGAGAGGTTGTAGCGTCTTCTATTTTTCCTTCAGCCAAAAGCTTTGGGTATAACGCAAAAGCCAGAACCGTTGAGTACGTTATAACGTTTGATATCATGAAGGCAGCGCCATAATAGCCTCGAGCGCCTTCGCCGCCGTAGGTAAAGAGCAAGATAAAAACGAAGGATGCTATTTGATTCCCTAAGACGTTATAGAGGTTGGCGATAGATCCTTTCATCCACTCTTTCACGTAGGCCCATTCAACTCTCTGTTTTAAGTCTCCAGTCAAAAGTTTTAGGTAATAGATCATTTGCGCGGCCATACATGTTGTTAGGCTTATTACGGCTCCTTCCAAGGGTTTCCCCAATTTCATTATTAAAATGTATCCTAAGAGAAGCTTAGTTGTTTCAGCGATTATTGCCCCGTACCCTAATGTTTGAGGTTTTTTAGCCCTTAGACATGCTTCGGCGGCAGTTAGTACGTGATATTCTGTCACTTGAAAAGCGGCAACCAGATATAAACCGACGTACCGTTGAACGTTCATCTTTGAAACCACTAGTGGAACAAGAGTAAGGTAGACACCAGTTGCCGCAAGCGATATGACAAAATTCGCTACAATGCCAGTCTTTGCAGAGCCCTTTTCAGACCTCGCTACGAAACGCATAACCCAAAAAGGAATTATCCCAGCCAAAATCAGAAAATAACCCAACACATCATTCACATTAAACAATACCCCATATTCTTCTGGGATGGTGTTGCGGGCTATCATGTACTGGAAGGCTAAGCCTGTGATCACGCCGAAAATTCTAGCTGCAAAAATGATGAACCCTGAATACTGAAGTCTTATCGAGTTTTTCTCCAAACATCGGCACCAGACAATGCAAATCTTTCTTAAAGTCTAAACGATTAACCTTTTTAAAACACTTGCTGTTCATAAATTGTACTGCAGAAAAGACGAGATGAGCTCGATTGCCAACAAAAAATGTTTTAATTCTCGCTGGTGGAGGAGGACACACAGCCTATGGTTATGCCCTAGCCCAAAGGCTTTACGGAAAAGCCAATTTACATTTTCTCGTGCCGAGAGGAGATATTTTAAGCTACGAGAGACTTGCAAAGTTTGGTTCTGTGGATTTCCTCCTAAAGCCTAGAGAAGCAAAGACGCCAACCAAAGAATTTCTGCCAAAGCTTGTCAAAGCTTTTGTTGAGGCTTTTCAAAAAGTTCCGGGAGATTTTGATGTTGTGGTAAGCACGGGCAGCAACTTCTGCATACCCCCATGCCTACTTGCGTGGATTAAGGGTACACCAATAATCAACATAGAAAGCTCTGTTCGCTTCACGAAAGCTTCGAAAAGCGCTCTCTTACTGCAACCGTTCTCAGCTATAACGGCGCTTCAGTGGGAGGAACAGAAAAAACTGTTAAAGAAAGGCACAGTTGTTGGACCTTTAATCCCCAAACCGGAAGTTCAACCGCGAAACGATGGATACATACTCGTGACGGGAGGCACATTGGGGCATAAACAACTTTTCGATGTAATATCAGAAAGCAAATTGGAAAACGTGGTGCTGCAAACAGGCAAGGTTGACCCAGAGCCCTATAGAAAAAAACATCCAGAATGGAGAATCTTGACACATTCGGCTAAATTCCATGAACTCGTTGCAGGCGCAGACGTTGTTGTCACCCACTTCGGGGCAACAATTTTAGAGGCATTAGTCTACAAAAAGCCTACAGTGGTTGTTCCAAACCCCGAATGGACCAGAACAGCCGGAATTGAGGATGCAAAATGTTATATAAAGAAAGTGAACGCTATACTGGTTTCAGAAATTACATTAGAAAAGATATTAGAGGCTATAGAAAAATCAAAAGAAACCCTACCGCCAACCTTACCTGACGGCGCAGAGAACCTTGCAAAAATAATCCTAAACCTTTAAAGGTGAAAATATGGCGATTTTGGTAACCGGCGGTGCAGGTTTCATCGGCAGCCATTTGGTTGAAAAGCTCTTAAAGGAGGGTTATGACGTAGTAGTCTTGGACAACCTATCTTCTGGAAAAATTGAAAATCT
>JAGTQG010000031.1 GCA_018396875.1 Candidatus Bathyarchaeota archaeon
TGGTTTGTAGCGTGTTCTGGAGCCTCTTTCACCTGCTATGTGTTCTACTTGGTATCGGGTTAGGCGTTCATTGAAGTCTGATGAGTTTCGGAATAGATCTATTATGTTTTCTATGGGCAGTCCTATGTTTACGAGGAATGTTGTTAGGGTGAATCTTGCTATGTGGGGTAGGTGACGTCCTTTTTGGGCTGCTTCATATAGGGTGGTTATGCATGGTGGAAAAGCCTCTTTCTTTATGGTTTTGGGTATGCCTTCTATTTCGGCTTTGCTCACTTTTTCCAAAGTTAAGTTTTTCAGTTTCTCTACGATTTCGGCTATTTTTTGCGGTAGTTTTGGCATTTCACCTATTTCTAGTCGTTTTTCTATGTGGCGTCTTACCTCTTCGCTTAGGAGTCTTGCTGTTTCGGTTTTTGTTAGGTAGACGTTTCCGTGGGTTAAGTAGCGGTTTACAAGTTTCCATTTTTTGTCTCGGAGGTTCGCTGTATTTTTCAAATAGTCTGTGAAGTGGAGTTTAAACTCGTATGGTGTTGCTTTTTCTTCGGCGGCCACATCGATTTTCCATTGAAAGTTTTTTGCTATTGCCAAAATTTTCTCTTTTGGCTCGAACTTTAGGTGGTTGTAGACTTGTTTTGCCTCGGCGAGGGCATATCGCCTCTTGATGAAAGAGTTTTCTGTGGCTGCGGCGAGCATTATGGCTGTTGGGAAGGATAGTATTTCGATTTCTTCGTTTTGGTGTTTTCTGGTTATAATGGCGTATAGTATGGCTTCTTCGACTCTTTCTTTGGCGCGTTCCAGAACTTGGGAAAATTCTGGGCTTGCGAGGTCTTCGATTTTTAGGTCTAGGGTTTTTACATATTCGGCTGCCTCTTTCAAGAAGGGGTATTTGGCTAGTTCGTTTTTTGTGAATTTTATTGTTGTGGTTTGCATTTTTCCACTAGGCTGTTTCGATTCGTGGCGCCAAATAGAAGACCAGTTTTCCTTCTCTGGCTTGTTGGAAGTCTAGTTTTATGGGCATGTCTGTGGAGAATTCGAGGGTTGCAATGTCGGAGGTGGCGGAAGCAGCCTTAATTATTTCCGTCAAATAGCTTAGGCTGAAAGTGGCTTTGGATGGTTCTTTGGCTTCTAAGTCGAGAAGCGCGTCGCTTCCCTTCTTGAGTTCTATGGTGGCACCCATGAGGTCGCCTGTGGCTTGGAAAACCAGTTTTTCGTTGTCTGCTTCTATGCGGACGTGGTCGCTTACTAGTTCCGCGTCCTCTATGGCTTGGCGTAGTCCATCGGTTGTGGCTTTCGCCCTAACATTAAAGGTTATTTTTGGCGTCGGCACCTCTTCTTCCGAGGCTTCGAGAGTTGGCATGGTGAAAGTGCGCGCGTATTTTCCAGTTATTTTCACTTGAAGTCGACCTGTTTTTTCGTCGAGGGCTAGTTCGATAATTTCGTCTTTGCCGGCTCTTTTCAAAAGTTTGAGGAGTTCGCTTATGTTTATGCACATTTTTGTTGGTTCGGTGCAGACGAATTCTTCAAAAACCGTTTTGGGCCATTCAAAGTCCACCATTGCAACACGGGATGGATCCATCGCCCTAAGTTTTAAGCCTTCTGGCGTTATTTGGAATGTCGCCTCGTCTATGAGGATGGATATGGCGCTCGCCATGTCCCTTAAAAGTTTGGCGTCTGCAACTTTGAGTCTGAACATGGTTCTCCCTTTTAAAGGGTAATGTTTAGGGTTATAAAACTTTTATACACTTAAACGTGACGCTGAACGACGCTTTTTCAGCTGTATTCTCTAAATGTGTGGCCGCATTTTGTGCAACGCAGAAACTGAGTTGACGATTCGTCTGCTCCACGGGTTTGCACTTGCCAGACGTAGGCGGTGTTGTTTCCACATTTTGGACATTCTATCCTTACGGTTGGCAGTGTTCGCAGTTTCTGTTCCTCCTTGCCTATTACAGCGACTTGCCTTTGAGGGTTGGGCTGTATGATTTTCGCCACTTTTGGCGTTGCCTCTTCACTTGCGATTTTTCGCTTGTAACCGCATTTTGGACAAGTAAGGGTTAGAGATTCCTTTTTCTCGTTTTTCCCCTTTTTAGGGACTAGGCGAGTTCCACATTTTGGACAAAATTCCATTGTTTATAGCTCCGGTCTTCGTTTGTTTTCCCATGTTCACGGTGTCTTTTAAACTTTTCTTGTCAGCAATCAATACTAAGGCTACAGTGGAGTTATACCCGACGCAATTAAATGAGCCACGCGGAGAGCTTCTGGAATATTACTTCTAGTGGATGTCAACTTCAGAATTTTTATGGCGTCTTCAAGGCTTATTCCAACCGCTTGCATGTAGATTTTCTCTTTTCCACATTTAACAGGCACCTCTATAGGTTCGCCGGCGTTGAGTATGGCTTTCCAACGTTCCTCGCTTTTTGGAAGGTTTCTTAACGCTTTTCGGATTTCTTCGAGGTTTGGTTTTTCACGGGTAACCGTTATGACTGGAAGCCTTGTTTTGGCGTTCAATTCTTTAATGTCCACGACGTTGAAACCGGCGAATGTTATGCCGTCCAACATGATGACGCGCAGCTGTTTGTAGTGTGGTGAGCTTGTTATCATCTGGGCGATTTTCCGGGTGGCATCGGTGCCGTCCACCCTAATTTTTGTGTGCATTACCCCGTCAAGCCAGTATCCGCCCCGGAAAACAACTCCTATAACTGGCACGTAGCCTCGCGTTCTTGGCTTGAATATTCCATCGTCAACGCCTAAAACGCGGATCTCTGGTTTAATTGTTCGGAATTTTTTGTATGCCAAAATTTCCTCCTCTTGCAGTATAACATACATAAAAGGGGGAGACTTGTTATAAGGTTTAAAGCGGAAAAGTTAAACTTGCCTCATGTTAAACAGATAAGCCTTGTGTGGTGAAAAGTGGACAGAATATACGCCTTAAGCCTCTTCCTAATATCTTTAGGCGCCTTGCTGGTTTTACATCACTTGATTTTTTGGCAGAGGCCTTTCGACTTGGCAGATATGTTGCACCACGAATTCTTTGAAGCCATACTCTTTACGGCTGGTGTAACGCTTCTCGTTGCTAGGCGTTCTTATAAAAAGCGAGGGAGCCTCTAATGGAGCTTATCATTTACGGAGGAGCAGTTGTTACCATGAAAGACGACCAGTTGATTAGGGATGGCGCCATCGTCATTGAAGATCAAAAGATAGTTGATGTTGGAAAAACCAGCGAGCTGTTGAGAAGATATCCTAGAGGGTACGAGCGAATAAACGCTAAAGGCAAAGTAGTGATCCCGGGGCTCGTTAACACTCATCAACATGCTGCCATGAGCTTGTTGAGGGGCTACGCAGACGACTTGCCCTTGCAAGAGTGGCTTGAAAAGTGGATATGGCCCATTGAGGGACATATGACCGCCCACGATATTTATGTTGGGGCTCTTTTGACCGCTGTGGAATCCGCCTTGGGTGGCACAACAACCGTTAACACCATGTATCATTACACGCCAGACGAAAACGAAGCGAAGGCTTTTGCCGAAGTAGGACTGCGGGCTGTTGTTGGGCATGTGTGCTTTTCATGGCGCAAAAACGAGGACAAGAAAGCCTTGGAGGATTTAGCCAGAAACTGGCATGGTAAGGCTGATGGGTTGATACGAGTCAGCGTGGATCCCCATGCGCCTTACACTGTTGACCCAGAATACATGCGGGAGCTTAAGACGTTATGCGACGAATTAAACGAAAAGTATGGTTCTGATGGGGCGCCTATAATTTGGCATGTTCACGTGGCGGAAACAAGCGATGAGCCGGAAAAAATCCGCAGAGCCTTCAACATAAACCTGAGAGGGGGTGTTGTGGAGTACTTGGATTCTTTAAGTGTTTTAGACGAGCGGGTCATTGCGGCACATTGCGTGGCTTTAACGGACGAGGACATAGCGGTCATGAAACGTAGGGGGGTTAAAGCCTCCCATAATCCGATTTCAAATCTTAAACTTGCCTCTGGCATAAGCCCTGTTCCAAAAATGCTAGAGCAGGGCGTGACGGTTTCGCTTGGCACTGACAGCCCATGCTCCAACAACTCGGCAGACATGTTTGAAGTTATGAAGGTGGCGGCTTTGCTTCATAAAGGTGTGAACAAAAACCCAACGCTAATGTCGGCTGTTCAGGTTTTACGTTTGGCAACCATTGAGGGGGCGAAGGCGCTTTCATGGGATTCGGAAATAGGTTCAATAGAGGTTGGCAAAAGGGCAGACTTAGCCATAGTAAGCTTCGCTAAACCGCACCTATGTCCAGTGCATAACGAGGTAAGCCACCTTGTTTATGCAGCAAAAGCCACAGACGTTGAAACAGTCGTTGTAAACGGGAAAATAATTGTGGAAAATGGAAGGTTAACAACCGTGAATTGTGAAGAAGTCATGGAGATGGCTGAAAAAGCCAAAAAAAGCCTTCTGGAACGTCTAAAACGCAACGTTAAATAGCTAAACCACGGAATTGCATGAGGGGAAGTGAAACCGTCTTGGCAAGTTATATGGTTAGAGATGAAAACCTAGCAGAAAAGGGTTTTCTGCAAATAGAATGGGCTTCAAGACACATGCCAGTGTTAAGCCAGATCAAAAAAAGGTTCAGCCAAGAAAAGCCGTTAAAAGGCGTGACACTTGGCGCGTGCCTTCACGTGACAAAAGAAACGGCTGTTTTGATTGATGCCTTCTTGGCTGGAGGGGCAGAAGTTGCCCTTTGCGGTTCTAATCCGCTTTCAACACAAGACGAGGTTGCGGCAGCCTTAGCCCAGCTCGGCGTCCACGTTTTTGCATGGCGAGGACAAACCACAGATGAGTATTACTGGTGTATTGAGAGGGTTATAGACCACAAGCCCCTAGTAACCTTAGATGACGGCGCAGACCTTGTAAGCACTATCCACAGCAAAAGAACAGAAGCCTTATCAAATGTAAAGGGAGGCACCGAGGAAACAACAACGGGTGTTTTAAGGCTCAAAGCCATGGAGAAAAGCGGCGCCCTCAAATATGCTATAATCGCCGTCAATGACGCATACACCAAGTACCTTTTCGACAACAGATACGGAACGGGACAGAGCACTATAGACGGCATTCTAAGAGCCACAAACATCCTGTTAGCTGGAAAAAACTTTGTTGTGTGCGGTTATGGTTGGTGTGGAAGGGGTATAGCTCTACGAGCCAGAGGCATGGGCGCAAACGTAATAGTCACAGAAACCAACCCGTTGAGGGCGCTTGAAGCCGTCATGGACGGTTTCCGCGTCATGCCCATAAGTGAAGCGGCGGAAATAGGTGAAATCTTCGTCACAGCAACAGGCAACATAAATGTTATCCGCAAAGAACACATGCAGAAAATGCGAGACGGTGCAATACTTGCCAACAGCGGACACTTTAATGTAGAAATAAGCCTAAAAGACCTTAAAGAACTCGCAGTTTCAAAACGATTGATAAGACAGAACCTTGAAGAATACACATTAAGGGATGGTAGGAAACTTTACCTCTTAGCGGAAGGCAGACTTGTAAACCTCGCAGCGGCAGAAGGACACCCCTCAGAAGTCATGGACATGTCCTTTGCAAACCAAGCCTTATGCGTTGAATATCTAGTTAAGTCTGAAAGAATGCCGCCGAGAGTTTATCAAGTGCCAAAGGAAATAGATGAAGCGGTTGCAAAACTTAAACTTGAAGCAATGCATGTGAAAATAGACACGTTAACGGAAGAGCAGAAAAAATATCTGTCAACATGGGAACTTGGAACAACATAGCAATCACAAAGCTTTTAAAGATAACGAAAATGATAAAGATTAAAACATTAGCAACTTAAAAATGGTGGTACGTGATTTGGTGAGTAAAGACCAAGCAATTGGTGGAATAATATTTGCAGCTTGTTTGATCATAGGTGTGCTGTATACCCTTGGATTATTTTACTTTGAAAACCCCCTCAACTGGGGACTAGCCTTTAAACTAATAGCAATACCAGTGTTCATAGCTTTCATCGCAGTCATGGCTATTGGCGCATGGATAGGATGGACCATGGCAACCACACCACCACCCAAACCGATAGAAGAAATTACAAAGGAACTTGAAGAGAAAAAGGAGGAAACCACGGAAACCAAGGAAGCTGAAAAAACAGAGACGACAACAGAGCTTAAAGAGGAGAAAAAGCCGGAAAAGAGGACTAGAAAAGAGAAGTAGCCACCTTACAAGCCAAGAAATTTGAAGGTAAAATGTAATGCAACGTTTATAACGGCTGCTATAACTACAACTGATATTATTGTTTTTGGAGAGAATGAAATGATAGACGACTCTTCCCCTTTTGGTTGAATCTCATAAGACGTTATTTCTTGAGTCTCAGCGTCAACGTGAATAACGGCAGTAAACTTTTTCATTTCTACCTCAACGGTGTAGATCCCTTCTTCCAATGAAACCTTTTTAGGCTTTAATCCTCCCCTATGTCCAATCCTCTTAAGAAAGCTTGTGGCAATAGATGTAACAGATTCAGCATTCAACCTCTTTAACTGAGGGGATGCAGGGGTGACAACCCCCGGAGGTTTCTTCTGTAAAGTGGTCGCCACTTGTAGGTTCTCCTGTGAATTTTAAGGTTTATAGCAATTTAAAAGGGGGTGTGCGTATCATGAAACAACCAACCTCATCCCGTTACGCCCTTGAGCATGCATTGCACTATTTTAGGACATAGCATGCATTCTTCTGGAAGCTTGTCTCGTGAAGTGCGTTCACTTAAATATCCGAAGTGGTGTTGACATTTCGGTGCTTCCGCTGAAGGCTGCTGAACAATGGTTTCCTTAAGTTCCAACTTGACGGCTTTCTTTTCTTCCACAGTCAGCCTTTGTTCGACGGAGGAAACCGCTTCCTCCACAGTAATTTCGGTTAGACAGTAAGGGCACGCCTCATAAACTTTCGTGGTCCCGGAGCTTAAATTCTCAACCTTCAATGGCTTTGTAAATGTTTTCCTGCATATAGGGTTTGGACAGACGAGGCTTTGATTTTTCAAAGAGTCGTCCCTCTTCTTTTTCGTAGCATTTTCCTCCAACATTAAATTCAGACTCCGACTTATAGTATTGATGAATCCAAAATACTTATCCAAACTAAACTGACAAAATAAATCTGAAGGTTAAGGTGCTTAAGGAGCTGCCAGCTTTTTAAGGTCCTCTTCTCCCTCAGCGTAGCCTGAAGCGATTAGAACATCGCCTACTTGAATTTTAGTGTCGGGTTTCGGTCTGATACACTTTTCTCCCCTTTTTATTGCAAGAACCCACATGCCAGTTTCCTCTGGAATTTTAGTGTCCTTTAAAGGCTTGTTTACCAGAGGAGATTTTTCGGTTACCTGCACGTAGGTTATTGTTTCATCAGCTTCCTCAATAGCCAGCTTTAAAACCATGTGAGGCTCCACGCCTCTTAGAACAACTTCAGCTATCTGGGCGGCAGCGTCGGCAATTTTCTCTGTGACAACCCCAAGCCTTATGAGTCCAAGGAAACTTTTTGCTTCCTCCTTCTTGAAACCGCTTGAGAGAACTTGAAGTTCAAATTCCGTATGCAGTTTATCCATGTACTCTTCAAGCCTTTGCACTTCTTCGGCGAGTTCCCTGCTGTTCAAGAGAAGCGCCGAATAAGCCAAGTCAATCATAAGTTCTGATGTGTCCTTTAACTCGACAAAACGTTTGACTATTTCCTCAAACTTTTTCTGGCTCCTTTTAGACAAGCCTAACCCTCCAATTCGTCCCGCTTTCCCTCGCAAAGTTCTTTAAGCTCTTTTAAGCCTTCAGAGGCACCCCTTGCAATTAGGATATCGCCGGCGCAGATTTTCTCTTTTCCCTTTGGGTTGATTATCCAGTCTTTTTCCCTATAAATGGCGATTATGTCTACGCCCATTCTTGGAACAAGTTCAAGGGCACCTATCTCTTTTCCAACCAGGATAGAGTTTTCTTGCACTTTGACTTTTATGAGACGCTCCTCAACCCTCTCGAAAATTTCGCTTACAATGGGGTGGACACCGATGTTTTGAGTCACAATGGCGGCTATATCAGCGGCGGCGTCTGAAATCTTGTCTGCTGCCGCTGCCACCTTGGAAACACCGACCAGAGCCTCAGCGTCTTCAGCGTCTCGAACAGCCACCATGGTCACCATTTCTAGCTGGTAAGCTAAGGTGTCCATGCGCCTTTCAAGCTCCAAAACGTCTTCGGCAAGCTCCCTATCGTTGAATAAAGCTGCCGAATAAGCCAAGTCAATCATGAGCTCGGAGAGGTTTTTCATTTCCCGAAGGAGCTCTCTTACTGGTATAGGTTTGTACTCTATTTTTTCAAAGGAAGGCATGCGTTTGGAGCACTCCAAAACCAGACTATCTGACATCAAATATTTTAACCCTTATCCCAGAGACTGAGATTAAACCCAAACTGTTAGAGCAACAAGCAAGGAAATAGTTGTTAAAGTGTCTGCCAAAGAGCTTTCAATGGGAATTTCAAAGTTGTCAGGATCCAACCCCCTCTGATAGGTTATAACAGCCACAGAAAAGGACACCAGAATGATTAGCGCAGCAGCCAGCACGTTAACAGTGAACAAGAGCAGAGAAAACTTTGCAATGTTTACAGGCGAAAGCATCCCCCTTATCGAAAGGGCCAAAATGGAGTAGGCAAAATACATTATCATGGAAGCAGCCCAAGCGCCTGAAACTTCAGTCAAATGATCTTTTATGGAGGAAAGTGATGCCTTCAAAGTGCCAAGCGCCAGTTTTGTGGTTGCCGTTGAACCTACAACGGAGCCTACATCCCCTATGGTGTCTATTAGGGCAGGGTAAACCACGTAGACCGGATAAGCCTCGTAAATTTCCCGTCTTTCACGTATAAGTTCGTCAACTCTGCCAAGAACGGTCCCAGCGATGTTGATTATAAAAGAGACTATGACGAGAGTTAACAGGGATTCTTTCAAGGTTTTAGCGAACTCCGGTTCCTGCATGTTCTTGGCGAAAATGTAAAGCGCCGCGAACGATAGGGTTAAGCTAACTGCGAAAAGAAAGTACCAAAATACGCTGTGTAGGAGATAGAGTTGGAGCACAGAAATATAGATCGCTGTTATCAGAAAATCCGACACCGTGGACTCCACCGGATACAGAATTATGTCTGGGTCTAAACCATGCTTGAAAGAGAGGAAAGAAACCGTCAAAGTAAGTGGGGAAATAACAATTAGAGCTATAGCCATCGTTGCCATAAGCACGTTTATCATGTCCCACATTTCACCAACAAACTTGCCGGAAAATGTTCTAAAAAGCACTGCCACCAGACCCATAAACAGACTCGCTTCAAAAGTTAGGAAGACCATCGCCTGAAAAAGCAGATAGAAACTTTTGGTGTTTCCGAAAAAGCGAGGTTGAATGGTTCCAAGATGCAAGGCTGTGCTTAATCTTCCACAGAATAGGCCACCTATAACCCCACGCGCGCTCAGAATCGGTGGGTAAATTACCACAGCCCAAGGAACCAACTGAAACAGTCCGGAGTGATATGCCACAATGGCTCCGGCTGATATTCCAAAAATGTTGAATGCATAAGCCATCACCGACTGTTTAAGGGTTTTTGCAAACTCTGTTTTAGCGCTAATCATAGTCGAAGCCCTCCATAAAACTCGGTGGATGGGATCTTATGAAAGAAGGTTGCTTGGAAAAATTTCCAGGGAACCTATAGGTTAAGCATAACAGTTTGGCATGGAGCAGTCTGGAGCTGTGTAAACAAGCGTTTTTGTCTTCGTGTATGGCTTTGGCTAGCTTCATTGTTTTCGCCTTCTTGACTTTGCGAGTCCCTTTCCATGCTCCATAGGCACTCCTTCAGGGAAGCGTCTCCCAGCGTGCCTTCAAACTCCACTTTTTTGGTCGCTCCTAAACCATCAATTGGTTATGGAGCACCTTAATTAATTTTTCATCTATATTCAAAATTCATAACCGTTTTAATTACTGGTGCTCAAAATCTCCTAACAACACTTGTAAAGCGTTGTGGTAAAATGTATGCCGTCTGGATAAAAATCGATGAGGCATTGCCGTGGATTGAACTTAAAGGCACATACGAAACAAAGGGAGAAGCCCAAAAGGCGGCTAAGGAAACCTTAAAGACAATTAAGGTTAAGATTGTTAAAGTTGATGTTGAACGAAAACCCTTGAAAGCCGCAGTTATAGTGAAACGTTAAGCCGAACACACATGCATATAAACGATTATTCATCTTCTGCTTTGGGTGGCGGATAGCACGTTGAACATTTATGGGTATCAAGGGTTGGCAGGTCTTCTTGATGAAGTTTGCATATAACCCTCTCATACCTTATGGCGGCGCATATCTCGCACAGTTTTTCTATGACATCCTCCGGTGTGGCTTCTTCTCGGGCTATGGCTTCAGCCAGCTTCGAAATCATTTTCATGGTTTCTGGCGATTGTTCTATTTCGCGGGCTAAAACTGACCCTCTCTCGCCTTTGTAGTATTGGGTTATGGCGGCTGGTGTTAACTCCATTTTTTCAGAAGCGTCTATCTTTCGTAGGTTATGTTTTTCTACGAGTTCTTTTGTTATGAGCACTCTTATGGCTGGTAGAAGATATTTTACGACAACGACGCATGGTGGCTTCATTTTGTTCCCTCTTTATTTGTGGCGGTAAGTTTATATATTTTTAACGGTGTTAAATTCCGTTTAACGGTGTTAAAATGTCCCAAAAAATCAACCAAATATACCTAGTCGAACTTGAAAAACTACACCAACACGAGGAAGCAGATCCAGACCATCTAAAAGAGTTAACACAACAAATAGCCTCCGACAACATTCTAAAGTATGCAATAGTTGCCGATCAAAAAACAAACGTTATCCTTGACGGAGAACACCGCTACAACGCCCTCAAAAATCTAGGGTGCAAAAGAATACCAGTCGTTTATGTGGACTATGAATCACCAAACATTGAAGTCTATGCATGGAGAAACGGGTACAACTTGACAAAACAGGATATAATTGAAGCTGCCTTAGCTGGCAAACGATTTCCGCCAAAAACTTCGCGGCACATGATACGAAACAGCGATGTTCTTGTACACATATCGTCCATTGAAAAAAGGGTGGATATGCCGCTGGAAATTTTGAAAAGCGACCTCAACATTATCCCACTGAAAAGCGTCAAAACCGCCATGCAAATAGACGTGAAAGACACCTTACCAGTTTACACCAGATTTTTAAAGACTGGAATAGTTGACATACCCCTGATTCTCGACAAGAAAACAAAGGTTTTACTGGAAGGCTACGAGGCATTCCAAGCACTGGACTTACTTTCAGCCGAAAAGGCGCCAGCATTCAAAATCGACATAAATAAAGTGGAAATAAAAACTTCAAAAAACTTGACAAAAAAAGCCATTTTGGAGGCAAGCCTCAGACGGGAAAAACTTCCACCAAAAAGTTTTCATCTACTAGCTGAACAGGTCAAAATAAATGTCCCATTAAAAAACCTGTTTAAGAAGGAAAAACACGATGGGAAAGCGTTGAAAGTTTACAACAACGTTTTAGAACTCCTTTACGGTGGATGGCCAACACCACTGGTTAAATTGAACTCTTTTTCAAACAGCAACAAAAGTGTTTGGGCAAAACTTGAATGCTATAATCCTTTCAGCAACAGCGTCAAAGACCGAATAGCTTGGTACATGATTAAAGAAGCCATGGAGAAAGGAGAATTCAAGCGAGTTTTATATGAGGCAACTTCCACAAACACTGGGATAGCCCTAACCTCAATAGCCAACATCCTCGGAGCAAAAACAAGGCTTTATCTTCCAATGACTGTGCAGAGGTTAAGCGACATCTACCTAAACGTTCTTGGTGCCGAAGTCATCAGAATGCCTGTAAGCTTAACTGTCGAAGCAGTAAACCAAGTAGACGCAGAGGCAAAAGCTCACGATGCCACTCACCTGAACCAGTTTGAAAACGACGCCAACATCAAGGTTCACCTAAAATACACCGCAAGGGAAATAGACCAGCAACTAGCAGGCTTAGGCTTAAAGCCAACATGCATAATCGGCGGAATAGGGACTTCTGGCCACATGAGCGCCATAGCCCTCTATTTCAAAGCTAAATACGGCGATGACGTCAAAATCGTCGGCGTCCAACCAGCACAAAATGAGGTGATCCCGGGCATTAGACGGGTTGAAACTGGCATGAAATGGATACACTGGACAAAATTCGACGAAATAGTGGACGTTAAACAGTCTGAAGCTGTAGAAGCTGCCATAAAAATCGCAAGAAAAGAAGGCCTTTTGGTGGGGCTAAGCTCTGGTGCGGTGGTTTATGCCTTCCAAAAAATAGCCGATGAAAAAGGCGTGTACGTTCTTGTCTTTCCTGACAGCGGATACAAATACGCAGAACAATTTGAGGCCCATCTAAAAACACGCGGCTGAAAACCGAAAGGTCTATCTAATCTTTAATTTTCCGTAACCTAAATCGACATTTTAAAGCAAGGTTAAAAACGCCTTACGTTCCAAGTCAATTTTTGCTAGAAGCTTCTTAAGAGTTTTCGCTTTCAGCTTAAATTCCTTTTCTGAAACAGTGTGTCTCATAGGACACAATTTATCCAATGTAAAGCCTTCACCCTCCACATATATAACCGGGTAAATGCGGCAACCTAAAGGCCTTAACTTATAAGCCTTGCAGCGTCTCTTAAAGGGGTCATAAAAATAGCACCATCCATTCACGTTCCTTAAACGGGGGACATCTCCATGCACAGTTATAAAATCTTCTGGGCGAAAACCCGCACTCGCAAGCCTTTGAATATCTTTCAATGAAAGTTCCATCTCGGTCCTGTGACAGCATTTCCCGCAATGTAAACAATGCATGGCAAAGCCCTCATTGAACGTTTAAAAGGCGCCGGGAGTGGGATTCGAACCCACGCGGCCCAGATGGGCCACAGGCTCTCAAGGCCTGCGCGTTGTCCACTCCGCCATCCCGGCCCGCCATCCTAATCACATGCACTTTGAACCTTAAATCTTACTCTGAACTAAAAGGCGAATTAGCTATATATGGGAATGCGTGATAGACTACTTTGACAGCGGGCCGGTAGTCTAGCTCGGTTAGGACATCCGCTTGACGTGCGGAAGGTCGCCGGTTCAAATCCGGCCCGGCCCATTACGAAGGTTGCTTGGTTTATTTTATGATGCTGAGGTTTTCGAAAAACTCTGTTAATTTTTTTGGTTTGAAAACTTCCAGTCTTATGTTTAGGAGGTGTTTGCCTATTTTTGGGATAAGCCCGACAGCGTCCGTTCCAAGTTTGCATGCGACCGCATGCTCGAAAAGGCCCATGGACTCTATTGCGATGATGTCGCCTTGGCATCTAGCGTTTTTTAAGGCTTTTCGAATTTCTTGCTGGGTAGCGCCTAAAACTATGAGCCTGTCAAAAAGGGATTTTATCCATCTCCTATATGTTGTGAGTTGTGTTTCGGCAAGTTCTGCTTCAATGCTGTTTTCGCATAGACTTGTTATTTTAACTGCGACCGGCATGTTTTCTGCCAATCCGTAAAGTTCGGCAATCTTTTTCATAGCGATTTTTCTTCCATCTGCAAGTTGAGCTTGTAAACGTTGCAGTTGGACAGTTGCCTCCAATGTTTTGGGAAAAACCACGCCAACATCTACGGTGATATCGTCTTCACCAAGTTTGGCTATGTACCCTTTTACTGTTGAAAACTTTTTCAACACTTCAAGACTTGTGGGGCTCAGTCCAACCTCTTTTTCTAGTAGGCTTAGGGCGGCTTTTTCATCTTCGCCTTGAAAAACCACCTGAATTCTATTGTCCACGGTGATTTCAAGGTTCTCCACTCGAACCACTAAACCTTTAAACAGCATTTTTAGGTAGTCCTCAACATAGGTCAGCTGGTCTTCACTGTAGATTTTTGTCGAGAGAACGACCGTAATCATTTGCAGTCTCCAATTAAGGCTTGCATTTCTCTATGAAGCCTTTTGACGCGCGCCACCGCATGTGGCGGCAGCTCCCTTGAAAACTTTTCAATGGTCTCTCCTATAGGAACCCTTTTTGAGCCTTCTATGAGTTTATCTGCGTAAGCAACAATTTTCTCTTCCAGCGTCTGCGGCGTGTAAACGTCTTTTGGCCATCCAAGTTTTTTGGCTTCTTGGGCTGTTATTCCGCCACCCACATGCCTTTTTATTATTGAGATTATTGGTTCAGGTAAACCTAAGGCCTTAGCGATTTGTGCTCCAGTCACGGCGTGGTGAACGCTGTGAGTTTTGGCTCTTCCAATGTCGTGGAGGAGGGCGCCGATTTCTACAAGTTCAAGGTTTACGTTTAACCCTTTTTCTACGCATTTTTTGGCGATTTCAACTGCTAACTCGGCAACTGCCTCACAATGCCTAATAACGTTCTGTGAACAACCGCTTTCACGCAGAAAATTTAGGGCTTGCTCTCTTGTTGGAAGCTTTTCACTCACCCAGCTCCTTCCTCAATTGCTCAACCTTCTGAGTTAAAACTTTGACTATTTTCTCGTTGTCATAATGCATCAAAGGCTTTCCACAGGTTGGGCACTTAAAAACAAGCTCGACAGCCTCCTCGAATGGCACCCGTTTGCATCCAGGCGTATAACAATAATAGAACTCGTGGTTTTTCTCGTATTCTAGGCGAATGTTAAGTTTCTCTAAGACCCTTCGTTTTTGGCTTAATATGAAGCCTTCAAGCTGGTCTGGCTGGAGCTTCCAGTGAAAAATGAACCATCCGGTTTTTGGGTCCCTTGTTCGTCTCAGGCTTACCAGCGAGTGGTCGTAAAGCTTGTAGAGGATTTTGCGCACGTTGTTAAGCCTTATTCCGGTTTTGTTGGCTATCTCATCGTCTGTAATCTCATCCGAGTTTTTAAGTATCTCAATTACTTTCACGGCTTCCTCTTCACCTAAAGCTTCTGCAACTTTCATCAGTGTGGCATCGTCGATCGCTGACAACATAAAGACCCTTTTTCCATCCAAGCATTAAACCCAATAGCTTCTAACACCATATTATTTGTAAATCTTAATTTAAATCTCTTTTCCGACTCCAGGTTCGGAATTAACTTTCCTAACCACCTTTTTGCTTCTCTGTTGGGGGATTATCACAAGCCTAGCATTTTCAAAAGTCTTGGTAAGCTCCTTTCCCTCGAAAAAACGGTCTAAGAAAACAGCTAGGCTGGCGCATTCCGAGTGGGGCTGGTTGCCTATTGCCACGTTAAAGTCGGAAACTTCCGACGAGAAAAATTCGCTTGGAACTTTCTGGCTTCCAACAATGACAAGCACATCTTTTCCTTGCGCTTTGATTCGCTGCATTACATCGCTTGTTTCAATGTTTTCCCCATAAGCCGTAAGATGAACAACTATTCCGCCTTTGGCTCTCCATTCATTGACAACCTTTCTCCAAGGAGTGCCCATTTCAAAGTGGAAGGGGCCGCCCCAGTTTTTCACAACTTTCTCTACGGTTGCCTTTATCTTTTCGTCTTCTATGTCGGAGAGTATGAAGCCTGAAGCGCCCAGTGCTCTGGCTGTTAGGGCTACGTGGGTTGTTAGGCGTATGTCCCGTTTTGGGCGGTGTCCCCACCTTAAGACGTAGACTTTCGGCTGGTTTTTAGTGCTGGAAGCTTTCGATTGTTCCTCCGAGCTCTTTGACATGGCTTATCACCTTTTCAGCAAACCATGGAACAGCTTCAAAAATGACATAAGCTTCGTTGCCCATATACTCTAGTTTTTGGATGTCTGCACGATTGAAAAGCCATGAGATAAACGACATGGTCTCATCCCTTACTGGGAGACGAAACGACGCTTTTGCAAAGCTTGGCAAGGTTTTGGTTATTTCCTCTTTCAACAGATCTAGATTAAACCCGTAGAGGGCTGAAACTGGCACTGGTCTCGGCGCTCTGTCCTTAAACATTTCCATTTTCCGTTGAAGCTCTTCTTGGGATATTAAGTCAATCTTGTTTAGAGCTGTTATTATTGGGACGCCGGACGCACCTATGCGGTCTATTGTTTCAAGGCACACCCTTAATTTTTTCTCGATGGTGGCTGGTGGTTCACTGACATCCACAACCAGCAGTAT
>JAGTQG010000032.1 GCA_018396875.1 Candidatus Bathyarchaeota archaeon
GGCGGGTTCCAGGCTTAAGGGCTGAGAGGAATTCATCGACCTCTGGCGAAGATGGCCATATCATCAGATGAAAAATTTAATGGAATCTTATCAGACAACCCCCTATATTATGGCGTTTTTCAAGGCTTTTTGAAAAATTTTGTTCTGTTGGGCGTTTTGGGTGTTCTGTTAAGAGGTGTTAACAGAACAATACTCTCCATGGTCAAAGACTGGGACCAGGGCTGTTTCTTAATAGGATTCGTTATTAAACAATTAATTTTGCACGGGCAGAGAGAGTTAGAATATACATCTAAATTATGCTTCAAGGGGCGGGGAGGGGGCTTCAAAGTTAATTAGTTAATATTTTTCCTTTGGGAGGGCTTGCCTTCTGCCTAGACCTAGGAAATACTCTGATATGATTGTCAAATCCTTCTGCGTTGAAAGGCCAGTTTACGAAAGCCTTAGGGCTATTTTGTCTGCGCAGGGCAGATCAATAAGCGAGGAAGTAAACGAACTCCTAAAGAGGCGCCTGGCAGAGCTTAAAGGCGGGGAACAGCCTTCTAACGGAGCCCAAAATTATGAGGCTTTGAAGCGTGAGCATGTCCAGCTTATGGAAGAGTCCATACGCCTAACAAGGCTTTTACAGAAAACAGGCGAGTATGACGCCTTAATAGAAATGGCGGAAAATCTGGGCCTTAACACGGAAACGCTGGAAAAGGCTGAAGAAGTGGCAGCCAAACTACTACAAACTTGGAATGGCCCAAAAGCACCAGCCCACACCCTCATAACCCTACTAGAAACAATCCAAAAAAGAAAACAAATAGAAAAACAACTCGAAAAAATAAGAACAAAAAGGGGCAATTGTTAAACTTATTAAATGTAGATTTGGATGGTAATGTTGGAGTGAATGTGAAGTGAAGGATGTTGTTTGCAGCTTAAGGGATAGATTGGTGCATGTTGGTAAACAATTGTATGATCAAGGTCTTGTGATTGGAACCGAGGGGAACATAAGTGCGCGCATTCCTGGAACTGACAGGATTTTGATTAAGCCTTCCGGCGTTTCTATGGGTTCTTTGAGGGCTGAGGATTTTATTGTTGTTGATTTGGATGGTAATAAGGTTGAGGGAAAGCTTTCTCCTTCAATAGAAACGCCCTTGCACACGGCGATTTACAATGTCAGAAGTGATGTTCATGGGGTTGTTCATACACATGCGCCTTTTGCAACGGCTTTCGGCATCGCTGGGATTGAGATTATTCCCTTGCAGGTAGAGATGTTTCTGTACATTCCAAATGGTGTTCCAATATTGCCTTTTGAGCTTCCTGGTTCTAGAGCGTTGGCTGAGGCTGTTCAAAAGCTGATTAGGGATTTTAACGCGGTCATTCTGGAGAATCACGGCGTTATAACTGTTGGCTCGACTATTGAGGAAGCTTGCCTTCTAAACCGGATGGTGGAGGAATGTGCAAAGGTTCAGTTTGTTGCCACCATGCTTGCTGGAAAAGATGCTGTAAGCTGGGAAACCCTAAAGGGGAAGCTGTTGTCCAAAATTGGAAGCGCAAATTTGGAGACGCTTAAGAGCAAGTTTAAAGTTTTCAGAATTTAGCCCTTAGTGGACTTCGCTGTTTCCCTAAGCAACAGGCAAAGCATTAGAGCGATCACATCGAATATGAATATGGACATGACTGAAAGGTAGTATGGGTTTGACGGGTAGAGGCTTTCTGTTGCGGATTTAACTGCATCCATGAAGAGAATGAAGATCACCGACCCTGCTTGTGAGAAAAGCCAAAGGAAGCTTGATGCGCTTCCAGCCACGGCTGAGCCTACGATTTCAGCTGACATTTCCAAGCCTATTGGCAACGCTGACATTAAAAAGAATCCTAAAATGAAGCCTGCTGCCGCTAAGATTGGAAAGCTGCTTGTTTCAGCTAGAAGGTAAAGCATAGCGGCGGCGACAGCCAAATCTATGATTATGAAGGGTTTCCTCCTCGCAGTCCTATCGGAAAGTCCCGGAATCACCAGCGACCCAAAAATTCCCCCAATTATTATTACTCCACCAATTAGCCCAGCGTCTGTGACGGTTAATCCCCGCGCATTTAGGATTGTTTCAAGCCATGTGAGCAAAGCCGTGAAAAGCCCAACTCCAATAAAGAATAAGGCTTCAAAGATTATGAAATCCTTTTTTCCAAAAAACCCCTTAATGTCTCTTAGGGAAATGGACGCTTTAGCCTCTTCCTTTGAAGTTTCGTCTTTGGAGAGTTTTGGTTTTTCCTTAGCCAAAGCTATGAAAAGAACCGCGCCTGTTAAGGATATAGCGGCATAAATCATCAGCATATTCGTCAGTAGTGCAATGTCCGGTGCCGGCACAAGGAAGGGGGTAAGCATCATAGCCACTATCATTCCAATGTATTGACCCATCACCCCGATACCGGTTGCCAAAGCTCGCTCTTCAAACGGGAACCACACAGTCACAAGTTTTGATATGGCGTTAAAAACGAAGGGTTGTCCAAGTGCAGCGCATGACTGGAAAATGAGGAGCAGCGTAAAGTTTTCCCCGGAAAATATTCTTAAAACGGCGAAGACCGCCATCATTAAGGCGCCTATTGAAACCCCAAATTTGAAACCCTTTTTGTCGATGATTATTCCAGCTGGAATCGAAACTGGTATGAAGAGTAGAGGCCAAACCATTGATAGAAGCCCAACGTCGGATTCCGTTACACCGAATATGGATGTCATTATAGGTCTTGTTATCGGAGCGAAGTTCAACCAAAGTATCTGAGAGACGACAGCCACAAGCATGTATGTGAACAGAACAACCCAACGGTAAGAAGACAAGGCTGCTTTCTTCATGTGTGTTCTGTTTTGCCACCTTTACATTGATATGTTTTGCTGTTTAGGAGGCTTTTACATAAATGCTAATAAACCTTCAAGGCTGATAATAACTCTGAAAGAAGGTTGGTGTTGATTGTGAAGGTTAGTGTTTTGGGTGGAGCTGGAACCATCGGAAGTATGGCTGTTAAAATTCTTGCATCAAGTGGAATGTTCTCTGAAGTCATCATCGGGGATGTTGCCTATGAGAAGGCTAAGAAACTTGCTTCTGAAATAGGTGTAAAAGGAGTGTCAGCGGTTAAGGTTGACGTTACAGACTCAGACAAGTTGCATAAAACGATTAAGAGTTCAGATGTGGTGTTGAGTTGTGTAGGCCCCTTCTACAAGTTTGCACCCATAGTTCTAAGGGCTTCCATAAAGGCTGGGGTTAACCACGTGGATATATGCGATGATGTCGATGCGACAGAGGCTCTTTTAAAAATGGATAAGGAAGCAAAAATGGCTGGGATTTCGGCGCTCATAGGTATGGGCAGTTCTCCAGGTGTCGCAAACGTCTTAGTCAAGTTTTGCGCCGACACACTTCTAGATGAAGTCGAATCCATAGACATATACCACGCTCATGGAGGAGAGGAAACTGAAGGGCCGGCTGTTGTTAAGCATAGGATTCATTCAATGATTATTCCTGTCCCGGTTTTCCTTGATGGCGAATTTAAAACTGTTAAAGTTTTGGATGAGAGCGGCAAAGCCTTAGAGGAGGATGTTGAGTTCGCAGAAGTTGGAACGTATAGGGTTTATGCTTATCCCCATCCGGAGACTATAACTCTTCCAAGGTATATTAAGGGTGTGCGCCGCGTTACAAACCTAGGTTTGGTTTTGCCTCCAGCTTATGCGGAGCTTATCAAGGGGATTGTACGCCTAGGAATGACAAGTGAGGAACCTATAGAAGTTAACGGAAAGAAAATTGCACCCATAGATTTTGCAGTAGCTTTCGCTTTGCATCAGAGACCCAAACTTTTGAGGGAAGCCGGAATAAATGAGCCTATGGGATGCCTAAAAATAGTCGTTAAGGGCAAGAAGAAAGGCGAACCTAGCACTTACATATTCTCGATGTTTTCGAGGGGCATGGGCATGCGGGAGGGCACAGGTGTACCCGCAGCTCTTGGAACCATGCTCATGGCTATGGGAAAAATTAAATTAAAAGGCGTTTTTCCGCCAGAAGCTGCGGTTGACCCCATAGAGTTGTTTATGCTTGCTAAGGAGAAGATACGGATAGGGGGAACCGTCGGATTACCCATCCGTGTCGAATACATTGATAGAAGTGGAAAGGTTCAACGGTTAAGCCTAGAATCGCTGGTTAAGACGCCTTGAATGGGAAATACATATTAGCCCACGACACCGGCACGACAAGCAATAAGGCTGTGCTGGTGCGGTTAGACGGCGAAATAATCGGATATGCTTCGGCAGAATATCCGGTGTACTATCCAAAAAGAGGTTGGGCTGAACAGAAGCCGTCAGACTGGTGGAACGCGGTAACCAAAACAACCAGAACCCTTCTGGAGAAGGCGGATGTTAAGCCTTCAGATGTTGCCGCCATCGTGTTCACAACGCAGATGTCAGGAACGCTGCCAGTGGACAGCAACGGCGAGACACTTATGCCTTGTATGATATGGCTCGATGAAAGAGCTAAAGAGCAAGCTGAAAAAATGAGTCGCGGAATCATAAAAATCGCCGGGTACGGGCTTACAACCCTCATAAGGTTTCTAACTATAACAGGCGGAATCTATGGGCATGTAGGGAAAGACCCCATATGCAAAATTTTGTGGGTCAAGGAGGAGCAGCCCAAAATCTATGCTGAAACCTACAAGTTCCTTGACTGCAAGGACTATTTGGTCTACAAGTGCACTGGAAACTTTGTAATAAGCAGAGATTACGCCAACATCTGGTGGATGATGGACACTAGAAAAGGTAAATTTGACTGGTCGGACATAATCCTCAAAAAATATGGGATAGAAAGAGCCAAACTTCCGGAAATAAGAAAGGCAACGGACATAGCTGGAAAGCTTACCTCCGAAGCAGCTGCAGAAATGGGATTACGTGAGGGTACACCAGTAGTTGTTGGAGCTGGCGACGTGGCATCAGCAGCCGTAGGCTCGGGCGCAGTTAGGGAGGGAAAAATCCATGCCTACATTGGAACGAGCGATTGGTTTGGCTGTCACCTTTCAGAAAGGAAAAAGGACTTGTTCCATTATATTGGTTGCATTTGCAGTGCAAACCCAAACATGTACCTATGCGTGGCAGAACAAGAAACAGCTGGAGCATGCCTAGACTGGCTTAAAAACGCAATGTTCAAAGAAAGCCGAGAAGACGTCTATGTCCTTTTCAACGAGATGGCGGCTAAGGTTAAGCCAGGCTCTGACGGCTTAATATTTACGCCTTGGCTTTTTGGCGAAAGGGCACCCCTGGATGATCCAATGGTTAGGGGAGGATTCTACAACCTGAGCCTCGAGCATACGGGAGAGCATATGGTGCGGGCGGTCCTTGAAGGTGTAGCCCTAAACATGAAGTGGGCTTTATTCTACATGGAAAAACTTGCCGGAAAAGCTGACAGCATAAATATCGTAGGCGGGGGCGCCGTGTCCAATGTTTGGTGTCAAATTCTCGCAGACGCGCTGAACAAGAAGATAAACCGGGTCAGAGACCCTAAGGAGGCTGGAGCGAGGGGAGCCGCAATAATAGCCATGATCGCCTTGGGCGATGTTAAAAGTTTCGAGGATGCGGAAACACTGGTGAAAATAGACACCGTTTATGAGCCTAACCCACAGAACGCCATCATCTACGAGAAAATCTTCAAAGAATTCAGGAGCATTTATAAAAACAATAGGAAAATGTTTCGAAGACTAAACTTGAAAACTGGATAGAGACATGCACATTTATTAGCCATAACAGCTTATGTAAAGCTGGTGAAAATCATGTCTGAAGAAGTTGAAGCCCTCCCACTGGCTTTGCCAGAGGGAATAGACCCAGAAAAATATGTTATAGCCACTTACTATGCGGCTATACCGCGGGACTGGCCCGTGGACAAGATTGCCATGGCAGTGGCCGTTGAACAAAGCACAGGGACGTGGATTCGTGTCCCAGGCGAAACCATAGAGTTACGAAAAAAGCACATAGCCAAAGTGATCGCCATAAACGAGGTCCCAGACTTTGAATATGAGGTGCCAGCCGACGTAAAATTGAGGCGATATGTTGTTCAAATAGCCTACCCCTACGAGAATTTCATGAACGAAATTTCAATGCTTCTAACAACGGTCATTGGCAATATATCTATGGCTGGAAGATTAAAACTTGTGGAATTAACTTTTCCAAAAAGCTATCTTAAAATGTTTAGTGGACCAAAATTCGGTGTTCAAGGCTTAAGGGAATACTTAAAGGTGGAGAAAAGGCCCCTCTTAAACAACATGATCAAGCCTTGCACTGGTTATCCGCCTGAGGTTGGCGCAAAACTAGCCTACGAGGCTTTAGTGGGCGGTGCAGACTTCGTTAAAGATGATGAACTTTTAGCCAACGCGCCCTTCAACACCGTGGAAGATAGAATAGTGAAGTACATGGAGGTTGTTGACCGAGCCGCTCAAGAAACCGGAGAAAAGAAAATGTACACCATAAATGTAACGGCGGACGCGCCGAAAATCTTCGAGTTTGCAGAGAAGGTCATAGAGCTTGGAGCCAACGCCATAATGGTTAACCACCTAGTGACGGGCGTAGGTGTCTTGAAGGCTTTAGCCGAAGACCCAAGCATAAAAGTTCCGATTTTAGGCCATATGGACTTTGCGGGAGCCATTTACGAAGATCCGGAGTCGGGCATGTCATCCCACCTGACCTTGGCGAAGCTTCCGAGACTGGCAGGTGCAGACATACTGGTTTACCCAGCGCCCTATGGCAAGCAACCCTTCTTTTTGAGGGAAAAGTACCTGAAAGCAGGCAGAGCCATGCTCTTCCCAATGCACAACATTAAGCCAACACTGCCTATGCCATCTGGCGGAATAACACAGCTTCATGTGCCACAACTTATAGCCGATTTAGGCACAGACATAGCCATTGGAGCAGGCGGGGCTATCCACGCACACCCGATGGGACCAAAAGCAGGAGCGAAAGCCTTCAGACAGGCCATAGAAGCAGCCATGAATAAAATCCCATTGGAACAGTATGCAGAGCAACATCCGGAATTAAAAGCCGCCATAGAAGCATGGAAAGCTGGGCCTGTCTCGTTGTTGCTTGAATAAAAAGACTTCAAATGTTGCATTGCGTCAAGTTAACGCTGTATAAGCATTCATTGCAAGTGGGCGAATTCGCAAAGCAGTCTACATTATTGGTTTTAGTGTAAAAACATCCCTGCGTCGAGTAAGGGCAGTCTCCACACCAGGGCATGTTTCGGACCAAATCACGCCTAATATCTCTAAAATTGACATAAGCGCCTAGACGCCAGATTTCTTCAACACCTTCTTCTGCTAGGTTCCCGAAAACTACTTCATGAATGCTTTTTCTGTGGGCGTTAATATAGACTGGATGAGCGTACATAAATTCTTGGCATGGAGAGGCCGCTCCATCGCTTCTTATAGCCAAAGTCTTTCTCTCTATGTATGGACACCTTCTTTCCTTAGCGTCTGGGTACAGATTTGGCAACTGCAAGTCAATCTGGTATGCATGTGCGATTTTCTTACTTTTAAGGAAAACTTCTTCCAAAAGGTTTAAGGCTTCAAGCTTATCCTTTGAGCCCAAAAACAGTGGCAAATTAATCCAGTACCCCTCTTTCTCGGCCTTGTCCCAAAAGCTTCTTATAAGCTGGGTTGGGGCTGTTTCCATTTCAACACCGTAGGCTTTCCCGAAAAGCTCTATGGTGGATTTCCATATAAGCCGCCACCCATACTCCAGCGAAGGTTTTAGTATTTCTACAACTGGCTTGCTCAAAGTCAGGTACATGGCTTTGGTGCAAATTTCCGTAGTGTAAGGCATAACATGAGACACAAATATGTAATCAATATTTCTATCAGCGGCGAACTCAACCAGTTTTGGAAGCTCCAGAAAGTTATCCTCCACAATTACTGTTTCTAAGCCCAACCTAAATTCTCTTACAGCCTTATTCCTAATTTTAGCGAGTTTTCCAATATTGTCGACGATTAAGCCGAAATCAGAGCCCTCTCTTAAGCGACTCAGTTTGGCTTCGTTAACGGTGTCCACTGAAAAAGATACGGAATCTACGCCCACCTTCATAATTTTGCATGCTGTTTGCGTAGTTATTAACGAGCCGTTTGTACTTATAATGATTTCACCATCTTTTGGGAGGTTCTCTCTGGCTAGACGGAGCATCTCGATAAATTGTGGGTGAATAAAGGGTTCCCCGAAACCATAAAGTATAAGCCTCTTCAACTCTGAGAAGCTTGTTTTGGCTATTTTTCTATACAGGGCCATATCCATGTCTAGAGGCTTTGCATTCCAAACACGCCTAATACACATTTGACATTTAAAATTACATTTGTTTGTGACTTCTATCTGTAGCGCTTCTGGAAATTCGTCATTCATGAGAACAGTTTCCTACTTATTTTTAGCCTCCGGCTAGGGGTGGAAATATAGCCACCACATCATTATCTTTTAGGGTTATTTCGCCCTCTAAGTCTTTGATGTTTCGCCCATTCACCATGATGATCATGTCGTTTCTTGCCTTCCCCTTTTTCCTATCGTAGACATCGTCGATAAATTCTGGTCCTAACAGTTTGGCGGCGCTCTCAATCATGCTCAGCAGCGTTCCGTTGCAGGCAACTGTAAGTTCTCTGGTTTTATATTTGCTGCGTAAGGTTGCGAAAAGCAGTATTTTTACGCTTACCGTAGTCAAGGTTGTTTCCAACAAAATAATGGAGAAAAGCGGGATTTTTGTTTTTCTAGAGTTCTATTTCAAGTTCAGCTAGCTTTTCTTTTGTTGGGACGCCGTTAACCCAACCGCGCAGCTTATAGTACTCTCCCTTCATTTCTTCAAGCTCTGTTACTTGGCCTTTTGCTGGTCCTTCTGGCATGGGCTCCTCGAGTAGGCGTTTTGGCAACGTATCGTCTTTACCATCGAATCCATACTTGTTGATTATAACCCTTTCAAGGTTGTAGATTCGTTCTCCAATTTTCAGAATTTCATCCTCTGTTAGTTTCCAGCCAGTGACAGCCGACAGTAACTCTGCATAATCCTTTGCTCCTAAGGCGAATGTTGTGAATAGGCAGTTGACTGTTGAATTAACCACACATGTGAAATCCTGGAATATTTTAACCCACTTCGCCTTGCCCTCAGCCTTTATTGGGTCGATTTTCTCGGGTATTCCCAGAACCTCCGGTGAGACTGTGTATCCGGTTACATGACACCCGCCTCTATTTGCCGTGGCGTAGTTTAGGCCTATGCCCTTAATAGCTCTTGGGTCGTAGGCTGGCATTTCAAGGCCCTTAACGCTCATGGAGAGTTCTGGATGCCCATAAATCTCGCAGAGTTTCTTTGAACCCAACGCCAAATACTTGCCGAACCCTGCTTTGTAGGCTGTACGCCAGACAGCCTCTACAAGGGCTGCAGAGTTTCCAAAACGTAAATCCAAGCCCTGCAAATCTTCTGTGGGTATGCATCCTTTCTCGTTTAGTTCCATGGCTGCCGCTATGGTGGAACCCATACTTATAGGGTCGAGTCCAAATTCATCGCAATAGTGGTTCGCCTTAACAACAGCATCCAGATCTTTAACGGCTGTGCTGCTTCCTAAGGCCCAGATAGACTCGTACTCGGGGCCTTCTGAAGCTAGGACTTGGAATGGACCAGACTTGACGCTTGTGACTCTTCCGCAACCGATTGGACAACCCCAGCAGGATCTTCGACTTATCAAATAGGTTTCCGCAAGGGTTTCCCCGCTTATTTTCTCAGCATCTGGGTTTACGCCTGTCTGCCAGTTTTTGTAGGGTAAACCGCCAGCGGTGTTAATTATGTTTATGAGTATGGCTGTACCATATGTTGGCAATCCAACGCCGGTAACCGGATTATTTTTCATAGCGTCTAAGCATCTTTTTGAAACTTCGGAGAATCTTTCTCGTTCAGCCACCGGAACTTTTTCGTCTCCAGAGACAACAATGGCCTTAAGCTTTTTCGAGCCCATAACGGCTCCTAAGCCTGTTCTCCCAGCGGCTCTGTGATCGTCATTCATTATACATGCCATGTATGCTAAATTTTCACCGGCAGGTCCAATGCAGGCAACGCTTGTGTTTTTGCCACCAACTTTGTCCATTAACATTCGGCAAGTGTCAAACACATTCTTGCCCCAGAGGCTACTTGCATCCCTCAACTCTGCCTCTCCATCCACGATAGCCAGGTAAACCGGAGTTTCAGAGGCTCCTTCAACAACTATCATGTCAAAACCAGAAAACTTAAGGAAGGGTCCGAACTCACCTCCAGAATTGGCGCTCCCAATGGAGCCAGTTAAAGGAGACCTCAACGCCATTACATGATATCTGCCGGAAGATGGAAAACCCGGCACGCCGGTTCCAGGGCCCGTTGCGAAGATTAAAACATTTTTGGGACCTAAAGCGTCTATGTCTTTCGGCGAAGTCCCCGCCTTTTCATATTCTCTCAAATATCTATAGATAAGATATACAGCGTAGCCCTTGCCGCCCAAATACTTTCTTGCAACATCCTCAGAAGTTTTTTCAACATTCAAGCTTTTGGCAGTTAAGTTCACCCTTAGAATTTTCCCCATATAGCCTCCTGCCATTTAAACTCACCGCCCTAAGATTATGCTGTGAGCAAATTTAATACTTGTCCTCACTTCGAGCACCTTCTGAAAGATTCGTAAAATCTTAATAGCGAAAACAACAATACCTAGAAACTGCCAGATTTTGTGTGGAGGATTTTTGGTATGGCTCGTATAACTGGAGGGGAAGTTTTGAAACGCTGCCTAGTTCAAGAAGGAGTCAAATATATTTTCGGCGTCCCCGGAGACCAGTTATATCCACTTCTAGACGCCATCTACAAGGATAAACGCATAGAGTTCATAACAATGCGTCATGAAGCTGCAGCAGCCCACGCGGCTGACGCTTGGGCACGCATGACCGGACAGCCCGGAGTATGCATAGGAACAGTAGGCCCTGGAGCTGCAAATCTTATTGGAGGTGTTTATCCAGCTTTTGCAGATGGTATTCCTATAATTGTGATTACGGCTCAAAATCAGACATGGCGCTCATATCCAGACCAGGGCTCCCAGCAAGGCTTAGACCAGCTTACCCTTTTCAAGGCAGTTACGAAATGGAACGCTGTGGTCTCTCATTGGAAACGCATACCTGAGCTTACCCACTGGGCTTTTAGAGCCGCCTTGTCCGGGAGACCCGGCCCCGTGCATCTAGACTTTCCATCCGATGTTCTCTTCCAGACAGAGGAAGAAACCGAAGTGGAAATTTTGTCCCAAAAAAGTTATAGAGCCGTAGAGAAGCCTGTTGGAAGTGCTGCCCTCATAGATCAGGCTGCAAGAATGCTTGTGGAGGCAAAAATGCCCCTAATACATGCGGGTGGGGGAGTTTTGAGATCTGGAGCTTCAAAAGAGCTTATAGAGCTAGCTGAGTACCTGCAAGCCCCCGTAACAACTTCAATGAGTGGTAGGGGGTCAATACCCGAAGATCATCCCCTCTGCCTTATTCCAGCAGCCCCTGGGAACGGAGCCATTGTAGCTCAAGCTGAGGCTGACGTTGTTCTTGTAGTAGGCTGTAGACTTGGCGCTCTTGATATGTGGGGTAAGCCGCCGGCATGGGGCGAATCTCCAAAGCAGAAGGTTATCCAAATTGATATTGCCGGTGAAATGATAGGCTTGAATAGACCCGTGGATTTGGGAATTGTCGGCGATGCAAAACCTGTGCTTAAGGCTTTGTTAGAAGCCGTTAAGAGGTATGCGCTGCCGAGGAAGGAGAACCCCCTCCTTCAGGATTATAAGCGCTTGGAGAAAATGTGGCTTGAAAATTTTGAGGATATGTCAAGGCTGGACACTGTGCCTATTCATCCTTTACGCGTGGTAAGGGAAGTTCGAGAGTTCTTTCCAAGAGACGCCATAACTGTTGTTGACGGCGGAAACACTGCAGTCTGGTGCTTCTACCTAAACAGAGTTTACGAGCCAAACACTTACCTGAGCTGTGTGAGCGGCGATTCTGGACACTTGGGCGCTGGAATCCCGTACGCTATTGCTGCAAAACTTGCCAATCCGGAAAGGCAGGTGTACTGCATAACTGGCGACGGAGCCTTCGGCTTAAACATTCAAGAGCTTGAAACAGCAAGCCGTCTTCAACTGCCAATAGTATTTGTTGTTTTGAATGATTGTGCTTGGGGAATGATAAGGGCTGGGCAAACACTGTTCTATTCAAGGAGACATATTGGAGTCGACTTTTCAGACATAAGATACGACGAAATCGCACGGGGCATGAACTGCTACGGCGAGAGAGTCATTGAACCATCCCAAATAAAACCAGCCTTACAAAGAGCTGTAGACTCTGGAAAACCAGCAGTTTTAGACGTCAAAATCGACAGGGAGGTTATCCCTCCGGATTTCACTGTTCTAGCTTCAATATGGCTTGATGGTTGCGAGTTGCCAGAAGAGGAGAGGGAAATCCTCAAAGAAGAGGCGGAAATCGTGCAACGTTAAGCCGTCACGAAAACTAGAAGTCTATAGCTTTCCCTTCAAATGCGTATACAAAAAGCTTCCTATAATCCTCGGCTGTTGGTACTCTTGGACTTGCTACCGTGCCGGTGGACCCAAGGGCTCTCTCCACAAGGTTGTCAAGTTCGCTTTGGAGGTTTTCCCAGCTAATCCCCAACTCCTTTATTGAGGTTGGTTCATCGACATCCCTTAAAAGCCGTTTTAAGGCTTGAATAAACTTTTTGAGGGCTTCCTCGTCTGTTTCAGCCTCAATTCCTACAGCTTCAGTGAGGGCTCTCAACCTTTCCATTGCTTCTTTAGCCATGTACTCAAGCGCAAAAGTTAACACTGCTGCCACGCTTCGGCCATGTGGGATTTTGAATAAAGCTCCTAAAGCGTGGCCCATCGCATGAGCCATACATATCTGAGAGTTGCTAAAGGCAAGCCCTGCCATAGTGGCCGCATAATGCATATTCTCCTTTGCCTCCCAGTCTTGGCTGTTGCTGTAGGACCTTGGAAGGTACTTAAAAACCGCCTGTACAGCATTTATGGCCAGAACATCTGAAAAACAGTTCCGCCACTGGGAGAGGTAAGCTTCCAAGGCGTTTACAAGCGCATCAACGCCTGTATCAGCCACAAGCCTCTTAGGCATGGTCATAGGAAGTTGGGGGTCAAGTATCACTATGTCAGCAACCAGCTCTTTTGAAGCAAGCTCAATCTTCCTCCTATCCCTAACGTCGGTGATAACTATCGCCCACGTCGCCTCAGAGCCCGTTCCACTTGTGGTTGGAATCGCAACAAACCTTGCCTTCTTCCTCAAACCAAGATTCAACAACGGACTTATCTCGTCAATTCGAACATCTGGCCTCTCATAAAGCACCCACGAAGCTTTCGCTGCGTCAATACAGCTTCCGCCACCTAATCCAACAATCCAGTCGGGTTCAAAAAGTCTGGCATGCTCTGCACACTTAATCACTGTTTCCTTTGAAGGTTCAGCCTCAACTTCATCGAAAATTTCTAAGTTTAATCCTGCATTTCTAAGGTAACTTGCGGCTTTTTCGGCGAAGCCTAACCGGCGAATCACTTTATCTGTGACAATCAGCGCCTTTTTGCCTTCAATTTCCTTCAAATATTCCAGTGCACCTTCTCCGAAAACTATGGATTTTGGGGACGTGAACTCCCACATGAATTTTAGGCCTCTAAATAAACTCTGTTGGGACCTTACTCGCAGTTTTCACAAGTTCCGAAGCTGCCTTGGTATACCGCATAATTTTAGCCATGTTCCCCTTCAACTTAAACTTCCGCATAAGCAAACTTTGAATAGGATCCAACTGTCCCATTATAAGTTTCTTCCAATTCGAATAAGGCCCCTCATATACAAACTCGGCAGTTTTAGCCTCCCTATTCAGCACCATATAGACGTCACGACATTTCCCGTGCCAAAGATCCACATAAAAGACCATCTCCTTATCCAAGCCCTCGTCAGGGGTAACTATGAAGAGGAAATCACCCTCCCAATCCTTTGCAGCTTCAGCATAAGCCTCGTTCTTATTAAGCTCCTCCTTAAAAGCCTTAATCCACTCCTCACTTGGAAACTTAAACTTCTTCACATAAACCACCAGTGATATTTTTCAAACAGCACGTATAATAATTTTAAGCCCCAATAAATGTAAATTATTATGCCTAATAAATTTTAATATCACAAAGAGCGTGTACGCCTAACATCAGCATTAATATCACAATAATGAAACGGCCAAAATAAGCTTGAATAGTATTTAGTAAAGAATTTGAAAGAGCAGCCAACACAAAGTCTTCGCATTTATAATTTTTACAATACAACACAACTAAATATTCTTCTGCTTACGTGATTGTCAAAAGCTTTCCGTAACCATAGTTTCTGTTAGTGTCTCTGAAAATACAGAAAACTATAAAAATACTAACGTGAAAGTTAGGAAGAGGTGGCTGGCGTGAGTCTCAAGTGGCTTGAAACCTATTCTAGTTCAAGCACGGTTAGAGCCTATAAATGGGGGCTTGAACAGTTCTTCAGGGTTTTAGGCTTTAAGGGAAGCTTGGAAGAGAACGCTAAGGCCTACTTAAGCGAAAAACGGAATTATGAAGAGGATTTGAAGGCTTACTTCATAAGCTTGAAGGGTAAACCGCCTAAAAGTGTGGATATTTGCTTAACAGCGGTCAAAATGTTCCTCATGGAAAACGGTATAGAGCTTCCAGCCTTGTTTTGGCGTAGGCTTAAGGGAAGACGTAAAGGCTCAAGGGCTTTAATGTTGGATAAGGTTCCTTCTAATGCGGAGCTTAGGCAAATTTTAAGCCACATGGACGCTAAGGGCCGAAGCCTATTCCTAGTATTGGCTAGTAGCGGTATGCGCATAGGTGAAGCCTTAAAGCTTACAATTGAAGACTTAGACCTAACTTCTGAACCACCTAGAATAAACATTAGAGGCGAATACACAAAAACAGGCAACCCAAGAGTAGCCTTCATAAGCTCAGAGGCTAAAGAAGCTTTGCAAGAGTGGCTTAAAATCCGTGAGAATGAGCTTCAGACAGCCGTTAAAAGGAGCCGTTACGGGAAAAAGGCTGAGGATAAGCGTATATGGCCCTTTGAGGCTAACACCGCCTATTATATTTGGCGTAACGCCATAGCTAAAAGCGGATTTGCCAAACGCTTCCAATATAATAATAGCGTTGAAAGGTTTACCGTTCACCCACACGTTTTACGCAAATTCTTTAGAACAAGAATGGCTACGGTCACACCAGTTGACGTTGTAGAGGCCCTAATGGGCCATGAAGGTTACCTAACAGAGGTTTATCGGCGTTATAGCCTTGAAGACCTAGCCAAGTTTTACAAGCAAGGCGAACACACATTATTGGTTTTTGTTGGCGAGGAAGTTTCGAGGCTAAGGGCTGAAATTGAAGAACGTAATAGGCAACTTCAAACATTGATAAATGGGCTAGCAACCGAAAACATGGAGTTAAAAACACAAGTCAAACATTTAACGGA
>JAGTQG010000033.1 GCA_018396875.1 Candidatus Bathyarchaeota archaeon
GATTTGTTCCCGGACTCCACTGCAATGATGCTCCTGCTACACCAACTTTCGCCTTCAAAAACATTTGTGTGTAAACTGATGCGCTCGCTGTCGCTATCAGTAATGATGACACAAGCAACATTGACAATTTTAGTATTTTTTTGTAGTTTGTTTTCATTTTGTGTTTTCACCTCCTTTTCGTTTTTTCCTTTCTTTTAGGGTTTCTATCCAGATTTTTACGAGGACGTAGGTGCTTAGGGCTAGGACTACGGCGCAGGCTATGGCTAGGGCTGTGGCGGATGCGATGAAGGCTGCCTCTCCCCACGTGGGCTTGTATATGGCGTAGGCGGCGGCTGCGGCTATTATTGTGCCTGCGCCCAGGGCTATGTACCACCATCGTGGTTTGAAGAACACGTATGTGCCCAGTCCCACTACCAGTGTGTCGAAGGCTACTATGCCCACGAAGGTGGCTTCCCAGCCCATTTGAGGAACCATAATAAGCGGGTGAACCGCCACTTCTGCATAGTTGGATAGGAAGAAGACGGCTAATGTTAGTGATGGGATTGTGACGGCTGCCATGAAGATTCTAGCATAGTTCATGAGCCTCTTGACTATGCCTAGGTAAATGTTTACGGCTACAATGTTGGCTAAGGCAACCATCAAATAGAGGAGGCTGTACCAGAAGCGCATGTACTCGCCGAAAGCCATCATGAATTCGCGGCTCACTAGGAGGTGCCCAAAGCCGGCTAGGGCTGCCAGCTGGTAGACGTAGGGCAGTTGCCATGGAAAGTGGCGGTCTAAGAGGCATGTCAGGAGGCTCATGGCTAGGAATAGGTCTATGCCTACCAATGCGAAGAACTCTGGTTGTAGTGGGGAGGGCATGCTTTTCCGCATCCAGACGGTCTTGTTTCTTTTTATTTAAGTCGTGTGAATTCGGAATCGGTATCCGAACTCAATAGTATAAATTTGCAGAATAGAAGATAAATCTTGTGTAGTAATACTTAATACAAACGCTCAACGCTTAGGAAGAGCCAAAGCCGAAATGTTAAAACGCCGTTGAATCTGCCTAGCCAAGGTTTCAGCGTAGCCAATACGGAAATTGTCAGTTATAACAAGCCTTGGCTTGGAGCGTCGCACATACTCCATTAAACCGTCAAAGTCGGAGTGGTCGCTGAGAGCTATCACATACTCTTTGTCGGCTATTTCGCGGCATGGCACGTCAAACTCCCAACCGCTCACGTAAATGCAGAAGCATCCCCGCCCAACCTTGCCCCGTGAACCCATGTGGTAAAAGGCTACGCAAGGATGGTTTCGTTCAAGCATGCTCCGGAACTCTTTCTCCTCAAGCCTATAAACCCGTCCAATTCGCATGCCGTGTTTTTCGCAGATTTTCGACACTTGGAAAACTTTTTCAGGCGCAAGAAACGGAGCCTTCAAACCAGCCTCATGGAGGATTTGCATAACCTCTTGGAGTTTCCCGTGATAACCGAAAACATAAACTGAGCCGTGTTTTAGGCCCTCTTCCACAAGGGAGACCAGCATCTCTTTGACGTCTCGGTTGAAAGGGCGCCTGCATGAAGGACTGCCGTAAGTGGCTTCCATTACAAGGATGTCTGCGTCCAGTACTGGTGTTCCTTCAAGTCTGAAGTCGCCCGTATAAACTATCCTTGCACCTTCAGCGTCTTCGACAAGCACTTGGGCCGCGCCTAGAATGTGGTCTGCTGGGAAAAGGGTTATGGATTCTTCGCCATACTGCACTGTTTTGCCGTAATCCATGGTTTCCACGTACCCGCCCATAAGGAATAGGGGGCTTCGCATAACGTCAATCAAGTCTTTCGTGGCTTTCGTCATCAGAACTTTTTCGCATGTACGGAGACTCTGCTGCAAGCCAATCATATGGTCCGCATGTGCATGGGTCACAATCCTTAATGGTTGAGACTCGTCGAAGGCGTCGCACGCCACGCTTTTGCCCAGAATTACGGCGCCTCGATTGGTTATTGTTGCTTTGGTGGACAAATTCTAAGCCACCGAATAACCGGCAAAGTCATTTATTAAGGCGGCGATAAACTTGACGCCTTTAATGAAACTTTCAATCCTCAAGTTTTCGTTGGGTGCATGAGTGTTCGATTCTGGATGGCCGCAGCCGGCTGAAACCACTGGCAAGCCTAAAATGTTTCGGAATAGGTGCATGGGGCCAGAGCCAGCGCTTAACGGGTAAATCACTGCTTTTTCGCCATAAACTTTTTCGGCAGTTTTTGCGATTAAGCTCACAAACGGGTCGCTGACCGGCGTTTTAACCGGCTCTGTGGAACCGTACCGAACTATTTCAATGTCGCTGAAGCCATGCGCTTTCAAATGACGCGTCAACTTTTCGAGTATTTCGTCTGGCTTCTGATTTGGAACAAGTCTAAAGTCCAGTTTAGCCATAGCCTCTTTGGGCAAGACAGTTTTAGAGCCTTTACCCGTGTAGCCGGACAGCAAACCGTTTATGGTGCATGTAGGCTGGAAAAGCAACGCTTTTAGGGCTTCAAAGCCCGACAAGCCTTTCAAAAACTGGTTTAGGCCAAGCTCTTTTCTGAGCTCCTCCTCTTCAAATGGAATGTTCCTCAAGCATTCAATTTCCTCATCAGAGGGAGGTTGAACCTTGTCGTAAAAGTCTTCTATGAGAATTTTTTCGTTCATATCTTTCAGCATGTTTAAAGCCCAGACAAGCCTCCAAGCTGCGTTTGGAATTAGGGGTGCATTGGCGGAATGAACATCCTTAAGGGCGCATTTAGCCCGCAGCTCGACGGATAAAACTCCTTTCAAGCCCAAATAAAGGTGGGGTCTTCCACGCCTATCGGTGCCTCCGAATTCCCAAACGGCGGCGTCCGCCGAAAAAAGCTGCTTGCATCTCTTAACTATTGGCTCTAGGTTTGGGCTTCCAATTTCCTCTTCGCCGTCCACAACAAACTTTATGTTTACCGGAACATTGCCAACGGTTTCTAAGTAGGCTTGAACCGCCTTAAGCCTTGAAACAAGGTTTCCCTTATTGTCCACGGCGCCCCTGCCATACACTTTTCCGTCGGCAATTTCACCACCAAAAGGCTCATATTTCCACTCCTCTAAGGGCTCTGGAGGCTGCACATCATAATGATTATAGAACAGAAGGGTTTTAGCAGTCCTCTTAGATTTGACTTCGCCATATATGACTGGGTGTCCCTTTTCGCCTTTCAAAATTTTTGCGGAAAGTCCTACTTCCCGCATCATTTCTTCAACTAATTCAGCACAGTCCTCTATGCCCTCGCCCTTGGCTGAAACGCTCGGTTGCCTAACAAGCCTAACAAGGTCTTGGACAAAAGCGTCTGCATGTTCGTCAACATAACGGTAAATCCTTTCCAAACTCATGATGCCCACACTCACTGGGCTGTTTTTGGTGCAAGCCAGTCAATGAGCTGCCTTGGGTTTTCGCATTTAATCTGCACCTTTATCGGACCTAAGGGTGATTCCGCTACAGCCTTAGAAAACGAAACGTGTCCAACGTAGGCCACTTGCTTGTTCAAGTAGAAGGTTATGGTGTTCCCACTTAAGCCTTCAAAAAGTGCGCCTCGGGCTGCGTCGCGAATGCGTTCCCTTCGTAGCAAATTGTAAAGTTTCGTTAGGGCTTCGAGGCCTTTTGCCTCCGCGGTTAGCAGGCTTCCCTTTGCCAGCGACTTTGTTTGGACTGGAATGTTGCCGAACATGTTTTCCAAAGCTTTTCTCACCTTCTCCTCGGATTCTGTGGGGTTTACTTCTACCTCAATGTAAACTTCTACCTCATCCATTTGGCCTCAATCCTCCTTAAAATTTCCGCCGCTTGCCTTTTAGCGGCGGCTAAACTGCCCTCGTTGACTATCATGTATTCAGCCAAGGCTATTGCATTTCCAAGACCCACGCTTAGCTCCCGCATGTCCCTTTCACGGAAAACCTCCCAGCTCTTTGGATCATCGCTCCTCTGTCTATGAAAAAGCCGTTTAAACCGCGTTTCAGGCGACGCGTGTACAGCTACAAGCACAAACCTTGGGAAGTTTCGCTTAAACTCTTCAACTTCGGCTAGGCTTCTTATGCCGTCCACAACGACCTTGTTCTCCACCATTCCAGCAATTTTTGGAGCACAACGCTTAGCTATGACGGCTTCGCCTTCCAAACGTCTCAACTCCAACATGATGCGCCCAAGGTTTTCGGGAGTAGGCTCCAAACCCCGATTTTTTGCTTCTTCTCGCACTTCGTCGCCCATGATGACGACGCCGTAACCGTTAGCCTTTGCCACATTAACCACAACGGATTTTCCAGCGCCGGGCATGCCAGTCAAACCAACAACAAGCTTACTGTTGTCCACTCAAAGCCCTTCTCGCCATCTTCTAATAGCAATGCGTCTCAAACAATTAAAAGCGTTTACGGAATTCACACTTCCATGCGTGTTTTGGAAAACTTCAATGGATAACCTTTTATCTTTTTGTTTTAGGTTGCTCCTTTTAGTGGTGACTTGGTTTTGCCTTCCATGTGTTGTTCTCGAGGGTTAAAGCATTTATGAAGGTTTTGGGGTAAAGGATATGCGAAGGGAATGATTGATGCCTGAAGCTATAAGAAGTTTTATAGCCTTTGACATTGAAGACTCTGGCGTTTTGGAAAACATCACTAAAATGCAGAAGATTTTGGCTGGAACAGGCGCAGACTTGAAGCTTGTTGAACCGCAGAACATTCACATAACTCTGCGTTTTTTGGGCAACATAACGCCAGCAATGGTTGACAAAATTTACGAGGGAATGCGTAAAGTTCAATTCACGCCTTTCAATGTCAAGATTCAAGGTTTAGGCTCTTTCCCGAGTCAAAGGAATCCTAGAGTTGTTTGGGCTGGGATTAGAGAGGGATCTGTTCAACTTCGAGGGATCTTCGAGCAGCTGGAGCCTTTCCTTCGAAGTTTAGGCTTCGCCCCAGACCCGAAAGGTTTTAGCCCCCACTTGACCATTGCCCGTGTGAGGTCTGGACGCAACAAAGCGCAGCTAATTAAATGCTTGATGGAAAACGCAAACTTCGAGTTTGGAACCGTGAAAGCCAACTGTTTGAGACTTAAAAAAAGCGACCTAACGCCTAAAGGACCTGTCTACACAACGCTCAGAGAATATTGTCCACAGGGCTGAGCCTATGCCCCCACAAGACACTCTTGAGGCTGTCTGCAAAACAGTTTTGGACAAAATAACCCCCAAACCAGATGAACGCGAAAGAATAGAGGGTTTAGCGCAAAAGCTGGAGAAGAAAGTCGCCGAAATTGCAGAACATTTTGGCGTCAAGATAACGGTACGTCTTGAGGGTTCCGTGGCTAAGGACACATGGCTCAGCGGTGAACCAGACATAGACATTTTCATGCGTTTGCCCCCAAGCATACCACGCTCCTCCCTTGGCGAAGTTGCCCTAAAAATAGCAAGAAAAGCCACTGAAGGCACAAAACAAGTGGAACGGTTTGCCGAGCACCCGTATCTCGAAGCGTTCGTGGAAGGTGTCCGCGTTAACATTGTGCCGTGTTATGACGTTAAAAGCGGAGAATGGTTAAGCGCCACCGACCGAACACCCTACCACACGGATTACGTGAAAAAACATTTAGAACCCTCAATGCGCGGCGAAGTTCGCCTCCTAAAAAAGTTCATGAAGGGCATAGGCGTCTACGGCGCAGAAATAAAAGTCGGCGGGTTCAGCGGATACCTCTGCGAGCTCCTCATAATTCATTACGGCTCTTTCGTGAACGTTCTGAAAGCTTTCGCCCAACACAAACAGCGAACAATCATAGACACAGAGGGTCATTATAAGGGCAGAGAAGACGAACTCCCACTGTTATTCAATGAGCCCTTAGTTATGATAGACCCTGTGGACAAGGGGCGAAACGTTGCCTCAGCCGTGCAACCCCAAAAACTATACACCTTTGTGGCGGCAGCCCGCGCTTTCCTAAAAAAATCAAGCCTAAAGTTTTTCTATCCGCCAGAAACAATGCCACTAACAGCTGAAAAATTGAAGGAAACTTTGCAAGACCGTGGTTCCGCGCTGCTTTTTGTGGTTTTCGGCAAAGTGGACGCTGTTCCAGACGTTTTATGGGGACAACTTTACAAATCCCAGCGTTCGCTGGTGAAACTTTTGGAGACAAACGATTTCAAGGTTCTGCGGCACACCGCTTGGAGCGACGAGGAAAACTTAAACACCTTCATATTCGAACTTGAAAGCCGCCACCTTCCATCGGTCAAGAAGCATCTTGGACCACCGCTGGAAAAAACCGCAGATTGTGAAAAGTTTTTGGCTAAACACATTGCAAGCCCCGAAACGGTTTCCGGGCCTTATATTGAGGATGGAAGATGGGTTGTGGAAATTAAGCGAAAATACACGGACGCATCTGTGCTGTTAACTAAAAAACTTAAAGATGGTGGAAGAAACGCTGGCGTAGCTAGAGAAATAGCCAAAACCTTAAACAAAGGCTTCAAAATTTTTGTGAACGAGGAAATAGCTGAAGTTTACGCTGAAAACCGAGAATTCGCAAAATTCTTGACAGATTTTCTCGAGGGCAAGCCTAAATGGCTAGAAAACACCGTAAAAGATTGCTGTAAGCAGGGAAATGCCTAAAAGCCAACAGTAAATGGCGAAAAGGTAGAATTTTCCGTTAGCTAAAATTTTCCAAAGAAGTTTTAAGGCTAAATAACCGACGGTCATGGCTGCAACCGCTCCGGCGGAAATCTCGAAAAAGCCGAATGTTGAGGTGAACAGTGCACTATACTCTTCATAAAGCGTCAAGGATAAAGCGCCAACCACAGCTGGAACCGACAATAAAAAGGAGAACTTAAACGCTTTTTCACGTTTGACCCCAAGAACGAGCGCAACAGCAATGGTTAGTCCGCTTCTTGAAAGCCCTGGAACAACAGCTAAACCCTGCGCAACTCCCATCAAGAAAGCCTCCCTATAACGGACGTCGGCAAGTCTTTCCCTCCCAATTTTCGTAAGCCAGAGGAAAAGGCCGCAGACAACAAATGCCAACGCTGTGGTTGAAAGTTCTTGGAAAATGTGTTCCAAAAATTTGTAGAAAAGCCATCCTATAACCGCTGTTGGCAGCATACCAACAACTATGAGGGGTATAAGCTTTCCATGCTCGGTTTTAAAGTTTAAATTTGCAAGCGCTTTCAAAATGGCTGCAACATCGCTCCTAAAAAAAGCCAAAACAACCGCCAACGTCCCAACGTGCAGGGCAACATCGAAAACCAGCGGAACTTTCAAGCCGAGAACATTCTCGCAAATCTTTAAGTGTCCCGTGCTAGATATGGGAAGCCATTCTGTAAAACCTTGAATCACGCCAAGCACAACAGCCTTAAGCAACTCGTTCAAAAGGCACGCCAACCTTTAGCCTTTAACTCTGCAAAGTTAACCTTTAAAAAGTTGCCACACTTAACCTAAAGGCTAAAACTCGCATAACGGTGAAACGTCTTGAGCGAATATCCGCCCGGAAGCCCAGAAGACCGTGAAATGTTGGCTAAAATGCCTACGGAAAAACTTTTGGACTATTTCTTTCTTCAAATCAGGAATTTGTGGCGCGTGGATGGCTTATACTTTCTCGAAATTGAGAAACGTTTCGGAACAGAGGCAGCCACCCAAATAGACACACATGTATGGGAAGCCATGGCGGTTTTAGAGGCTAAAAGCTTACAGAAAATGTTCGAGATAAGTGAAAACCCAGACGTCCCAACAATCATGAAGCTTTTACGTTTAACAAGCTGGGCTCTAGATCAACCCTTCAAAACAATAAACGTGTCTGCTGATAAAGCTGTTCTAAGCATAAACCGTTGCAGAACTCAAGAGGCTAGACTGAAAAAGGGACTCGGCGAGTTTCCATGCAAAAATGTGAGGTTCGGCTACTTGAAAGCTTTTGCAAAAACCCTAAACCAAAACGTGGAAGTCAACTGCCTTGTATGTCCACCCGACAAGCATCCAGAAAACCTATGGTGCAGCTGGGAATTCAAACTTCAAAGGTGAAAGCCCAAAGAAAACTGGAACAGAAAAAGATTTCGACTCCATTTACGCCTTTAAAATAGCTTAGTACCTTCTTTTCTGATTTCTTCTCTTCATCCAGCACTCTCGGCAGTAAACTGGTCTGCTTGGGTCTGGAACGAATGGAACTTCACATTCTTGACCGCAATCAGAACAGACTGCCTTGTGCATCTCTTTAGACATTTTCACATTTCACTCCTTACATGCTTATTGTGCAAAAACCGCTAGCAAAAGCAGTCTTGCACGCCGCCATGTAAAGTGAAAGCCACTTATAAGAGTTTCCATAACTTGTATATTACACCGAGTCCACAGCTTGGTCTTGTTTAAAGTCAGAATCGGAGTGTTTAGTTTAGCTAAAGATTCCGCGTTCATAACTTTTAATGCTTACCCTTTCGTGAAAAATTACGAGATGTTTGAGAGGCATCGACCATGAAAGTTTTGATGCAAGAGGATGCCCAGAAAATAGCCGTTGAATTCTTGAAGAAAAGGAAGAAGACTGAAAAAATTGATGTTTCCTCTGTTGAGCAAAGGGAAGGCTGTTGGGTTGTCAGGGGAACATGTCCCATAGATCTTGAGGGGCATCCATGGGCTGAACGTTTCGAGGTTGTCATAGACTCTAAGGGGAGAATAAAATCCACGGACTTCTCGCTTCTGTGATCCATCCAACTTTTGTTTTGGTTGCAGCAAAGTTTCAAAACTTATTTAAGGCTAGGCTTCCAGAAATCTTTCGGAGAGGAGTAGCTTCCTTGTTTAGCAAGATTCTCGTCCCTTTGGATGGCTCTGAGCATTCCATGAGGGCTTTAGACATAGCCATACAAATAGCCAAAAAGTTCAACAGCAAACTCACGCTTATCCACGTTTACTCCGTCAGCGTTAGACCGGTTCCCGTACCCGAACCGGCAACCTTCGCTCCCGGCATTCCGATGATGGCTCCCGCGGAGTATTCAAGGGTTGCCGAGGCTGTCAAAAGTGCGGGTGCAAGGATATTGGCTGAGGGAGCGGAAAAAGTAAAAGCTGAAGGCGTTGAGGTGGACACTTTGTTGAGGGAGGGGCACACTGTTCACGAGATAGTAAGGGCTGCTGAGGAGGGCAAATTTGACCTAATCGTTATGGGTGCGCGAGGCTTAAGTCGTATAAAAGAGATAATCCTCGGAAGCGTCAGCGACGGTGTCATCCGAAACGCCCCATGCCCTGTTCTCGTGACAAAATAGACGCCTTGTAGTTGCTTGGACCCCCACGTGGAGGAGTCTGACAGCTTCACCAAAAAGTTTATTTTTATGTCCTAAACGGGATTCTTTCACCCATTGGAGGCAAGCCGACTCCGAAATGTGCGAAATGTATGTGGATGAAATGATTCGGGGTTCCGCGGTGGCTTCAGCAGGAGGAATAATGCATGCTGGAGTCATCCCGCGCGCTCATGCTTGCATTAGCTTTAAGTACCTTATACTCTTTAGGAGTCGGCTTGCTAGGCCCCATATACCCAATATTTGTCATTAACCGGTTCTCCGCAACAATCGTGGATGTTGGTCTTCTGTATGCGCTTTTCTGCGGAGTTGCAGCCATATTCAAAATGGTTGCTGGAAAACTGGCGGACACTTATGGCAAGGAACGCGTTTTCTCCGCGGGTGTTCTAATGGGCGCACTGTGTTCTTTAGGCTACATTTACGTGCCAAACATAACCAGCCTCTATCTAATCGAATTCCTGTTTGGAATCTCCTATGCGTTGCAAAGGCCGTCCATACTGGCCTTGATGGTGGACTTAGGCCAGCAAAAGAAAAGCGGCACAATTCTCGGAATGTTCGAATCTATATACGACGTAACAGAAGCCGTGGCAGCCCTCCTATCTACGGTGATAATCACAAGGGTTGGGTTTGAAACCCTATTCTTCATATGTTCCGGATGTCAGGCAACCACAGGCATTTTTGTGCTAAAATACAAACGTTAAAGTTATTATTCCGTGTTTGGTTAATGCTCAATAGCCTCTGAAGCCCGGTGGTGTAGCGGTCAAGCATGGGGGCCTCTGGAGCCCCTGACGGGAGTTCGAATCTCCCCCGGGCTACCAACACCTGCTCCAGCTTATCTAATCCTTTAATCCCCTTTCTAGGCGTTCTCGTCTAGTTTTTTCCACCATAAGTTCAACTTGTTTGGGGGCTGTTCCAATGTAGTTTTGTGGGTTTAACGCTTCGTCTATTTCTTTTTCGCTTAGTTTTGCGCTTACGGTTTTGTCTTCTAACAGGACTTTTTTGAATGGAACTTTTTCCATTTCGCTTTTTATTGTGAGTTTGCGTAGAAGCTCGTGGGCTTCTTGGCGGCTTAACCCTTTCTTTGTTAGGGCTATCATGACAGCTTCAGACATAGCTCTTCCTTGGGTTAGTTCTATGTTTTGGCGCATGCGCTCCTCGTTCACGTAAAGGTTTGCCACAACGTTTGTCATCAAATAGAGCATGTAATCCACGAGTATACATGCTTCTGGTAGAATGAAGCGTTCAGCCGAGGACTGGGTCAAGTCGCGTTCATGCCATGTCACCACGTTTTCCAAGGCTGGTATGGCAAGGCTTCGGACTATGCGGGCTAGTCCGCAAACGCGTTCGCATGTTTCTGGGTTCCGCTTGTGGGGCATAGTTGAGCTTCCCACTTGTTTTTCCGCTTCGAAGGGTTCAGCCAGCTCGCCGATTTCTGGTCTTTGAAGTTCACGGATTTCTGTGGCGAAGTTTTCAAGGCTTGTGGCAATCAAAGCTAGTAGGCATATCAACTCGGCGTGACGGTCTCTCTGCACGATTTGTGTGGAAATATCCGCTGGCTTCAAGCCCAGCTTTTGCATGACAAGCTCTTGAATTTTCATGGCGTGTTCGCCTAGCCCCGCCTGTGTACCAACGGCTCCGCTCATTTTGCCGACCAACACTCGTTCACGGCATTGTCTAAGCCTTTGTATGTGGCGGGCGATTTCCCTCATCCAAACCGCAAATTTGAAGCCTAAAGTTATGGGCAAAGCGTGTTGCCCGTGGGTTCGCCCCATCATCAACGTATCCTTATAGCGTATTGCTTTCTCCATCAAAACCCTTTCAAAATCGTTTAGGCGCCTCTCTATAACGTCCAAGGCTTCTTTCAGTTGGAGGGCTGTTGCAGTATCCACGATGTCATAGCTCGTGGCGCCTAGATGTACATATGCTCCACTTGGACCGCATGCCTCCGCGAGCGCCCTTACAAGAGCCATAACATCGTGTTTGATTTCCCGTTCGATCTCTTTTACGCGGGCAAGCTTCACATGTTCAAGCGATGCAGCAGCCATAATCTGTTCAGCGTCTTCTCGCGGTATATTGCCAACTTGGGCGTGCGCCCAAGCCAATGCGGCCTCAACATCCAACATTTTTTGGACGCGGTTTTCTTCCTCGAAAATGCGCCTCATTTCAGGCGTGCCATAACGTCCAGTATCAATTGGAAGGATTGGCAAATTTTTCGCCTCCTAAAAGGGGATAGCTGCGTTGAGGATTAATGTTTTTCCCAGTTTTGGATTATTTGCCCCAGCAGTCTCATGTCTGGAATTACATAAGCGTCCCAACTTGAAAACTTAAAGGAGTTGTTCACGTTTCTATCTATGAGGACGGCTTTCATTTGAGCAAGCACGGCGCCCGCCAAATCTTCGAAAAGGCTGTCGCCCACATGAACAGCTTCATAAGGCTTAACATTAAACCTGGAAAGGGCTTTTACAAAAATTTCTGGTTTAGGCTTTGAAACTCCAACTTCATCAGCGTAAAACTGTTCATCTATAAACCTCGCTAAACCAGCCTTTTCAAGCAGAATTCTGTTAATTTTTCCAGGCCAAAAGACCACGTTGCCGATAACTATAACGGTTAACCCTAACCTCTTTATGTGGCTGAGGGTTTCAAAGGCTCCATCCAATACATAATGTTCAGGTCTACCTTTTTCCGCGGCGTTTAATATTGCCCTTTCAACGTTTTCTGGCTTTACGTTGAGAAAACCCGCTACAAGCTTTAGGGCTGAGGGCACTATTTCAGGGTCGCTGAAACCGCCAGCTCTTCTCACAGCTCTTACGCGTCTATACCCGTCTATGAGTTTTTTCTCTAGAATTGTTGGCTGTTCGCCCAATATTTTGGACAGTTCTACGGCGACATCTCCATAGAAAGCCTTAACTGACAAAAGTGTGTCCCAAACGTCAAAACTGACAAGTTTAAGCTCTCCAACAGGCATTGCTCTTTCCACCGCGCCTTTCACCATCTGGAACAGAACTTTAAAATGGTTAAAACCGTGAATGAGAAATATTTGTGTTGTGCTGGACGTCAAGGTTGAACTTCAATGAAAGCAGTTGTAGCGGTTTTCAACAAAAAGGGAAAAAACGCCGTCAAAAAAGTAGCAGTAATGCTTGACGCTTTAGGGCGCCGGGGAGCAGACTCCTTCTGCATAGCTACACCAAAAAATATCGTTATAGAACCCTCCATTGAAAAGCTTCCAGTCGAAAATTTTGAATCTTCAACAGCTCTAGGACAAGTTTTTCTAAAAGTGTTGGCTGGAGATACGCTTCAACTCACACACTTTGGAAAGTCAACAATCCTCCTTGACGGAAGAATCTACAATCCTCCCCTAGAAAATCTAAAGGCAGCTTTTACTGAAAAGCTTCAAGACAGCGACTCTTCCGCATTTATAAAGAATGCAATTAGGGAATTTGATGGGTTCTTCGCTATTTTGGCAGTTGAAAACGATAGATTAGTTGTTGGCAGAGACCCGTTGGGGCTGTATCCCCTATACTATGGGGAGAACGATGATTTTTTCGCAGTGGCATCAGAGCGCAAGGCTCTATGGAAAATTGGCATCCAGAAGACGAAATCTTTCCCGCCGGGACATTTGCTGATTGCAGATAAAAAGGGCTTCAAAACGTGGCTTGTTAAAACCCCACAAAGACTTGCCCACCCACCATCTGAGGATGAGGCAGTAGAGACGCTTCAGAAGCTACTGTTGCAGTCAATCACTGAAAGAACGACTGGTCTGAACGAGGTTGCAGTAGCCTTCTCGGGAGGGTTAGACAGCAGCATAATCGCCTTCTTAGCCAAGAAGATAGATGTTGATGTACATTTAATCCATGTTAGCTTAGAAAATCAACGTGAAACATTACATGCTGAAGAAGCAGCAAGTTTCCTTGATCTCCCACTTCATAAATTCCTGTATCGCGTTGAGGATGTGGAGCTTGTCCTCCCAAAAGTTTTGTGGTGTATTGAAGATTCAGAACCCCTAAAAACAAGCGTAGCAATACCTATTTTTTGGGCGGCTGAAAGGGCTGCAGAGCTTGGATTTAAGGTCTTGTTGGCTGGGCAGGGGGCAGACG
>JAGTQG010000034.1 GCA_018396875.1 Candidatus Bathyarchaeota archaeon
AAGCTGGATTAGAAAAGTTCCAAGCTCAAAGGACCCGGACCGTTTCCATCACTTTTTTGGAAGAATTGAAAGGGAATTTGTGACGCCTGGAACTCGACTTATTTTCAACAGTTTATCAATAATGGAGCACAATTGGGGAAGGGATGCTGTTAAAGCATTCTTTGGTCATGTTTGTCCGGCGCTGTATGCTTACCAAACTCTCGCCTACTGGACCATGGCTAAAAATGCCCATCCCAAAGAGTTCTGCGCCCTAATAGAGCACATGACACAAGTGGTTATAGACCTCACTAAACAGGAGAATAAGAACTTTTTATGGATTAAGAAGGCTGGCGGAAGATACAATCCCCAAACCTACACAAGACGGGAGTACACGGTCGATGGGTTGAATATAGAGATTCACTAGCCTTCTAATGTACAAGAATGTTCATTTTTTGTTACTTTTAGGGTAACCTTTAAATGCGAATGGAATTTTAAACCTTCCACACAGTTTACAAACGTAAAGGTGAAAATGTATGACGGAACGAGTTTTCAGGAACAGCTCCTACCTAAATGCAAAATCAACAACTGGAACGACAACCCGCGTCAAAGACACAAGTCCCACAAGCGGCATGTGTCCCATATGCATCCGTGACTGCCCAATACTCTGCGAAATAGGCTTGTCAGCGTTTAGAGGAAGAGAGGCCCTCTATCCAGAGCCGGTGCAATTCGGTTTCAGCACCGCCGGAGCTCTGAAAGACTTCGGCTTGGACTGGTCCCACTTTAACATACAGGCAAGCCTCTTTGAAGCTCACGGGATAAAGGAAGACCCAGATTTGGCGCTTTTCCCAAACGTTAACATAGAAACAAAAGTTGGAGGCATACCGCTTAAAGTCCCCATATTATGTGGTGCTTTCGGCTCCACCGATGTTGCGAGGCTGAATTGGGAAGGCTTAGCCATAGGCACAGCCCTTTCAGGCGCCATGATAATTGTAGGCGAGAATGTTTGCGGCATGGACCCAGAGGCCCAATTCACAAACGGCAAAGTAACATACTCAAAGGAGTTGAAGCGCAGAGTCGACCTATTCAGAAAATTCTGGGATGGAAAATATGGTGAAATAGCCGTTCAAACAAATGTTGAAGACCAGAGACTCGGCGTAGACGTTTACGCAATATCAAAACTAGAAGTCAATGTTATAGAGAGAAAGTGGGGACAAGGCGCAAAAGCCATAGGTGGCGAAGTCCGCGTAAGAGACCTTGAAAGGGCTATAATGCTAAAGAAAAGAGGCTACATAGTGATCCCAGACCCAGAGGACCCAGCAGTACAGCAAGCCTTCAAAGACGGTGTATTCAAGTCTTTTGAAAGGCACAGCAGAGTTGGCATACCAAAGGAGAAAGATGTCATAGAAGACGTAGAATGGCTAAGGAAACAGGGAGCAAAACATGTAACTCTAAAAACAGGCGCTTACAGGCCATCAGCAGTGGCATACACCTTGAAAATAGCTTCTGAGGCAAAGATTGATGCTGTATACTTTGATGGAGCAGGTGGCGGCACTGGCATGAGCCCTGTCCCAATGATGGACGAGATGGGCATTCCAACAGTTTATCTGGAAGCTATTGTGCTTAAGTGCGCCCAAATATTGAAGAAGAAAGGCCGCTATGTGCCGGATATAATCATGGCTGGTGGTTTCATAAACGAAACTCAAATTTTCAAGGCAATAGCCATGAGCAACTTTGGAGATGGCCCATTTGTTAAAGCCGTTTTGATGGGCCGTTCTCCACTTACTGCTGTGATGAAAGCGAGTTACTTCAAGCAGTTGGCTGAAGAGGGAAAACTTCCAAAGGCTTTTGTCGACAAGTTTGGCGCAACCCCAGAGAAGTTCTTCATAGCTGTTCCAGAGCTAAAGGCAAAGTATGGAGAACGTTTCAAGGAAATCCCGTGGGAAGCTGTAGCCCTATACACTTACTTGACGGACCGCATAGGTGTTGGGCTAAAGCAACTATTGGCTGGCGCAAGGAAATGGCGACTAGACCTGATCAACAGAAACGACCTAATGAGCCTCTCGGAGCTTGCAGCCAAAGTAACCGGTATACCATTAGCCCACGAGGCAGAAGCAGACGCCATAGAAAGAATTTTAGACTAGCCCCTCCCTTCTTTTTCTTCCAGCTTAATAGCTAACCTTTTAAGGCTTCTTAGGATAGTAGTTTTGGAGGTAAATGCTTATGGAGAAGAGTTACTCTGCCCTAGATACCGCGCTGGAACAGTTGAGAATAGCCGCAGAAAAACTCGAACTTGACCCTGGGCTACATGAGATGCTAAAATATCCAAAAAGGACGCTCATGGTTTCGGTAAGCATTAAGATGGACGACGGATCCATCAAGACTTTTTTGGGGTGCCGTGTCCAACATAACGATGCGAGGGGACCTTTTAAGGGCGGCATAAGATACCATCCAAACGTAACCTTGGACGAAGTTACCGCCCTTGCCATGTGGATGACTTGGAAATGCGCCGTTGTTGATATCCCATATGGAGGAGCCAAAGGAGGAGTTTGCTGCAACCCTAAAGAGATGTCTAAAGGCGAATTAGAACGGCTGACAAGACGGTACACAAGCCTAATTCTGGACCTAATTGGACCGTATCGTGATGTGCCAGCGCCTGATGTTTACACAGACGCGCAGACAATGGCTTGGATCATGGATACTTACAGCCAATTTAAAGGTTACAGTGTTCCAGAATGTGTTACCGGAAAACCTTTAAGTGTTGGAGGTTCTGAAGGGAGGGCTGAAGCAACTTCTCTTGGTGTAATGTTTTGTGTAAGGGAAGCCGCTAAAATCCTCGGTTTTAAAATGAATGAAGCGAGGGTTGTTATTCAAGGGTTTGGGAGTGTAGGGTGGAACGCCGCAAAAATAGCCTATGATTGGGGATGTAAAATAATAGGCGTAAGCGACTCCAGCGGAGGAATCTATTGTAAAGATGGGTTAAACCCGTACAAGGTTTATGAGCATAAGGCTAAGACGGGTTCTGTCCTAAATTTTGATGGTTGCAGAAATATCACTAACGAGGAACTGTTGGAGTTGGAATGCGATGTGCTTGTGCCAGCAGCCCTAGAAAACCAAATAACAAAGGCAAACGCCGACAAAATAAAAGCAAAAATTGTAGCAGAAGGAGCCAACGGACCAACAACCCCAGAAGCCGACAAAGTGCTTAATGAGAAGGGCGTGTTCTTAATTCCAGACATATTGGCAAACTCTGGTGGTGTTACGGTGAGCTATTTCGAATGGGTTCAAAACCTTACAAGGGAACATTGGACCTTGGAAGAGGTAAAACAGAAACTTGAAAGAAAAATGGTGAAAGCATTTAACGACGTTTACAAAACCTCGAAAAATGAGGAAGAACCTATGCGAACAGCCGCCCTAATGCTTGGAGTAGGACGAGTGGCTGAGGCAATAAAGACTTTAGGCTTGTGGCCTTAACAAGAACATGAACCTTGAAGGCCCTAAACTCTTTTGTCATATTTTCTAGACTACACCTTTTATATCTACCCAAAGCAGTAGAATTGTGAGAGGAGAAAACGCTTTGCAAGTGGGTGTTGCTGATAGGATTAAAGCCCTAGATTTCATATTTGAGAACTCACCAGTTAAGGTTATTGCAAACCGTAACTGCCCAGAAATTAAGCTAGCGGGATTGACCGTTGGCCCTTTCGAAGAGGGAAACGAGTATGAAGTCCTATATTGGGTGGCGCGGGAGCTTGAAAAGTTCGGTGTGGTTCGCTTCAGAAGCGAAGAACTGCTGGACTCGCCAAAACTTTATAAGATTCACTGGAAAGAGCGGGTTCAAACAGCTGGACAAGTTTCAGAGCTTCCAAAGGATTTTTATCCCAAACTTCGCAGATACATCGCCAAGCTAGAGGTAGAGGCAGCGAAAACTCCTGAAAAAATGCGGGAATACGAAAAGGTGAAACAGTTAGCAGTGGACATTGTAAATTTAAGGTTGAAGAAGATCATTTCACTTGCATCTGCCCCAGCCCAGGCAGAACATATTTTGAGGAATCTTACAGCTGAGGAAAGGCTCCTCTACGAGCACATTTACAGACTTATTAACAAGTGGAAGAATCAACTTTTAGAGTTTGAAGAGGTTAAGGGAGAAGAAAAATGACTGAAGAGCTACAAGTTATAGATCCACAGGAACGCTTTCTGGAACTCTTCAAAACAGAGAAGTACCGTCAGAGGATTTCGCAGCTTGCAGTTTCTGGAAAAACATCGTTAATAGTCGAGTTTGAAGACATCTTAACCTTCGATCACAGGCTTGCGGATAAGCTACTAGAGAAGCCAGATGAATACCTAAAGCACGCGGATAATGCGGCGCAAAACCAGCTTGCCATAGAAGCGCCGGAATACGCAGAAAAGCAAAGAGTGACTGTTAGGATAGTCAGACTTTTAGAGCCCACACCTTTGCGGAAGCTTGGCGCGGCTCACATCGGAAAACTTGTGATGATCGAAGGCATCGTTGTCCGATCCACACCCGTGCGGCCAATGGTTATGCGGGCAGCCTTCAAGTGTCGAGGATGTGGAGAACTTACCTTTGTGGATCAGGCGGGTCCTTTTTTGAAGGCTCCGTTTGCATGTGCAAACCCTCAATGTAGGCGGAAAGGTCCATTCGACTTTGTGCAAGAAGAATCAACATTTATAGATTCCCAAGACCTTCGTGTACAAGAGCGCCCAGAAGACCTTCCGCCGGGGCAGTTGCCGCGGACGTTGCATGTTAAGCTTGTTGGAAGCGAAATTGTTGATGTTGCAAGACCCGGCGATCACGTTTCAATTGTCGGTGTTGTTCGGGCAGCGGCTCCGACGATGCCTAAAGTTGGGAAGCTTCGAGTTTTTGCTCTGCATTTGGATGCAAATTCTATAGAGGTTTTGGGTAAGGAGCCGGAAGCCGCGCTGCCATCTCCAGAGGAAGAAAAACAAATTCTGGAGCTTGCAAAAGACCCGTGGATACACAGGAAGATAATAAATTCCATAGCTCCATCCATCTACGGTTATGAACACATCAAGGAGGCAATAATGTACCTTCTTTTCGGCGGTGTTCCCAAAACTCTTCCAGACATATCCATAAGAGGCGAGTTAAACGTCCTACTGATAGGCGATCCTGGAACAGCGAAATCCCAATTGCTACAATATGTGGCGCGGGTCGCCCCTCGAGGCTTGTACACGTCTGGCAGAGGAACAACGGCGGCTGGCTTGACGGCAGCGGTTATACGCGAAAAGGGCGGCGGAATGAGCCTCGAAGCTGGAGCGTTAGTGTTGGCTGACAAGGGCATAGCGTGCATTGACGAGATAGACAAGATGCGCCCAGAAGACCGCGTCGCCATCCATGAAGCCATGGAGCAGCACACAGTTTCAGTGGCAAAAGGCGGCATAGTTGCAACCTTAAACGCCAGAACCGCAATTTTGGCAGCTGCAAACCCAGCCTTAGGAAGATACGAGCCGCGCAGAACAATAACCGAAAACATTTCGCTGCCAGTCACCATTCTTTCGAGGTTCGACCTCATATTTGTGCTGAGAGACGTGCCCAACAAGGAAGTTGACGGCAAAATGTCGGAGCACATTCTTGAAATCCACCGAAGAGGCTCAAACCCGGTGGAGCCGCCGATACCCATAGACCTTTTAAGAAAGTACATAAGCTACGCGAAAACCATAAAACCCGTTCTGACAGAAGAAGCGATGCGACGCATAAAAGACTTTTATTTGGCTATGCGGTCTGCAAGCGAATCGGAAGGTTCACCCATAGCAATAACTGCCCGACAGCTTGAATCGCTTATACGTTTAGCTGAAGCCCGCGCTAGGGCTGCCCTTCGCGCGGAAGTTTTAGTCGAAGACGCTGAAGCAGCCATAAACATAATGAAGAGGTCCCTTGAAGAGGTTGGCATAGACTTGTCCTCACAGAAAATCGACATAGACTTGATAATGACTGGCAAGCCGAAAAGTCTCAGAGATAAACTGCAAATACTGTTGTCTGTGTTGACAGAAATGGAAAGAGAAACCGGAATGGTTGAAAAAGCCGCGTTGATAAATAGACTTGAGGCTGAATACAATATTACGAGAAGCGAGATTGAACGTCTGATTATGCAGCTGCAACGCGAAGGGACAATATACGAGCCTAGAGAAGGCTACTTAAAGAAGACATAGAAAAAGATGTTGCAGCATTATTGGGCAGCTTCCACGTTAGCTTCAACATAGTACTGAGCGTTTGCAGTGAACACTGTTATGCCAACGGTTCTACCCACATCGTTGGACGCTATGCTATCCGGGTTCTCGATATACACAACCAAAGTCCACCCAGACTTCAACGTCAAATCATTTGATGCTTGTTCGAAGTTTTCACCGCTTGAAAGATATGCGAATATTTGCTTCCACTGATCAGCCGTCATCTCGCTTGGCTTAACCATGGTTACATTTAAATCAGCTGAAACCGTAACCGTGCTTGTTCTCCAATAGTACACTTTTGACCATGAGCACTCCTGACCACGCACTGATATTTTGTCGATGACAACGTCTCTTCCACCAGTGTTTAGAATAACCAGCGCAGCCACAGCCCAACCTCCACTTGTGTTGTACCATACATGCTGCTTTGTTAAGTGCAGTGACTCCTCTTGCACTCTTGTGGTTACTACGTTCACGGCGTAAAACGTTACAATTGTAGCAAGCAAAACCGAGACTACCAGTATTATTAGGGTGGTTACTACGACGCTCAAACCAGTTTGATTCCTTGACAGACGCATATATTCATCTCCGCTGCGATTTTGCTGCAAGTAAAAATGAAAAAGAAATGTAAGACGATTTGTATGTCACAAGAAACAACGCAATCCAACAATTATAATTCGAATGACAGATCAAAAGTTAGAACGTGTTAGAAATATTCAAATTTTGAATTTACGATATTTAGGTTTTTGGCTCAATTTAGAAAATCTTAATAACAAAACGTCACATGTGAGTAGACGAACCTCATGAACAACGTTATGGTGGTTGTTGGAACAAGACCTGAAATCATAAAAATGGCACCCATATTAAGAGCATTTAAGAAAAAAAAGCTTTCATACACTTTTGTTCATTGCGGTCAACATTACGACTACGAGATGTCCCAGCAGTTCATCGAAGAGCTTGAGCTTCCAAGCCCAGACTACGGCTGCAAGGTTAAAGCTTACTCCCAAGGAGCCCAAACCGCCAAAATACTTGCCAACATGGAAAGAATATTAAGAAAGGAAAAACCTGTGTTAGTCCTTGTTGAAGGCGACACAAACAGTGTTCTCGCAACCGCCCTAGCTTCAGTCAAGCTTGGAATACCCGTTGGCCATGTGGAGGCTGGGCTGAGAAGTTTTGACTTGCGCATGCCAGAAGAACATAATAGGCGGTTAACAGATCACATATCCACCTACCTTTTCGCGCCTACCAAAAATGCTGAAGAAAACCTCAAAAGGGAATCCGTGTGGGGGAAAATCTATGTCACTGGCAACACAGTTATAGACGCTGTAATACAGCACATCTCTATAGCCGAAAGGAAATCAAAAATTCTGGAGACTATTCGCTTCAAAAAATTTGCGTTAGCCACAGCGCATAGAGCGGAAAACGTTGACGACCCTAAAGTCCTTAAAAATTTCATAGAAGCCTTCATGGAAGCCCCTATACCCGTCGTTTATCCTATGCATCCTCGCACGAAAAAGAGGTTAAAACAAAACGGACTGTATAACGAGGTTAAAAAATCTGAAAACCTTCAAATTTTGCCGCCAGTGGGTTATCTTGACTTTCTAGTGTTGATGAAGAACTGTGAAATAATACTAACGGACTCTGGAGGCATACAGGAGGAAGCCACCGCCCCACCAATAAGAAAGCCTGTGTTAGTTTTACGTATCTCAACCGAGAGGCCTGAAGCAGTTGCAGCTGGCTTCGCAAAAGTTGTAGGAGTAAACAAAGAGGACATTTTAAAGGCAATAGAAAGAGCCTTAAATAGCCGGGAAAAATTGCCTGAAAAATCCCCTTATGGAGATGGAAACGCTGCCAAAAGAATAGTTGAAATAATTGAAAGCGAATTCGCTAACGCTTTCTAACTTTCAAGTTAAGATATGTAGGTTATTTTCTTATCTTCTTCCCTTCGCATTTCTTCTGCTTGTAAGGCTCTTTTTTCCTCGATTTTGTGGAGGCGAGCAACCATGTTTTCAGCTTTAGCAATTTCCTCATCAAGTCCGGAGAGATCGAGGCTTAGACCCAGAAACTTCGATAAGACCTCCAAAACGCTTTTGGCAGCCTTTGGATCTGGTAGATAGCCTCTTGTTTCACCTAAAAGGCATAAGGCATCAATTTTTTTAAAAGGCGCTAAACCCAAAATTAGGCCAGCTGTACCAACAATGGGGCTTCCCAAGGGGCTTATTATTGCATCAGCCTTTAAGGCGCGGTCAAGAACGTTTTGATTTGTTGCCGCTGCAATAACTTTTGGCTTGTCTTTCACCTCCACCCTATAACCGCCTATCGTAATTACAAGCTTCACGTTGCACTGTTTGGCAAAATCCAAAATTTTATTAGAAATCTCATACTGTCCCTCGATTGTTTGAGCTTGACTGTCTCCAGTAAACAATATTAGGTCGCTTTCGCCTCCATCATTTTTCCAGAAGTAAAAGGTTCCACGCAGAAGTCTAACGCTTCCCTTCTTGTTTACAAGCACAAAGTAGGGGAAATGAGGCGAATATAAATGCGCAAATTTTTGAGCATTCAACTTTTTGATCAAATATCTTATGGCAATTTTTCCAACAAGCCCAAGGCCGGGAAGCCCCTCAATCATTATCGGATTTTTCAACTCAACCTTCATTAATTCTTTGATGAATGTTTCCTTCAACGTGAAGCCTCCTCCTTTATTGCCATCCGATACTTAAGGTATTTATCTTCTGGCGAAAATTTTGGAGGATGCGGTATTCGAACTACCCCACCACATTTTGGGCATTTATCCTTCCTTAGCGTGTACGTTCCACACTTCACGCACTTCCTTAGGAGCCAACCCACTATTTTTCCCTTCTGAAGACGCCTTGTCCACCAGCTTTAACAACATTTGAAATAACGTTTTCCGCAATCCTTTGCAGAACGGACTCCGCATGCTTATAGTTGTCAGCTGAGACCTCAATACAGTACTTTGGCGCGGCCATAACATAAAATCTAACATTTACATCCCGCGCCCTTTCAGTCTTCTTGGCGTTTAGAAAAGCTTCCTTTATTACTTTAACACCGTCCGGCCGCAGGCAGCGAAGTTCAACTATGCCTCTAATTTTCACCATGGGCACGCGTATTCTTTCCCTTGCAACTTCAACAAAAGCCTCGGCTAGGTCTTCTGGAACACCTATCTTTGTTAAAACCTCCACGCCTTCTGCGGATGCCTTTTCAAAACCTTCATACAGTCCATACTTTTCGTCTATGAGGGCGCCAGCCTTTTCGTAAAGCTCTTCAACAGACATGCCAACTCTTTCGGCAACGCTGCGAAGCAAACCTTCGGCTTTTCGTTCCCTCTTCCATGAAAGCATCTTCTCAATTTTTTCCCGCTTTGTGACTCTTCTAAGGGACAAGTCTATGTGTCCTTTTTCTGGGTCAACTCGGAGAACCTTCAAAACAACTTTCTGGCCTTCTCGAACATAATCCCTTATGTTTCTAATCCACGATGAAGCAACCTCGGAAATGTGCAAAAGCCCTTTTTTGTTAAATTCGTCAAGCCTAACATAAGCCCCATAATCCGTAACCGTCTCCACAGTGCAAATAACCAAGTCGCCAACTTCAGGCCACTCCTGCCTTTTTAAAACCATAAACTCACCATCTTTCACTCAAAAACTGCAACAACCTCGCCCTTAATTATGGCTTTCCCACCGGATGGTTCTGCCAACTCAGCGCCACAAACATTACAACTAACCCTATTCACGGCATGACTAAAAACCATCTGCTCATTGCCGCACTTTAAACATTTAACCCTCAGAAAACGGCTTTTAGGCCTTGGAATAAGCTTCTCCCACTCCGCCATAAGACAACCCCTCCAACCCTAGGCTATAACAAGCTTTCTTAGGCGGATCCCCTCTTTATGCCTCGTATAGCCGCAAACCTTACACTTTAGCTTCAAAGTCTGCTTCTTAGTGGTTTTAGCAAACTTACGCTGAAGCGGATACTTCTGCCCACCATAACCCCTCTTCTCACGGGCGTGGTGACGTTCGCCCTTAGCCAAAGCCCTACGCTTACCAGCCTTATAAAGCGAAACAGTATGCACTTGGTGAGTTTTACATCGAGGGCAGTAAGTCCTAATTTCCTTAGGAACATTCATTTCGACCACTCAGCTTGCCATAAAAGAAAACATGCTCTCTCTTAACTTTTTCCATGAAAACCTTTGACCTCAACTCTTTCAACAAGCTTTTGTCTCGCCAAAATTTTCACATTTTCAATCGGTAATGACGCAACATCC
>JAGTQG010000035.1 GCA_018396875.1 Candidatus Bathyarchaeota archaeon
ACCACTCTAATGTATATCCAAATTGAGAAAGCAATATTCCAAGATTCAAACGACGAGTTCACAGTGAAGATTGCAAAAACACCTGATGAAATCAAGGAGCTGCTGGAAGTCGGCTTCGAATATGTATGCGAAAAAGACGGGCTAATGTTCTTCAGAAAAAGGCGCTAAATTAGCCCTTTACAGTCAAGGTTACCCTTTTACCACTGCGAGCGGCACGAGTCTGGCAACTTTTGTGGCTATACCAACTTTGTGGCTTACCTCCGCCACTATATCCACGTTTTTGTATGCTGGATCTGCCTCTTCGGCGAGCACGACGGCGCTGGCTGCTCGAACAGCTATACCGCGTTGTTCTAGGCTTCGCTTGACGTCTCCGCCGAAGAATCTCCTTTTGGCGGCGGCGCGGCTTAACATTCTTCCAGCACCGTGAGCTGTTGAGCCAAAACTTATCTCCATTGCTTTCTCGGTGCCAACCAGCAGCCAAGAGCTTGTCCCCATGCTTCCGGGAATTATTACGGGCTGGCCTACGCTTCGGTAGTCCGCCGGAATTTCCGGGTGTCCAGGCGGGAAGGCTCTTGTTGCGCCTTTTCGGTGAACCCAAACTTTCTTTTTTTCACCGTTCACTTTGTGGGTTTCGATTTTGGCGATGTTGTGGGCCACATCATACAACAGTTTTAAGCCAAACTTTTCTGGGTCCTGTTTGAAGACTTGTTGAAAGCTTTGTCTAACCCAGTGCATTATGGCCTGACGGTTTACAAAAGCATAGTTGATGGCACACGCCATAGCCTCATAGTAGTCTTCAGCTTCTCTGCTGGTTCCAGGGGCACATGCCAGTTCGCGGTCAGGCAAGACAATTTTGTACTTGTGAACGGCGCGTTCCATAACCCTCAAATAATCCGAGCAGATTTGGTGGCCATAGCCCCTTGAGCCACAGTGAATCATGACGGTTACTTGGCCTTCTTGTTCTATTCCGAAGGTTTTGGCTGTTTTCTCATCGTAAATTTTGTCAACCTTCTGGATTTCGAGAAAGTGGTTTCCAGAGCCCAACGTACCTATTTGGGGCAAGCCGCGGTTTTTGGCGTTTGTTGAAACCTTGTCTGGATTAGCGTTTTTCATGCAGCCCCGCTCCTCGCAGTGTTCCGCATCCTCATCCCACCCTAAGCCTTGGTCTATGGCCCATTGAACGCCTTCCATAGCAAGCCTGTCCAAGTCATGGATTGTCACTTTGAAGTCTTTTCGGCGGCTTCCCAAGCCGCATGGAACGTTCTCGAATATGGCGTTTGTCAGCTCTACAAGCTTTGGCCTTATGTCTTTCTCGGTTAGATTTGTTGTTAAAAGGCGAACGCCGCAGTTTATGTCGTAGCCCACACCGCCGGGGCTTATAACACCTTCTTCATAGTCTGTTGCCGCCACGCCGCCTATTGGAAAGCCGTAGCCTTCGTGGCCGTCAGGCAACGTTATGGAATACTTGTATATGCCGGGCAAGTGGGCAACGTTAGCGCACTGTTCTAAAGTTCTGTCTGTCTGCATTTTCTCCAACAATTCTTTGTTAGCGAATATAATACCCGGAACTCTCATTCCAGGCTTGTATTTTGGGATGCGCCAAGTGTAATCGTTAACCTTTTCAAGGGGTACTTTTTCAGAAGGTGGTCTTCCTTCTCCTTCTTCGCCCATAAATTTTCACCCTAACCAGACTTGGGGAAGACTTTGATATAAAGAATTTTGGCCTATACACCAATAAACTATGCTTGAAAGCCAAAATTTTTCACATACTCAAAAATTCCAAACATGCTTCCCACTAACGACTTCTCGCTGAAAACCCTGTGTGCCTTAACATATTCCAAAGCCTTTCTAACGGCTTCATCTTGTTCCAAAACTTTTTTACGCATTTCGTCTAGGCCTTCGCCTTTCTCCAAAGTTTCCTTAGCGATGCTGGCCCAAAGCTTAAGCTGTTTAGCGTAAAATTGGAGTTTTTCGAGGGCTTTTTCAGCCTTACCAAAATGCGTGTAATAAAGGGTTGAAGGCTTCAAGCTTGCCATTTTCTCTAAGGCGGCTAGCGCCATATCTAGACGGAAAGGCGCAGGCGTCGTCGGGACAATAACACCTATCTCGTTGAGATATATTCCGGCAGAGTCTCCTGTAAAAATCCCGTTGCTAAGAGGCTCATAGAAGCTCAAATGATGCGGGGCGTGTCCAACAGTCTCCAAAACTTTAAGCGTGACACCATCCGCATCTAGCGTCATGCCATCATGTGCCGCTACAATTCGATCCATGGGTACGGGCTCCGGCTTTCCATAAATTTCAGCTATGGGTCCAAGAACAGATTGGGCTTGCTGCCAAAGCCTTTCCGGATTGGCAAGATGGGGAGCTCCCCGCTCATGGACAACAACCTTGGCCTTTGGAAAACGACGCAGCAGTGGTCCCACACCTCCGCCGTGGTCTAAGTGAATGTGGGAAACGGCAACATAGGCAACTTCTTCGGGTTTAACGCCTAACTCCTCTAAGCCATGGATAAGGTTGTAAACCGAAGATATAGGGCCAGTTTCAACAATTATTGTCTTCTCGCCTCTTAAAATGTAGCTTGCGATGAAGTTTCTCGCACCAGCCACTTCGACGTCGACCATGTAAATGTGCTCGTTGACTTTCACCAAGCTCATGTTCCAAACCTTCCTTATGAAACAGAGTTTCCAGATGAGCGTCAACAGTTTTAAACATTTTGCATATAACCTTTAATGGACCAAACGCTTTTCTAACTTGTGGGCAAACATGCTTGTTCGGATTGTTAGGAACCTTACACCAGAAGAAGTTGAGGAGCGGATTAGGCGTTTCGAGCTAGAGTTTGGGATGACCTTTGAAAAGTTTGAGGAGTTGTTTCTCAAACAACGGCTTGACGCCAAGTTCGCTGACGCCTTCTTCGAGTGGGCTGAACTCATAGACAGTTACAGGGGCTACTTGGAGGAGGGCACGCTGGACTATGTCATGGAAGAAGTCAAAGAGCTTAAACCAGAAAACGCGGCTATGCTTACGCCTAAACGTATTGAACTCCTGCGTTACTTAGCAAATTCAAGGGTGGAATCCATAAATGATCTAGCCAAAAAGTTGAGGCGCAACGTGAAAAACGTTTACCAAGACCTTCAAACCCTTAAAAAAATAGGTTTTGTTAAACTCAACAAGCGAAAGGGCAAAGCCGTAATCCCGGAAACCCTAGTTAGAGAAATAGCCTTTATCATCCGTTAAGGCGGATAGCAACACTTAAAAAATAGGCAAAGCCCTAAAGAAAGAGTCTTTGGAAAGGCGAAAAGGCATGGTTAAACTCGTAATCTTTGGTCCACCTGGTTCTGGGAAAGGCACTTATGCCTCTAGGCTTAAGGAAAGGCTCAACGTTGAGGTTATATCAACGGGCGACATTTTTAGGGAAATGATAAAAACTGGCACGTCGCTGGGTGAAAGCGTTAGAGAATATGTTGAGAAGGGTTTGCTTGTTCCAGACGAAATAACCTTCAATGTGTTAAAGGAGAATTTGGCTAAAATCCCAAAGGGAAAAGGCTTTATTTTGGATGGTTACCCACGGACAGTTTGGCAAGCCCAAGCACTGGACAGAATTGCTAAAATAGATGCTGTAATCCACTTGATTGTGCCGGACTGGATAATCGTCAAACGTTTGTCTTCGAGGCGGATATGCCAAAACTGCGGCGCCATATATAACCTTCTTTTCCTAAAGCCAAAAAATGACATGATATGCGACAAGTGCGGCGGGCCTCTTTATCAGCGTTCAGACGATACACCCGAAGTCGTCAGAAAACGCATAGAAGTGTATGAAAAACAAACACAGCCCCTACTAGCCTATTATAGGGATAAAAACGTGCCCTTTGTGGAGGTTAAATGCGAAAAACTTGAAACGCCGCCAGAAGTTATCGTCGAAGAAATATTGGCGGGCTTGAAGAAACTGAACCTTGCCTAGCATATTAGATGTCCAAGATAAATTTGACAACAGCCCTATCCTTTTTCTTTACTATCTCCATCTGGTGGTAGGTGACGGCTTTAACGCCAACCTTTTGCACGTGCTTTTGAGGGTTGAATTTTTCACCCCAGATTTTGGCTTTAAGTCTAAAACCGCCGTTGTTCCTGTTCAACTCTGTAATTTTGAACTTTGAGTAGAGCATTCCTTCAATTTCCGCCTTAACAAGAAGCGCCTCAAGCCAGTTATAAAGCAGTGCGTATTCGTCTTCCCCTGAGACTTCCACGTAGTCTTCGATTTCTGGACCGACCTTTTTAATATCTGTCATAACGTCAAACATGGCAGCCGCTGCGTTCTCCAAGGCTTCTGCCAGGTCTTTTCCGTAGGCTGCTATATACGCGTCTGCCATATGCTCAAGAAACCTGTAGCCCTTCTTACCTCTCATGGTCGCGCCGTTAAACCATAAAGGGTGAACGCTGTTTTAAATTATTTGCCACAATTTTTATAGATGTTAAATTTCACATAAAAAGGCCATGAAAAAGCTATTCGCCATTACCATCATTGTCTACTTCACCGTTGCACTGGCGATAATGCTGGTGGCTTTTCTCTCTCGCGGAGAAAGCTGGCCTCCCATGATTTTTGCTTTGACTTTGCTAATCCCGCTTTACCTTTGGGTGAAGGACTACTCCGGTAGGATTAAACTTTCAGATAAAGTTGACAAAAAATCCATAGGCGTTGTTGCTGGTTGGGCTTTGATGCTTTTCCTTTTGGCTCTGCTTGTGCGCATTCCGTCAGTGCTTATGTTTAACATGCCGTATGAAAAGACGCCATTAATTTACCTCTTAACCTTAACCATTGTTCTTGTAGAGAAAAAGGAATTGTCTGTTTTCGGCTTCAAAACACATAGAATGATAAAGGCCCTCCTATATGGAGTTGTTTACTTCGCGATCCTCCAAGGAACAATTTTGCTTGTTCACTGTTTCATGGTTTATTTTATCATGAATCAGATGGTGTTTTCGTCCTTTGACGTTGCCTTCTTTCTGTTGTCAATGCCCTTCCAAACACTACTTGTGGGCGTAAGTGAAGAGGGGCTTTTCAGAGGTTACATTCAAACCAGCATAGAACAGTTCGGTGTTTTGAAAGCTGTCCTCTTTCAAGCGGCACTGTTTGGGTTGTGGCACTTCGTCTGGGATCTTTCACCCTTCAACTTGTATGGTATGCTTCGATACATTACGATCACATTTCTTTTTGGCTTGCTTTTCGGCTATTTTTACGCTAAAACCAGAAACCTCGTACCGCTTATTCTGGTTCATGGTCTTTGGAACAGCTTTCAATCCGGAATAATAACGAACACTGAGGTGTTGGATAAACTTGCACAAGCCACGTTTCTAACGCAGTTTTCAGCGTGGTTTTTACCCTATATAATAGCTGTGCCAGCAGTTCTTGCATTCACGAAATATTGTGTGAAAGAGATTTAACTTATTCTGCTTTGCTAGAAATGCTTTGGAATTTTCTGAATAGCTGCAACTGTTAGCTTTACGGCGTTTTCCAAGTCTTTAAGGCTTGCAAGGGATGCAGGGCTATGAATGTAGCGGGTTGGCACCGATATAACGCCACTTGGGACTCCTTCTCTAGTTAGGGCTATGCGGGCAGCGTCCGTTGAGCCGGGCAATCCCGTCTCAAGCTGGTAGGGTATATTGTTTTCTTCCGCCGCTTCCACTAAGAGTCGCAAAACCTTTGGATGCGTGATCAACCCCATATCTGCAACTTCTATTGCCGGTCCTTTTCGCATTTTCACTGGGGCTTCCACTTCTTTGACACCTGGAACGTCTCCCGCCACCGTCACTTCGAGGGCTATGCCGACGTCTGGGTATATGCCGAAAGCTGCCACTGTGGCGCCTCTTAAGCCGACTTCTTCCTGCACTGTTCCAACGGCGTAGACGGTGCATTCCGTCTTCTTCAACATTTTCATGGCTTCAATCATGACTGCACAGCCAACTCGGTCGTCGAAGGCCTTTCCGATGACGACGTCGTTTCCTATTCTGGCGAATTTTATGTCGAAGCTTACCGGGTCGCCTATTTTCACACCCATCTTTCGAGCTTCCTCTAGGCTTTCGGCGCCTATGTCTATGAAAAGCTCGTCGAAGGTTAACACTTTTTTGCGTTCTTCCTCTTTCTGGATGTGGGGCGGCTTAGACCCTATAATTCCGTGCAAAGGTCCTTTTTCCGTGTGAACTAACACTTTTTGTGCCAGCAAGATGCGGTCGTCTATCCCGCCAATTTTCGCAAACTGGAGAAAACCTTCCTTAGAAATGGTTTTTACGAAAAGGCCTATCTCGTCCATGTGGGCTGCCAGCATGATTTTCGGCGCGTTTTTCTCACCCTTTTTCACGCCTATAACGTTTCCAAGCTTGTCCTCTGAGATTTCGTCAACATATGGTTTAAGAAGCTCTTTCATGATTTTTCGGACTTCGTCTTCTCTTCCAGCTACGCCACAAGCGTTTGAAAGCTTCTCCAACGTTTCAACAACTGTCACATTTTTTCCTCCTGTGAGAGATGGAAACTGAATTTTAAAATCTATAATTAACTGTTGTGGTGTTAAAACAGCGTTTCAGTCATTAGCTTTAGCTATTTTTGGCCCTACAAATAGTGAAAGTTAAAGTAGAGTAGTCTTAATCGACGGCAAAGATTATTTTTAATTATGGAAAAGTGGCAAATTTAAGGGCAAAAGGTGAGCTGATTGCGCGTAACACAAAGAATTGCTTTAACAGCCGTTTTTGCAGCCTTACATGCCGTCCTATATCTACCCGAGGGACCTTGGCGAAGCTTTGTAATATATTTGATGCCTATTGAAGGAATTGTGTTAGGTCCATCAATTGGTTTTGCTTCAGCCTTAATAGGCAGCGGGATTGCAAGACTAATTAAACCAAGCATTTGGTGGCTGTTTGGTTTAATTGCCGAACCGATAGGTGTTGCAGCCGCTGGTTTCTTGGCAAGGGGAAGATGGAAAGAAGTGCAACTCATTTATGGCGCGATGCTGAGCGCCTATTTCCTCCACCCTTACGGAAGAATGCTTCCTCTCTGGACTGTGCTAGACTTGCTGGTGGCTTTTGCTATCGTTTATCCGACCTCAAAGACGGGCAGATGGATTTGGATGGAACACCCTGAAAAATTTACGGCGGCTTTATTACTAACGGCTTTTGTAAGCACAGTTGCAGACTCAATGACAAGAGTTTTCATACTGATTCCATGCAGATACTATGAATTTTTAGGACTAACATATGAAGCCTTAGCCTACGAATGGTTTATCCCCGGAGCTGTGGGTTCGTATGTAGAGGACTTCCTTGTTAGCGTTGTAACTTTCATAGCTGGTGCTCCATTACTATTGGGCTTGAAAAAAGTGCTAAAACTTAATCAACCTCTCTCCTAAGGCTATCTCTATTTTCCTTAAAAGATGCTTTTAGAGATAGAAAAAGGAAGTTCACT